>NZ_JAMQML010000019.1:0-83809 GCF_030068685.1 Nitratireductor sp. GZWM139 | reverse complement strand
CTTAGCAAAGCTGCAGAACTGTCCGAAAAAGTGGGACCACTTCAGTGCGACGATCTGGGCCGAGAGGGGTGCGCAGCTCTGATTTGCCACCATTGAAGGGGCGAAGCTCTTTGGGGACGATCAGTCGAGCAAAATATCGCCCGTCACGATTCAGAAGATGCCTTACTTTACCCGCCATCCGTCGCACCCATTTTGTAACGAAGTTTGTAACATCGTTATGGACGGAAACCCTTTTGGGTCAAGGCTTTGTAGGGATTTCAAGGGGTTGGAATGGTGGGCGATGAGAGACTCGAACTCCCGACATCTTCGGTGTAAACGAAGCGCTCTACCAACTGAGCTAATCGCCCATTCCAAGCCGCTTCCTTTAGGTGCTTCGCGATCGGATCGCAAGTGGAAAAGAGCTTTTTCAGAGCGAATTCGAATAAGATCAAGAAAGTTTCACAAAGTGGGTTTGGGGCGCTTGACACTCCCGCAAGAACCCCCTAATTCAGCGCTCATCGACGCGTTGCTGCCACGGCAGAGCGCCTCAAGCGCGGGTGTAGCTCAGATGGTTAGAGTGCCGGCCTGTCACGCCGGAGGTCGCGGGTTCGAGCCCCGTCACTCGCGCCACTTCTCCTCTCCCTGGAGAAGTGGCGGCCGCGCTAAAGAGTGAAATACACTCTCTGCCAAATGGCTTCTTCTTCCTGATTTCAAAGCAGATTATCGCACCGCTCTCAATTGAGCCGGTTATCGGTTTTTGGTCCAATCGCTTGCTCTGCGTACGAATCGCCATGTGCGATTCGCAGCCACGCACGGGCGGGCCGCTTTTCTCTGATTTTTCTGATCTGACGCCGATTCACTCCCGGGTCGGCCACGCGAGCCGGCAATCCGTGATTCCATGTCGTCCTGTCAGGGCAGGGGCGTCAGCGGATCGTCGCCGTGTGGATTCTGTCAACACTCGGCGGAATGTCGCGCTGTTCGGCGGTCTGCACCAGATAAATGAAGGTAAGGACCGCGATCGTCGCCGGCGACAGAAGCAGGGCGGCGCGAAACAAAAAGGCTATTAGTTGGCTCGGTCTCATAATCCGCCAGCCTATGCCTCTAAATTTAATGGAATCTGCATAAGCCGATTAACCATAACCTCCACAGATCGCCACAGTCAGTTCGTTAGCCGACCTCTTAACCGGAGGGTGAGTTTTGGCCGATACTCTGATCTTCGATTGTAGATGGAGTTCGTATCTGTGCTGATTGGGCGGGAAGCCAGTGGGGCGCAAGCGGCAGTCCCGGGGTTCGGGCAAGTGCCGGCAGCGCTGTTGATCGGCGCGGTGGTCTTGTGCGCCTGTCTTGTCGGCATCTATACGCGCCCCGTCGATTTTCTGGCGACCGTCTGGCCCGCGAATGCGATCATGCTGGGAATGCTGTTGCGCTTTCCGGCGACCGCGAAGCCGTTTGGCTGGGGCATGGCGACGCTGGGCTTCCTCGCGGCAGACCTTCTGACCGGCTCGACCCTGTTCAAGACGCTGATTCTCACGGCCGCCAATCTTGTCGGTGTTGGCGGCGCTTATTTTCTGCTGCGGCGCTATTCGCGTGACACGATCCGCCTGAAAACGCCGGAATCGATTCCTCTGATGGTCGCGGCCATCGGATTCGGGGCTTTCCTTGCGGGCCTGGTGGGCGCGGTTGCCAATCCGGTTCTGTTCGGCGGCTCCTCGCTTGGCGGCTGGTCCTTCTGGTTCGTCACGGAATTCGCCAATTACGTGGCCATTCTCCCGGTCATGCTGACCGCCCGCCGGGTGTCGCTTCCCAAAAGCGCATCGCGCATGGATCTGCTGCGCCTGACGCTTCCGGCGCTGGCGCTCGTCGCATCCTGCGCGGTCAGCGTGCAGATCGGCGGGCCGGGCGCCATCGCGTTCCCGGTTCCGGCTCTGCTTTGGAGCGCCATTGTCTATCCGCGCTTCCTCACCGTGCTTCTGACTTCGATCTTCAGCTTCTGGAGCCTGTTGGCGCTGTCGGCCGGCTATTTCCCCAATGTGGTGGATGTGACGACCGAGAGCGGACTGATTTCCATGCGGCTCGGCGTCAGCCTGATTGCGCTTGCGCCGATGATGCTGGCGAGCGCCATGGCGAAGCAGAAGCGGCTTATCGGCGAGCTCTCGCATCTTGCGACCCACGACACGCTGTCCGGCGTTTTCAACCGCGGGGCGTTTCAGGAAGAAGCGGCGACAGCCATCCGCTCGCTCAACCGCTTCTCCCAGCCCTTTGCGGCCCTGATGATCGACATCGACCACTTCAAGGCGATCAATGACAGATACGGGCACGCGGCCGGGGATCAGGTGATCGCCATCGCGGCTGCCCGCATCAATGCCTGCCTGCGCCGCAATGACATTGTCGGCCGGGTGGGCGGCGAGGAATTCGCGGTTCTTCTTTCCAAATGCCGTCGCAGCGAGGCGCTGGAGGTGGCCGAGCGAATTCGCAGCGTCTTCGCCCAGACCATGACCCTCAACGACGACACGATCTCCCTGACCGTCACTCTGAGCGTCGGGCTTGCCGCGAGCGAAGGCGCATCCGTGGATCTGGATACCCTTCTGGAGAAGGCCGACGGCGCGCTCTACCGGGCGAAGGATCTGGGGCGCAACCGCATCGAGGTTCATCAGCTGCATCGCGACGAGGATGCTGCCTGAGAAATGCGCAGGCTCGGCTGTCTGGCGACCGGATGTTCGAGTTTGTTTTGATTCCCACATAAATCGTTATTTCTGCGGTTACTGAACGCCGGCTAACCTCCGGGCGAAGATTCTGTCGAGGAGATTGCCATGCTGTCCCGTTTAGCCATCACTCTGGCCTGCGCTTCCGCGCTCATGGCCGCGCCTGTCATGCTGTCCGGCTCCAACCTGTCGCCATCGGCCTTCTCGGTCGATGCGCTCGCCAAGGGCGGCGGTAATGGCGGTGGCAACGGTGGCGGAAACGGCGGCGGCAATGGTGGTGGAAACGGCGGCGGGCATGGCGGCGGGCATGGCGGCGGCAGCGGCAAGAGCCAGGCCGGCAAATCCCATGGCGGCGGCAATGGCGCGGCGCGCTCCGGCGTCCGGCGCGGATCGGAACGCGCAAACCAGAACGCGCGCGGTCAGGGCAACAAAGGCATTGGCGGCTTCATCGACAATGTCGTCGGTGCTGCGCGCAACGCTCTTGGCGGCAAACGAGAAGCGCCAGGCAAGGCGCAGCGCGCGGCGCGGCCTGCTTCCAAGCAGAAAACCCGCACGGCGCGCGCCTACCGCCCCGCTCAGGTTCTGCCGGCAAGCGCACCGGTGCCGCAGGCGCGGCCGGAACGTCCGCGCAACTTCAACGCCAAGCTCGCGGGGCTGAATTCGCTGAACCGCAACTATCATGCCTATCTGAACGCCAGTGACCCGCGCATGACGGCGATCCGGGCCTATGTTCTTGCATCGGCGGAGGCCGAGATGCTCGGGGCCGATATCGAGGAACTGGAAGCCAGGGCTGCCGCAGCCGCTGAGGCCGTTCAGGCGATGACCGCCGGGATCGAAGCCCATGACGGGTTCGATTATCAGGGTCTCGGCACCGAAGACCTCGAGGCGCGTCTTGATGCACTCGATGCCGTCGATGCAGAAGCGCTTTCCGAGGAGGACGCCGCACTGCTCGAGGCCGAGCGCGCAGCACTTGAGGATGCGCTTGCCAGCGACGCCTATGCTTCGCTCGTGGAGGTGGAAGGCGATCTCGATGAAGCGCAGGCCAGGGCCGACGCCTATGAAGGCGAGACCGACGATCAGGCGCTCACCGAAGCGCTTCTGGCGGCGGCCAATCCCAACCGTGTCGAAGAGTATGGCGCTGACGCCTATGTCGACGACGAAATGCTGAGCTGGGCGAAAGACCTGCTCGGCGTTGGCGAGGCGGAAGGCAAGATCGACGAGGTGCGCGAAAGCCTTGAGGCTGAAGGGCAGGAACAGCCGGACGGTGAACAGGCTGAAGGCGAGCAGGCGGATGCTGAAGGAGAGGGCGAGGAAGAGGTGATTGCAGCCCAATAGCTGACGCCATTCTCTTTCCGGGCTTGAAAGGCTCAGGCTGCCTCCCCATATCAGCGTGGTCGGCAGCCGGGCCGGCGCGGGACGTCCTGCAAGATATGTGGTGAGGTTCCCCGACCGGTTGCTGTATTCGACCCGGAAGACCGTGTGGTGACCATGAAGGTACCGGCACCCTCGAAAGTCACGGGAACGAAGGAAGCGGGCTCAGGCCCGCTTTTTTGTTGTCTGGAAGCAGGCCCGCGCCCTGTGTTGCATCGTTCGGTGCGCCGGGCCGGCTTTTCAGCCGGCGCACAATCACGTTGTCACTTACATTAGAGGCGTCACATGCATCAGAGGCCGAGAATGCGTTTCGCTTCTCCGAGGCTCTGCATGGAAGCCGCGTGGTCACCGGCCTCGTGCTGGACCTGACCCTGTGCGCGCAGTTCTTCCACACGCGCCCTGTCGCCGTCCGACAGCGATGCGACCTGCATCGCCTCATCGATTTCCGACATCAGGATCGGGCATGAGTTTGCGAGCGCGCTGGCCGGCATGAAAAGGGCGAGCGCGGCAATGAGTGCAAGGCGTTTCATGATCTCCTCCACTTGGGCCACACGGTGTTTGTGTTGATAGCCTGCCGTGTGGCGGGAAGCCGGTATCATACACGCTTGAGCGCTTCGCTCCAATGCTGGCCCTATCGATTGCGCCAGGCGGATGGAGAAAGTCCCGTGGCTTTTTTGAAGGCGCGGCTGAAGGCGGTCTGCTCGATGACCAGCAGTTCGAACGGCTTCTTGAAGAGAGCGAGGCAGCGCTCGCACCCTTCAGGCAGGCGGATGGTTCTGTGGTGTTCGACATGCCGGCGCTCATCCTGCGCGCCACGGCGATCTGACAGAAGCCCCGCCGGCGCGCCTATTTGCGCGCCATACGGGTTTCGCGAAGAACGATATAGACGCCGCTGGCAATGATGATGGCCGCGCCCACATAGGTCCAGCCGTCGGGCAGTTCGCCCCAGACCAGCCAGCCCAGCAGGCTTGCCCAAAGAAGCGCGGTGTAATCGAAGGGCGCGACGATGGCGGCAGGGGCGAGGCGGAACGCATGGCCGATCAGCGTTATGCCAATGGAGCCGAACACCGCCATGCCGAGGAAAAGCGGCAGGTGATCAAGCGCAAGCGGCTGCCACTCCATCGCCACAACGGGCGTGGCGTAGATGAGCGGAAACAGCGCCACATAGAACATCATCGTCCAGACATTCTCCTCGCGTCCGACCCAGCGCGCGCTGATCATGAACAGCGCGTAGCAGAAGGCCGTCCCGACGATGAACAGCGAGGCTGGCTGGAAGGCTTCCGCCCCCGGTCGCACAATCACCAGAACACCGGCAAAGCCGACGCACACGGCCAGCCAGCGCCGCCAGCCCACATGCTCACGCAGAAGCGGCACCGAGAGCGCGGTGATGAAGATCGGCGCGGCAAAGACCAGCGATGTGGCTTCGGCCAGCGGCAGCGTGGCGAGACCGCGAAAGAAAGCGTAGCTTCCAAGCACCATCACGAAGCCACGGGCCGCGTGGACGGCCAGATGCCGCGTGCGGATCGCCGGCAGGCCCTGCGTGGCGATGATGAAGGCGGCGATCATTGGCACGGCCAGAATGTTGCGCCAGAACACGATGTGCAGCGGGCCGTAATGGGCGGTAAGCCATTTCGCCATGGCGTCGTTGAACACAAGGCAAAGCACGCCAAGGCAAATGGTGGCAATGGCCGGTCCGGGGCTGTTTCGGGCGTCTGCGGTCTCAACGGTCATGGGGTATGGGTCTCCAGCCAGGACTGCACGACCGGGTCGTCTGCCTCGGTCAGGAAGTGGCCTGCCGCCACCGTTTCCACGGTCACCGTCGCGCCGGCGGTGCTGAGCGTGTCGCACAGGGCCTGCGGCTGCCGGGTCAGGCGGTCTTCCGCACCGACGACCATCAACACCTCAACGCCCGTAAGATCGGCCTCTGGTGATTCCTCCAGCACATCCATCGGACGGATAAGCACCGCTTTGCGCACCCAGCCCGGGTGAAGCCGCATGAAGGCGGCCAGAAAATTCGCTCCGTTGGAATAGCCCATATGCACCGTGTTGGAGGCTTTGACCCCATAGGCGGCGGCAGCGCCTTCGCAGAAGGCTTCAAAGGCTTCCGCCTCGGAGCGAATGTCGGCCTGATCGAAGCGCATCTGCGGCAGGCGGCGGAACCAGCGCGCTGCACCTTCCTCGGTGGCCCTACCGCGCACCCCCAGAAGCGTGGCGTGCGGGGCCGTGCGTGCGGCAAGCGGCATCAGGCTGGTCTCCGTGCCGCCGGACCCATGCAGAAGCACGATGTGCCCGCCATCGGGCGTTTCTGGCGTGTGGAAACGGTGCACGAATGGAAGCTCACGATAGATCACGCGCGGTTCGCCGGGCATCGCGAATTGCGGCAGCACCACGCGGAAGGCATCTTCATCCCCGGCCGGGGCCTGCGGAATGAAAAGCGTGCTTCCCAGCGTCTCCTGCGGCTCATCCACGCCCATTCCCGGCGCATCGGTTGCCATCTCGACGAGAACGCCGCCTGGCTCGCGGGCATAAAGCGAGGTGAAATATTTGCGATCATGGATCGTGGTGGGTGTCGCATTGCTGCGCCTGAGGCTCGCCTCGGTCGCTTCCAGCGCCTGTTCGGAAGTTGCGCGAAGGGCGATGTGGTCGACCGTGCCAGCGCCCGGCGCGCTTGACCAGAAACCCTGCACATTGCGCAGATCAAGCGCGTCGCCCGTGTCGGAGACAAGGCGTTCGATGGCACCGTCGCTCATTCCTGGGCGATAGCCGAAATGCGTGGTGAAGAAGGCGCGCGTCAGATCCTGCTCCTCGGTGAAGAGCGTCGCGCTGCGCAGATTGCCGACTGCATGTTCCGGCGGAATGCCGTCAGCCGCCCAGGGGGCTGCATGGCGCAGTCCGGCAACGCCCACGAGTTTGATGATGATCCCGTCTGGATCCTTCAGCCGCAGCACGGGTTCGCCCAGCTCGTTGCGCGGTCCCTCCGGCCTGAGGCCGGCGGCGAGCGCGCGCGTCAGCCAGAAGCCGATGCTCTCCGGTTGAATGGCGAGTGCGAACTCACCGATCTGGCCATAGCCTGCGCGGCCCGGCGCACCGTCTTCCCAGACAAGAAAGGTAACGAGCGAGCCCGGCGTGCCGGCCGCGTCGCCATAGAACAGGTGCAACTGCTCGGCATCCTCGAAACCCGCCGTCTGCTTGACCAGCCGCAGCCACAGAAAACCGGCATAGAAATCCACATTGGCCTGCACCTTGCGGGTTATCAGCGTGATGTGATGGATGCCGCTGCTCATGGTCTGTTCTTTCTGCGAAACTGCACTCGATTGTCTGGAAGGTGGCACCGGCGCCCGTCGGCGTCCAGATGGCATTGGTGCGGCACTTCCGCAAGCCAGCGTGAAGCTCAATAAAAAAAGCCCCGCAACGCTGGTTGCGGGGCAGTTTTGGACGGTCTGCTTGGGTAATTACTGAACTAGGACCGGCCGTTCGCAGCTGACACCGGTGACCCGAACATCGGCTTCGCCGATCTTCACGCCGGCAAGCGCCAGCACATTGTAGAGAAGTTCGTCGATGGGGGCTGTCAGGCCCGCCAGAAGCGTTTTCACGGTTCCCTGCACCAGAGGGCCGTTCAGGAGCGTGCCGCCCAGCAGCGAGCCGCCCAGAACCTTTGCCTCCAACTGAAGGTTTTCGAGCAGCGAGCCGGTCACCGAGCCCAGAAGGTTGCGCGTGGACACACTCTTCACACGCGCCTGATGAATGTCGGAATCGGAAAACCGAAGCCGCGACGGGCGCAGGTTCTGTCCCTCGATATGGGCCATGCCTTCGAGCGAGATGGAGAGCAGCCCGTCGACATCGATCATCTTGGCCGGGGTCACGCGCGCTTCCTCCGAGAATGTCGACAGAACGCTGTCGTCCACCTCGCCGAGCGCCACTTCCAGAACGCCGGGCATGGCGTCGATGGTGACGCTGCCGCTGTTGGGCGAGGAGGGGCTGCACTGAATGTCGGCAAGCCGCGCCTCGGCATGGGCGACTTCCACATAGAGCGGCACGCGAAGCTTGGTGCGCAGGACGATCAGGTTGATGTCGAGTTCAAACGAGACCTTCAGCCGGGTCTGCGCCGTTCTTACGGCGGTTCCGATCGGGCCGAGCGCGTGGCTTGGCGTACCCACCGGCGGTTCGCCGATCGCCAGGCTGACGGAAAGATTCGTCAGTGGCGGCAGGCTGAGCCCCGTGTCGACGGCAATCTGGTTTTCGCCATTGGCGAGTGCCGCTGCCGCCGTGATGATCTCCAGAACGCCGATCTTCATGTCCCATGGCGCGTCTGTCGCCAGTGTCAGGGCATTCTTGGCGTCGAGATTGAGGATGCGGTCCAGCCGGATCGTTTCGGCGTTTTTGGACGTGGCTGTCTCAAGCGTCTTGAGCACGGTCTGCACCGTGGGCGGAACGCCGCTTGTCAGCCGGATCGTGGACAGAAGTTGCGGCAGCGTCAGATCCGTTGCCAGGATCTCGTCATAGGTGAGGGCGGTCAGGTCCAGCCTTGTCGCCAGTGTCTGTATGAAGGCGAGCACATCGACATCCGCGTCGAGCAGCGCCTCATAGTCCATCGCCTTGAGTGAGATCGTTGTGCCCAGAAGGCCGCCAAGAAGGCTGTTGAGAATGCCTCCGTTCAGGCTGGCGAGGCGGGAGCCGACCGAAAAGCCGGCCAGTTTCTCCGACGAGGCCGTTCCAACGGCGAAGAGCTCGGGCGCATCGGTGAAGAGAGACCCGAAATAGATGTTGCCTTCCTTCCGGATCGTCACCTTGGCGGCGTCCGGCGAGGTCTCCATCTCCACAAAGCGCAGATTTGCGGCGATTGACGGGTCGGGATAGTAGCGACCACGTACAAGCCTGGCGACGCCGCGCTTTTGCTGGTCGATATACTCTTTTTCCGTCAGATATCGCTCATCAAGCAGGAGGCCGTCTTCGGTCTCGACTGCAATGTTGTGGTTGTTGAGCGCGAAGAACTTCGCCACCGCTTCTTCCGCGTTGACGATGTCTGCCGCCGCCACGATGGAGGCAAGGTCCGCCGCCTTTTGCAGCTTGCGGTCCTGAAGCGTGAGATTGCCATAATCGACTGCAAGCGCCAGGCAGCCGATCATGATCGGCAGGAAGAGCGCGAACAGCGTCGCGACATTGGCCCTGGTGTCTCTCACAAAGCGGCGGGCGAGGGGAAGCAGCGCCCGCATCTCAGAGGCCTCCGAGCCGGATGGTCGAGAAACCGACAATCTCCTTGTCCGGCATCGCATATGAATAGAGCGACCAGATCGGCAGATCGCTGGCGTCGTATTTGACGGTTACCGTAAACTGGTTTGGATTACCGGCATCGTCAGCGACATCGATGTTGAACTTCTCGGCATTGATGAACGGGTGGTCCATCATCGACTGCTCAATGAAGTCGCGTGCGATTGTCTGCCGCTCGGTCTGGGAAAGACCGGCAACCGCCGCTCGCGCCGCGTCGGCGCTCACCTGTTGCACGGAGTGCGATGCGCTCAGATAGATCCCATAGGCGATCATCGAGAAGACCGTCAGGAAAAACACAGGTGCGATGATCGCGAATTCGAGAGCTGCCTTGCCGTCCGATCGGTCCAGAAATTTTCTGATAATTCTTTTTGTCATTCCAATACTCCCAAGCCCGGCATCAGGATTCAGGAGCAAAATTAAACAAAGAATAAAGCGAGCTATAAACTTGTAGTATAGGTCTATGCAATCTGGGGTTTAATTTTAAATTGAAAGCAACCCTAGATAAATATATTTCAACAATCTACAGGACAACTCAAGGTTATGCAAGTAATGATTGCGGGAGAATGCTCTGCGCCTCGATGCCCGGTTTTGCGCGGGTTTGTGCAGGGCGCATGTATCTGTCGGCTTCATCCAAAGATTGAAAAAAGACACCAATTTCCGGATTTGAACAAATGTCGCGTAAAGAGCGGCTTTTTGCTTCTCTCGCGTATAAAGCGTTGTGAAAAGGGCCAAAAAAAGAGCGTGGATTTGACAGTAAGATAGCCGGAGGTTGCATTTTCTGTTTCCTGAAACCGTTCCGGCTAAGCAAATTCCGTGGCTCAGGCCGCCTTTTTGTACGCGATGAGAGCAGAGGCAAGATCACCTCGCTCCATGATGGAAACGCTCTCCAGTTCCAGCCAGTTGGCGAACCGCTGTAGTTCACAAGACAAGGCCTCCGCCGTTTCTGCCGGCGCATGCGGTTCGGCATGGGCCGCCTGGACCAGAAGCGTGCGTCTGGCGCGGTCGGCCTTCAGGTCGACGCGGGCGACGATACGGTCGCCCATGAGAAACGGCAGCACGTAATATCCATGCACGCGCTTGTGGGCCGGCGTGTAGATCTCGATGCGGTAGCGGAAGCCGAAGATGCGTTCGGCGCGGTCGCGCTCCCAGACCACGGGATCGAAGGGCGAGAGCAGGGCGGGCCTGTCGACGCGACGCGGAAGCTTTGCGTCCCGGTGCAGATAGGCCGTGTTGCGCCAGCCCGTAATCTCGACCGGCAGCAGCGCGCCGGCCTCCACCAGTTCTGCAACGCGGGCCTGCGAGTCGGCCGGTTTCAGGCGAAAATAGTCGCGCAGGTCCGGTTCGGTGGCGACACCCAGTGCACGTGCGGCAATCTCCACCAGCGCGCGCTGCGCATCGTCTTCGCGTGGTGTGGGCGTGTCGAGCACGCTCTGCGGCAGCACGCGCCCGGGCAGATCGTAGAGCCTCTCGAAGCTCGGGCGGCGTGAATGCGTGGTGATGCGGCCGCACCAGAACAGCCATTCCAGCGCCTTCTTGGTCTTGCTCCAGCCCCACCAGCCGCCATCGCCCCGGTCGCCGCCGAAAGCCGAGGCGGCAATCGGGCCTTCGTCTGCGACGCGCTCATATACATGCTCAATGAAGGCGTTTTCTTCACGGGCGAACCGCACGAGCCCCTTGTAGACACCCTGGCCGCGCGCCGCCCGCTCCATGCGCCAGCGCATCAGGGGCTGTGTCTCCACAGGGAGGAGCGAAGCTTCATGCGCCCAGTATTCAAAGAGCATGCGCGGCTTTCTGGACTGGGCGCGCTCCAGAAGTTCGACGGGGTAGGGGCCGAGTCGCGCATAAAGCGGCATCAGATGGGCGCGCGCGACGACATTCACCGAGTCGATCTGCAGAAGGCCGGTTCGTGCAAGCGTGCGCCTTAGATGCTGCCTCTCCACACCGTTTGCCGGCGCAGCAGTGGAAAACCCCTGGGCTCCGAGGGCAATTCGCCGCACCTCGGCGGGCGTGAGTCGCTGCTTTCTCATGGGCTTTGCCGAATTCGCGTGTCCAATATACACAAGACGTAGCGTTTCGTTTCCGGCCGCGCCACCCGACAGGCTTCGCAGCCGCAACCTCTCCTGACAGGACGATGACAGGGCGGAGGTAACTCTTTACACACCGATTTTATGCGTTAAGTCCGCTCATGAAACGCGGCGAAACCGTGTGGGGCAGGCGAAAAACGGCGGAAATGCTTTAGACAATGCCGCATTCTCGCCAATGTTTGACTTGCTTCGCCAAGCGCCCTGCGCTAACCCTCGCCGCGTTGCAACATGAGCCTAGCCTTGCTGCCTCGGCTAGCGGCGCACAAACCCCGGTTACGGGCCTTTGATACGCAGCCTCGCCCGCGGCGGGCAACGGAAAGTCGGACCATGAATGAGCTTCTGAGTTCATACCTACCTATCGTTATTTTCATCGGCGTCGCCCTCGTCGTCGCAATTGCGCTTGTGGTTGCCCCGTTCCTGGTGGCCTACCGCAACCCGGATCCGGAGAAGCTGTCGGCCTATGAGTGCGGCTTCAACGCATTCGACGACGCGCGCATGAAATTCGACGTGCGCTTCTATCTGGTGGCGATTCTGTTCATCATCTTCGATCTGGAAGTCGCGTTCCTCTTCCCGTGGGCGGTGGCGTTCGGCGAAATCGGCTGGCTTGGCTTCTGGTCTATGATGGTGTTCCTCGGTGTTCTGACCATCGGCTTCATCTACGAATGGAAGAAGGGAGCGCTGGAATGGGATTGAACAACGGCACGCTCGTGGCGCCCCAGCCCAAGGGGCTGATCGACCCCCGCACCGGTAATCCGGTCGGCGCGGACGATCCGTTTTACACGGGCCTCAACAACGAGCTTTCCGACAAGGGCTTCATCGTCACGTCGTCGGAAGCGCTGATCACCTGGGCGCGCACCGGCTCGCTCATGTGGATGACCTTCGGTCTGGCCTGCTGCGCCGTCGAGATGATGCACATCTCCATGCCGCGCTACGATGCAGAGCGTTTCGGCATCGCGCCGCGCGCTTCACCGCGCCAGTCCGACGTGATGATCGTCGCCGGCACGCTGACCAACAAGATGGCGCCTGCGCTCCGCAAGGTCTACGACCAGATGCCGGAGCCGCGTTACGTCATCTCCATGGGCTCGTGCGCCAATGGCGGCGGCTACTATCACTATTCCTATTCGGTGGTGCGCGGCTGCGATCGCGTCGTGCCTGTCGATATCTATGTGCCCGGCTGCCCGCCCACGGCGGAAGCGCTGCTTTACGGCATTCTTCTTCTCCAGAAGAAGATCCGTCGCACCGGCACGATCGAACGTTAGAGGCGAGCATGAGCGAAGCGCTGAAGGACCTGGCGGCATACGTCACGGAAAAGCTCGACGCCCAGATTCAGGATGCGGTCGTCGCCTATGGCGAGCTGACCTTCCTGGTCGAGCCGGGTGACATCGTCGATGTGCTCAACTTTCTGAAGAACGACGTGCAGTGCCAGTTCTTCGCCTTTGTCGACATTGCAGGCGCGGATTATCCGGCGCGCGAGAAGCGGTTCGAGGTGGTCTACCATCTCCTGTCGCCGCGCCAGAACCAGCGCGTTCGCGTCAAGGTGTCGACGGATGAGGACACGCCGGTGCCGTCGGTCGTGGAAGTGTTTCCCGCCGCCGACTGGTATGAGCGTGAAACCTACGACATGTACGGCGTTCTGTTTACCGGCCATCCGGACCTGCGCCGCCTTCTGACCGATTACGGTTTCGAAGGGCATCCGCTCCGCAAGGACTTCCCGCTGACCGGCTTTGTCGAGGTCCGCTATGATGACGAGCTGAAGCGCGTCGTCTACGAGCCCGTCAATCTGAGGCAGGAATTCCGCAATTTCGATTTCCTCTCGCCGTGGGAAGGGACGGATTACGTCCTGCCCGGTGATGAGAAGGCGAAAGACTAGAGGTTGGGCAGCGCCAGATGACTGAGCACTCCGTCCGCAATTTCAACATCAACTTCGGCCCGCAGCATCCGGCGGCCCACGGCGTTCTGCGTCTGGTGCTGGAACTCGACGGCGAGGTGGTGGAACGAGTCGATCCGCATATCGGTCTGCTGCACCGCGGCACCGAAAAGCTGATGGAGCACAAGACCTATCTGCAGGCCGTGCCCTATCTGGACCGTCTCGATTACGTCGCGCCGATGAACCAGGAGCATGCCTATGCCCTGGCGATCGAGCGTCTGCTCGACATTCAGGTGCCGATCCGCGGACAGCTTATCCGCGTTCTCTATTCCGAGATCGGCCGTATTCTGAACCATCTCCTGAACGTCACCACACAGGCGATGGACGTGGGCGCGCTCACCCCGCCGCTGTGGGGCTTCGAGGAACGCGAAAAGCTGATGGTGTTCTATGAGCGGGCCTGTGGCGCGCGCATGCACGCAGCCTATTTCCGTCCCGGCGGCGTTCATCAGGACATTCCCGACCAGCTGGTCGAGGACATCGGCAAGTGGATCGATCCGTTCCACAAGACGCTGGACGATCTCGACAGCCTTCTGACCGGCAACCGCATCTTCAAGCAGCGTAACGTCGACATCGGCGTCGTGACGCTGGAAGAAGCATGGGCCTGGGGCTTCTCGGGCGTTATGGTGCGTGGTTCGGGCGCTGCATGGGATCTGCGCAAGAGCCAGCCCTATGAGTGCTATCCGGAGATGGAATTCGACATTCCGATCGGCAAGAACGGCGACTGCTACGACCGCTATCTCATCCGTATGGAAGAGATGCGCCAGTCGGCGAAGATCATGCGCCAGTGCGTTGATCGTCTTCTTGGCAAGGAGCGTGTCGGCCCGGTTTCCAACACCGACGGCAAGGTCGTCCCGCCCAAGCGTGGCGAGATGAAGCGGTCGATGGAAGCGCTGATCCATCACTTCAAGCTCTACACCGAAGGCTACCACGTCCCCGCGGGCGAGGTTTACGCGGCTGTGGAAGCGCCCAAGGGCGAGTTCGGCGTCTATCTGGTCTCCGACGGCTCCAACAAGCCCTATCGCTGCAAGCTGCGCGCACCGGGCTTTGCTCATCTCCAGGCCATGGATTTCCTGTGCCGCGGCCATCTTCTGGCCGACGTCGCCGCCGTTCTTGGCTCCCTCGACATCGTGTTTGGTGAGGTAGACAGATAAATGTCAGTCCGCCGTCTCGCAGACGAAGCCGTCCAGCCCGAAAGCTTCGCATTCTCCTCCGCCATGAGCGGGGAGGTGAAGCGCTGGCTGGGCAAATACCCGCAGGACCGCAAGCAGTCGGCGGTGATCCCGCTGCTCATGCTGGCGCAGGAGCAGGAAGGCTGGGTCACGCGCGCAGCCATCGAGCATGTCGCAGAAATGCTGGACATGCCGCTGATCCGTGTTCTGGAAGTGGCGACCTTCTACACCCAGTTCCAGCTCGCGCCCGTTGGCACGCGCGCCCACATTCAGGTCTGCGGCACCACGCCGTGCATGCTGCGTGGTTCGGGCGAGCTCATCGAGCTGTGCAAGAAGAAGATCAATCCCGAGCCGTTCCACCTCAATGAGGAAGGCACGCTGTCGTGGGAAGAAGTCGAGTGCCAGGGCGCATGCGTCAACGCACCGATGGTCATGATCTTCAAGGACACCTATGAGGATCTGACGCCGCAGCGTCTCGAAGAGATCATCGATGCATTCGAGGCAGGCAAGGGCGACACGATCGAACCCGGTCCGCAGATCGACCGCATCTTCTCCGGTGCGGCTGGCGGTCTGACCGCGCTGACCGACGAGAAGGCCGTCACCGGCAAGGCGAAGGCTTCCTCTTCCAGGGCAGCCGCCACCGGGACGAAGGTTCCGCCGTCTCAGGCAGCCAAGCCCGACACGTATGCAACCGTGACCGATCCGGCCATCAAATCGCCGTCGCCGGTCAAGGCCGACAATGGTGCGACCTCTGCAACCGCCAAGAGCGCGCCGCAGAAGGCCGCGAAGCCGAGCCTTGAAGACAAGAACCGCCCCGAAGGCATTGAGCGTCCGGCTGAAACGGACGATCTGAAGCTGATTTCCGGCGTCGGTCCGAAGATCGAAGGCATTCTGCACGAGATCGGCATTTTCACCTTTGCGCAGGTCGCCAAGTGGAAGAAGGCCGAGCGCGAGTGGGTTGACGGATATCTGAGTTTCCATGGCCGCATTGAGCGCGACGACTGGGTCAAGCAGGCCAAGGCGCTCGCCAAGGGCGGCGAAGCCGAATACATCAAGGTCTTCGGCAAGAAGCCGAGGTGAGGGACGAAGCCATGCTCGCTGACAAGGACCGCATCTTTACCAATATCTACGGCCAGTTCGACCGTTCGCTGAAGGGCGCGCAGTCGCGCGGCCTCTGGGACAACACGAAGGGACTGGTCGACAAGGGCCGCGACTGGATCATCAACGAGATGAAGGCTTCGGGCCTGCGCGGGCGCGGTGGCGCCGGCTTCCCGACCGGTCTCAAATGGTCGTTCATGCCGAAAGAGCCGGGCGACCGTCCGCATTACCTCGTCGTCAATGCCGACGAGTCGGAGCCGGGCACCTGTAAAGACCGCGACATCATGCGCCACGATCCGCACACGCTGATCGAGGGCTGCCTGATCGCTGGCTTCGCCATGGGCGCGCACACCGCATACATCTATGTGCGTGGCGAATTCGTGCGTGAGCGCGAGGCGCTCGAGCGCGCCATCGCCGAGTGCTACGACGCGGGCCTTCTGGGCAAGAACAACAAGTGCGGCTGGGACATGGACGTCTTCGTTCATCACGGCGCCGGCGCTTATATCTGCGGTGAGGAAACCGCGCTGCTCGAAAGCCTTGAAGGCAAGAAGGGCCAGCCGCGTCTCAAGCCGCCATTCCCGGCCAATGTCGGTCTCTATGGCTGCCCGACCACCGTGAACAACGTCGAATCCATCGCCGTTGCGCCGACCATTCTGCGCCGCGGCGCGTCCTGGTTCTCCTCCTTCGGGCGTGAGAACAACAAGGGCACGAAGCTCTTCTGCATCTCCGGTCACGTGAACACGCCGTGCACGGTGGAAGAAGAGATGTCGATCCCGTTCCGCGAGCTGATCGAACGCCATTGCGGCGGCATTCGCGGCGGCTGGGACAATCTCCTCGCAGTCATTCCGGGCGGTTCTTCGGTGCCGCTGGTGCCGGCGCACGAGATCATTGACACGCCGATGGACTTCGACAGCCTGCGCGAGCTGAAGTCGGGTCTGGGCACCGCCGCCGTGATCGTCATGGACAAGTCCACTGACATCGTGAAGGCGATTGCGCGGCTCTCCTACTTCTACAAGCACGAGAGCTGCGGCCAGTGCACGCCGTGCCGTGAAGGCACCGGCTGGATGTGGCGTGTGATGGAGCGTCTGGTCGTCGGCCAGGCCCAGAAACACGAAATCGACATGCTGCTCGACGTGACGAAGCAGGTGGAAGGACACACGATCTGCGCCCTTGGCGATGCGGCTGCATGGCCGATCCAGGGTCTCGTGCGTCATTTCCGCCCGGAAATCGAGCGGCGTATCGACGAATTCACCCGCAATGGTCATCAGGTGCAGCCGGCACTGGTGGCAGCGGAATAAGAGTGAAGATTTTGCTCCGGAAGGGGCGAGAGGCAAGCGGACAGCGACCATGGCAAAATTGAAAGTCGACGGCACGGAGATCGAGGTTCCCGATCACTACACGCTGCTGCAGGCCGCCGAAGAGGCGGGCGCGGAGGTGCCGCGTTTCTGTTTTCATGAGCGTCTGTCGATCGCCGGCAACTGCCGTATGTGTCTGGTGGAAGTGAAGGGCGGACCGCCCAAGCCGGCCGCATCCTGCGCCATGGGCGTGCGCGATCTGCGTCCCGGCCCGAATGGCGAGCCGCCGGAAGTGTTCACCAACACGCCGATGGTCAAGAAGGCCCGCGAAGGCGTGATGGAGTTCCTGCTCATCAACCATCCGCTCGATTGCCCGATCTGTGACCAGGGCGGCGAGTGCGATCTGCAGGACCAGGCGATGGCCTTCGGCGTGGATTCTTCGCGCTACAAGGAAAACAAGCGCGCCGTCGAAGACAAATATATCGGACCGCTCGTGAAGACGATCATGACGCGCTGCATTCACTGCACGCGCTGCGTCCGCTTCACCACCGAAGTGGCCGGCATTTCCGAGCTTGGCCTGATCGGCCGCGGCGAGGATGCCGAGATCACCACCTATCTCGAGCACGCGATGACGTCCGAGCTGCAGGGCAACGTGATCGACCTTTGCCCGGTCGGCGCGCTGACCTCCAAGCCCTACGCCTTCCAGGCGCGTCCGTGGGAGCTGAACAAGACCCAGTCCATCGACGTGATGGATGCGGTCGGCTCGGCCATCCGCGTCGACACGCGTGGCCGTGAAGTCATGCGCGTCATGCCGCGCATCAATGAGGCGGTGAACGAGGAGTGGATCTCCGACAAGTCGCGCTTCATCTGGGACGGCCTGCGCACGCAGCGCCTCGACCGCCCCTATGTGCGCAAGGACAACCGTCTGCAGCCGGCCTCCTGGGGCGAGGCGTTCGACGCCATCGCCAGGGCCGTTTCCGCAACGACGTCCGACAGGATCGGCGCGATTGCCGGCGATCTGGCAGCCGTAGAGGAAATGTACGCGCTCAAGGCGCTGATGCAGTCGCTCGGTTCCCCGAACTACGATTGCCGTCAGGATGGCGCAGCACTCGATCCGGCGCTTGGCCGTGCAGGCTATGTGTTCAACCCGACCATCGAAGGCATCGAGGATGCTGACGCGCTTCTGATCATTGGCGCAAATCCGCGCTTCGAGGCTTCGGTTCTCAATGCCCGTATCCGCAAGCGCTGGCGCATGGGCGATTTCCCGGTCGGCGTGATCGGCGAGATGGGCGACCTGCGTTACGATTACGACATGCTCGGCACTGGAGCGGACACGCTGCAGGAGCTGGTGGACGGCAAGGGCAAGTTCGCTTCCGTTCTGAAGAAGGCAAAGCGGCCGATGATCGTGGTCGGGCAGGGGGCTCTGGCCCGCACCGACGGCACAGCCATTCTCGGTCTCGCAGCCAAGCTCGCCGGTTCCGTCAATGCCGTGTCCGACGAGTGGAACGGTTTTGCCGTTCTGCACACGGCGGCAGCCCGCGTCGGCGGTCTCGACCTCGGCTTCGTGCCGGGGCAGGGCGGCAAGGACGCGAATGGCATGATGGGCGCGCTGGACGTGCTCTTCCTGCTTGGCGCAGACGAAATCGACATGAACGCTATCGGCGACGCCTTCACCGTTTACATCGGCACCCATGGTGACGCCGGCGCACACCGCGCCGATGTCATCCTGCCGGCAGCCACCTATACGGAGAAGTCCGGCACCTATGTGAACACCGAGGGCCGGGTGCAGATGGGCAACCGCGCCGGTTTCGCACCGGGCGAGGCAAAGGAAGACTGGGCCATTCTTCGGGCGCTGTCCGATGTGCTTGGCCACAGGCTTCCGTTCGACTCGCTGGCTGCCCTGCGCGCCGCGCTTTATGCCGAATTCCCGCATTTCGCAGCCATCGACACGGTCGCTCCGGCCGATCCGGCTGCTATCGAGAAGCTCGCCAGGCTTGGCGGGCGTCTCACCAAGGCTCCCTTCACCTCGCCGGTGAAGGACTTCTATCTGACCAATCCGATTGCCCGCGCGTCGGCCGTCATGGCCGAATGTTCGGCGCTGGCGCGTGGCGAACTGAAACAGGCGGCCGAGTAGAGACGAATGGATACCTTCTTTTCAACCTACGTCCTTCCGGGGCTTCTGATCCTTCTGCAGTCGGTGGCGATGATCGTCATCCTGCTGGTTTTCGTCGCCTATATCCTCTACGCCGACCGTAAGATCTGGGCGGCCGTTCAGCGTCGTCGCGGTCCGAACGTGGTCGGTCCGTGGGGCCTGTTCCAGGCGTTCGCCGACCTCTTCAAGTTCGTCTTCAAGGAGCCGGTCATTCCGTCCGGCGCCAACAAGGGCGTCTTCCTGCTCGCGCCGATGGTGGCTTCCGTGCTCGCCATCTCGGCCTGGGCGGTGATCCCGGTCGCGGAAGGCTGGGCCATTGCCGACGTCAACATCGGCATTCTCTATGTCTTCGCCATCGCCTCGCTCGAGGTTTACGGCGTGATCATGGGCGGCTGGGCCTCGAACTCGAAATATCCGTTCCTCGGCGCGCTGCGCTCGGCGGCGCAGATGGTCTCCTACGAAGTCTCCATCGGCTTCGTGATGGTCACGGTTCTGCTCACGGTCGGCTCGCTCAACCTGACGGACATCGTCCTGTCGCAGGGCACCGGTCTTGGCACCATGGTCGGCCTGCCGAACTCGTTCCTCGACTGGAACTGGCTCGTGCTGTTCCCGATGTTCATCGTGTTCTTCATCTCCGCTCTTGCCGAGACGAACCGTCCGCCCTTCGATCTGGTCGAAGCGGAATCGGAGCTCGTGGCCGGTCACATGATCGAGTATTCCTCGACGCCGTTCCTGCTCTTCTTCCTCGGCGAGTATGTGGCCATCGTCCTGATGTGCGCGCTCACCACCATCCTGTTCCTGGGTGGCTGGCTGCCGCCGTTCGACTTCGCTCCCTTCACCTGGGTGCCGGGCGTCATCTGGTTCGTCCTCAAGGTCTGCCTCGTGTTCTTCATGTTCTCGCTGGTGAAGGCCTTTGTCCCGCGCTACCGCTACGACCAGCTCATGCGTCTTGGCTGGAAAGTGTTCCTGCCGCTGTCGCTGTTCATGGTTGTCGCAACTGCGGCCTTCCTGAAATTCACGGGGATGGCATGATCATGGCCATCACCCATTCTGAAACGCGTTTCGGAGAAAAACGATGACTGCGCTTGCTCAGGCCGCGAAATCGCTGCTTCTCAAAGAGTTCGTCGGGGCTGTCATCCTGTCCATGCGCCAGTTCTTCGCGCCCAAATACACGTTGAACTACCCGCATGAAAAAGGTCCGGTGAGCCCGCGCTTCCGCGGCGAACATGCGCTGCGCCGCTATCCCAATGGCGAAGAGCGCTGCATCGCGTGCAAGCTGTGCGAGGCCATCTGCCCGGCTCAGGCCATCACCATCGAGGCCGGTCCGCGCCGCAATGACGGCACCCGCCGCACGGTGCGCTACGACATCGACATGGTGAAGTGCATCTATTGCGGCTTCTGTCAGGAGGCCTGCCCGGTCGACGCCATCGTCGAGGGGCCGAACTTCGAATTCGCGACGGAAACGCGCGAAGAGCTTTACTACGACAAGGACAAGCTGCTCGCCAATGGCGACCGGTGGGAGCGAGAGCTGGCGCGCAACATCGCGCTGGACGCACCATACCGGTGACGGTTTGACCCGTGGACGGGGGCAGGGCGCCCGTCTACAGCTGCCCCGCTCGAGGCGATCCGCATTCGGATCGGGGCATCGAGACTAATTCGCAGGCGGCAGCCGGCTTCACGCAAGCCGGCTTGCAGTCTAGGAACACGCTAATTTGACGCTCGGCCTGGCCGGGCGGATCGCAGAAGCCGGGCGTTATGCTTCGGCAGGCTAGCTAGGTACCGAGGGAACCATGCTGACAGGACTTGAGGCGATTTTCTTTTATCTGTTCGCCTTCCTAACCGTGGCGGCGGCCTTTATGGTCATTTCCGCGCGCAATCCCGTGCATTCGGTGCTCTATCTGATCGTCGCGTTCTTCAACTCGGCCGGTCTCTTCCTTCTTACGGGCGCTGAGTTTCTGGCCTTCATCATGCTGGTCGTCTATGTCGGCGCGGTTGCCGTGCTGTTCCTGTTCGTCGTCATGATGCTGGATGTGGACTTCGCGGAGCTGAAGCGCGGTGCGCTGCAATATGCTCCGGTCGGCGCGCTGGTGGGCATCATCCTGGCTGCGGAGCTGATCGTCGTTCTCGGCGGTTATGCATTCGCGCCGGAGATCGCAGGCGAGGTCGCCCAGCCGACGCCGCCGATCGATGTGCGCCACAACACGGCAGCGCTCGGCGATATCCTCTACACGGATTACATCCACTACTTCCAGATCGCCGGCATGGTGCTGCTGGTCGCCATGATCGGCGCCATCGTGCTCACGCTGCGCCACAAGGAAAACGTCAAGCGGCAGGACATCACTGCCCAGGTGGCGCGCACCCCTGAGACGGCGATCGAGATCAAGAAAGTCGAAACGGGCGAGGGAATCTGATCATGCTGGAAATCGGCATTGCACACTATCTGACCGTCTCGGCGATCCTGTTCACGCTCGGCGTGTTCGGCATCTTCCTCAACCGGAAGAACGTCATCATCATCCTGATGTCGGTCGAGCTCATCCTGCTTGCGGTCAACCTGAACTTCGTCGCCTTCTCCTCGGTTCTTGGAGATCTGGTCGGCCAGGTTTTCGCGCTTTTCGTTCTCACCGTCGCGGCGGCGGAAGCCGCGATCGGCCTTGCCATTCTCGTCGTCTTCTTCCGCAACCGCGGCACCATTGCCGTCGAAGACATCAACATGATGAAGGGCTGAGCATACGGCCATGTATCAAGCGATCGTATTTCTCCCGCTTATCGGCTTTCTGATCGCCGGGCTGTTCGGCCGCTCCATCGGCGCGAAGGCTTCCGAGCTGATCACAAGCGGCCTGATGGTAATCACCGCGCTTCTGTCCTGGGTGGCCTTCTTCTCGGTGGCTCTGGGCAGCGGCGAGGCGTTCACCGTCCCGCTTCTCTCCTTCATCACCTCGGGCAATCTGGATGTGTCCTGGGCGATCCGCGTGGACACGCTCACCGCCGTCATGCTCATCGTGGTCAACACGGTGTCGGCGCTGGTGCACATCTACTCGATCGGCTACATGCATCACGACCCGCATCGGCCGCGCTTCTTCGCCTATCTGTCGCTGTTCACCTTCGCCATGCTCATGCTGGTGACCTCCGACAATCTGGTGCAGATGTTCTTCGGCTGGGAAGGCGTTGGTCTTGCCTCGTATCTGCTGATCGGTTTCTGGTTCAAGAAGCCCTCGGCCAATGCCGCCGCCATGAAGGCCTTCGTCGTCAACCGCGTTGGTGACTTCGGCTTCCTGCTCGGCATCTTCGGCATCTACATGCTGTTCGGCTCGGTCAATTTCAGCACCATCTTCGCCAACGCCGCGACCTATCTGCCGGCTGAAGGCGCAGAAGCGGGCGAACCTGTCCTGACCTTCCTCGGCTACGCGCTCGACAAGGGCGGGGCGCTGACGGCCGTGTGTCTTCTTCTGTTCATGGGCGCCATGGGCAAGTCGGCGCAGGTGCCGCTGCACACCTGGCTGCCGGACGCCATGGAAGGCCCGACCCCGGTTTCCGCACTCATTCACGCCGCCACCATGGTCACCGCCGGTGTCTTCATGGTTGCGCGCCTGTCGCCGGTCTTCGAACTGTCGCACACCGCGCTCACGGTGGTCACCTTCGTCGGCGCGTTCACGGCCTTCTTCGCCGCGACCGTCGGTCTGGTGCAGAACGACATCAAGCGCGTGATCGCCTATTCGACCTGTTCGCAGCTCGGCTACATGTTCGTGGCGCTCGGCACGGGCTTCTATAGCGCGGCCATCTTCCACCTGTTCACGCACGCCTTCTTCAAGGCTCTGCTGTTCCTTGGTTCCGGTTCGGTCATCCACGCCGTTTCCGACGAGCAGGACATGCGCAAGATGGGCGGCCTTCGCAAGCTGATCCCGCAGACCTACTGGATGATGATCATCGGCACGATCGCGCTGACCGGCGTAGGCATCCCGATGACGGTCATCGGCACGGCAGGCTTCTTCTCCAAGGACGCCATCATCGAAGGTGCGTTCGCGGGCCAGAACTACTTCGCCATGTTCGCCTTCGTCATGCTCACCATCGCAGCCGTGTTCACCAGCTTCTATTCCTGGCGTCTGATCTTCATGACCTTCCATGGCAAGCCGCGGGCTTCCGCCGATGTCATGAGCCATGTTCATGAATCGCCGCTGGTCATGCTGGTGCCGCTGTTCATCCTCGCCGTTGGCGCACTGTTCGCAGGCGTTGCCTTCAAGGGCTTCTTCATCGGCGATGCCTATGACCAGTTCTGGAAGGGCGCCCTGTTCACGCTGCCGGGCAACCACATGCTGGAAGAGTTCCACCATGTTCCGGTCTGGGTGAAGCTTGCTCCGTTCGTCGCCATGCTTCTCGGCCTCTACGTCGCCTGGGTCTACTACATCCGTTCGCCCGAGCGTCCGAAGCGGCTCGCCAAGCAGTTCAGCGGTCTCTACGCATTCCTGCTGAACAAGTGGTACTTCGACGAGCTCTATGACTTCCTGTTCGTTCGCCCGGCGATGCGCCTTGGCCGCTTCCTCTGGAAGAAGGGCGACGGCGCCGTCATCGACGGCCTCGGCCCGGACGGAATTTCGGCCCGGGTGGTCGATGTGACCAACCGGATCGTCAAGCTGCAGAGCGGCTATCTCTATCACTACGCCTTCGCCATGCTCATCGGCGTTGCGGCCCTCGTTACCTGGATGATGCTCGGAGGCACGTTCTAAGCCATGACCGACTGGCCAATTCTTTCCACGGTCACCTTCCTGCCGCTGGTGGGTGCGCTTTTGATCCTCCTTATCCGGGAGGATGGCGCAGGTGCGCGCCGGAACATTCGCAATGTTGCGCTTTTGACGACGGTCTTCACCTTCGTCCTGTCGCTCTTCATCTGGGCTGGCTTCGATCCGTCGACGCCCAGCTTCCAGATGGTCGAGAAGCGCGAGTGGATCGGTTCCGGCATTGCCTATCACATGGGTGTCGACGGCATCTCGATGCTGTTCGTCATCCTCACGACCTTCCTCATGCCGCTGTGTATCCTGGCGAGCTGGAATTCGGTCGAGCACCGCGTCAAGGAATACATGATCGCGTTCCTGATCCTGGAAACGCTCATGATCGGCGTGTTTTGCGCCCTCGACATCGTGCTCTTCTACGTCTTCTTCGAGGCGGGCCTCATTCCGATGTTCATCATCATCGGCGTGTGGGGCGGCAAGCGTCGCGTCTATGCCAGCTTCAAGTTCTTCCTCTACACGCTTCTGGGATCGGTTCTGATGCTGATCGCCATGATGGCGATGTACTGGGAAGCCGGCACGACCGACATTCCGACGCTGCTCACGCACGTCTTCCCGTCGGGGATGCAGTATTGGCTATGGTTCGCCTTCTTCGCATCCTTCGCGGTGAAGATGCCGATGTGGCCGGTCCACACCTGGTTGCCCGACGCGCACGTTGAAGCGCCGACGGCGGGCTCGGTCATTCTGGCGGGTATTCTCCTGAAAATGGGCGGCTACGGCTTCCTGCGTTTCTCGCTGCCCATGTTCCCGGTCGCCTCCATCGATCTTGCGCCTCTGGTGTTCGCGCTGTCCGTCATCGCCATCGTCTACACGTCGCTGGTGGCGCTGATGCAGGAGGACATCAAGAAGCTGATCGCCTACTCGTCAGTCGCCCATATGGGCTTCGTCACCATGGGTATCTTCGCCATGAACGAGCAGGGCGTGCAGGGCGCGATCTTCCAGATGCTCTCGCATGGTCTGGTCTCGGGCGCGCTCTTCCTGTGTGTCGGCGTCATTTATGACCGCATGCACACCCGCGAGATCGCGGCCTATGGCGGCCTCGTGAACAACATGCCCAAATACGCCACGGTGTTCATGATCTTCACCATGGCCAATGTGGGCCTGCCGGGCACCAGCGGGTTTGTCGGCGAGTTCCTGACGCTTCTGTCGGTGTTCAAGGTCAACACCTGGGTGGCTTTCTTCGCCACGACCGGCGTGATCCTGTCGGCAGCCTATGCACTTTGGCTCTATCGCCGCGTGGTCTTCGGCTCGCTCACCAAGGAAAGCCTGAAGGGCATGCTCGACCTCTCCGCGCGTGAGAAGCTCATCCTCTACCCGCTTGTGGTTCTGGTGATCTTCTTCGGTGTCTACCCGGCACCGCTCCTCGATGCGACGGCGGTTTCGGTCGAAGCGCTTGTGAATAATGTCTCCCTGTCGGCCGACATGGCACGGGAAGCGGCAGCAGCTGCCGCGCAGTAAACGGAACGAAAGCGAATGACGCCTGATCTGACGATAAGCCTGATCCTTGCAACGCCGGAGCTGATTCTGGCGGTGGGCGCTATGGCGCTCCTGATGGTCGGTGTCTTTTCCGGCCCCCGTGCCAACTCCACCGTGACCGGTCTTGCGGTCGCGCTTCTGGTCGCCGTGATCGCGCTGATGGTCGTGTTCCCGGCCGATGGTCGCGCCTTTGGCGGGGCCTTCGTGAGCGATGGCTTTGCCCGCTTCATGAAGATCCTGACGCTGGTCGGCTCGGTCGTGACGCTGGTCATGTCGGTCGGTTTCGCCAAGGCCGAGAAGTTCGACAAGTTCGAGTTCCCGGTTCTCATCATGCTGGCCACGCTCGGCATGATGCTGATGATCTCGGCCAATGACATGATCGCGCTCTACATGGGCCTCGAGCTTCAGTCGCTCGCGCTCTATGTGGTCGCCGCCATCAACCGCGACAGCGCCCGTTCCACCGAGGCCGGCCTCAAGTACTTCGTGCTTGGCGCGCTTTCCTCGGGCATGATGCTGTACGGTATCTCGCTGGTCTACGGCTTCACCGGCAACACCGGCTTTGACGTCATCGCGGCAACGCTGACGGGTGCGGAGCGCGAGCTTGGCCTCGTCTTCGGTCTGGTGTTCGTGCTTGCCGGTCTCGCCTTCAAAATTTCGGCCGTGCCGTTCCACATGTGGACGCCGGACGTCTATGAAGGGGCGCCGACGCCGGTCACCGCCTTCTTCGCGGCTGCGCCCAAGATGGCCGCCATGGCGCTTCTGGTGCGCGTCACCATGAGCGCGTTCGAGCCGATTGCCAGCGACTGGCAGCAGATCATCATCTTCGTGTCGATCGCTTCCATGGTTCTGGGCGCGTTCGCCGCCATCGGTCAGCGCAACATCAAGCGTCTGATGGCCTATTCGTCCATCGGTCACGTCGGTTACGCGCTGGTCGGCCTCGCCGCCAATTCGGAAGCAGGCGTTGCCGGTGTTGCGATCTACATGCTGATCTATCTGGCCATGACGCTCGGCACCTTTGCCGTCATCCTGGCGATGCGCCGCAACGACGCCAATGTCGAGCAGATCGATGATCTGGCAGGTCTGTCGACCACCAATCCGATGATGGCGACGGTCATGACCATCCTCATGTTCTCGCTGGCCGGCATTCCGCCGCTCGCGGGCTTCTGGGGCAAGTGGTTCGTGTTCCTTCCCGCCATTCAGGCCGGGCTCTATCCGCTCGCCGTGATCGGTCTCGTCGCTTCCGTGGTCAGCGCGTTCTACTATCTGCGCGTCATCAAGATCATGTGGTTCGACGAGAGCTCGGGTGCGTTCCAGCCGATGGCAGGCGAGCTGCGCTTCGTCATGCTCCTGTCGGGCGCATTCGTCCTGCTCTATGCCGTGATCGCTGGCCCCGTCGGCCGCATTGCCGAGGCTGCCGCAAAGACCTTCTTCTAGGTCATGGCCTTTCGTCTGGCGCCTTCGGCTGCAGCAGCCGGCTATCGGCTGGAGGCCCATGAGAGCGTCAGCTCCACCAATGCGCTGGCGCTCGAACATGCGCGCGCCGGCGATGGAGGCGACCTCTGGGTCGTCTCATCCCGTCAGGAGAGCGGGCGAGGGCGTCGCGGCCGCGAATGGTCCACACCGCCCGGCAATCTTGCAGCAACGCTCCTGACGGTCGGCCATTTCGAGCCGGCCACCGCCGCCACGCTTGGTTTCGTGGCAGGCCTTGCACTTTCAGACGCACTTTTCGCTGTCGTTCCCGAACAGCGCATTGCGGTCGCTGCCGATGGCGGCGATCTTCCGGGCGGGCGCTTTGCGCTCAAATGGCCAAACGATGTTCTGGCCGAAGGGGCGAAGCTCTCGGGCATCCTGCTCGAATCGTCCATCCTCCCGGATGGACGCTTCGCCATCGCCGTGGGCATTGGCGTCAACGTCGTCGCCCACCCGGAAAACACACCCTATCCGGCGACCTCGCTCAAAGCGCTTGGTTTCAAAGGGGATGCGGGCGATCTCTTCCTTGCGCTTTCCGACGCCTGGGTCGATAACGTTCGTCTTTGGAATGCCGGGCGCGGGCTTGAAGCCATTCGCAAGCGCTGGCTCACCCGGGCCGCCGGGCTTGGCGCGCAGGTGTCCATCCGTGTCGATGGACGTGTGGCGCGCGGTACATTCGAAACCATCGACGAAGCCTGTCGCTTCGTCATCCGCGAGGCGGACGGTTCATTATTGAGAATTGCAGCGGGCGACGTGCATTTCGGCGCGGTCGCCTCGGCACAGGCAGATTAAGAGAAAGGGACCCATGGCGCGTTCCAGCAAGAAAGAGACGACCGTGAGCGAAGATCTGAAGAAGGCCGAACTGGTCTTCTGTCCGCTCGGCGGCGTCGGCGAGATCGGCATGAATTTCGGCCTTTACGGCTTTGGCCCGGCCGCCAAGCGCGAATGGATCATTGTCGATTGCGGCGTGACCTTCCCGGGACCGGAGCTTCCGGGCGTCGATCTCGTTCTCCCCGATATCAGCTTCATCGAAGGCGAAATCGACCGTCTGCGCGGCATGATCATCACCCATGCCCATGAAGACCATTACGGCGCGATCCTTGATCTGTGGCCGCGCCTGAAGACCGATGTGTGGATGACGCCGTTCGCCGCGGGCCTTCTGGAGGCCAAGCGCCAGTCGGAATCCTGGGCGCCCGACGTGCCGGTGAAGATTTTCAAGGCCGGTGAAAAGTTCGAGGTCGGACCGTTCGCCATCGAGGCGATTGCGGTCGCGCACTCCATTCCCGAGCCGGTTTCGCTGGTGATCACCACGCCGCTTGGCACGCTCGTTCACACGGGCGACTGGAAGATCGATCCCGCACCCGCCATCGGCCCCAAGACGGACGAGGCGCGCTTCCGGGCGGTCGGCGACGAAGGCGTTCTGGCGCTGATGTGCGATTCCACCAACGCCATGCGTGAGGGCGAATCCCCCACCGAGCAGGCGGTGGGCGAGGGGCTGAAGGAAGTCATCGAAGCGGCTGCCGGCCGTGTCGTCGTCACCACCTTCTCCTCGAATGTGGGGCGCATCCGCTCCATCGCCGAGGCCGCGCGCGACGCCGGTCGCCAGCTTCTGGTGCTTGGCCGCTCCATGAAGCGCGTCATCGATGTGGCAACCGATCTGGGCTATCTCGACGGCCTGCCGGAATATCTGGACGAGGATGAGTTCCAGCACGTGCCGCGCGACAAGGTCGTGGTCCTGTGCACCGGCAGCCAGGGCGAAAACCGCGCAGCACTCGCCAAGCTCGCCCGGGACGAGATGCGCAATGTCGCGCTCGCAGCCGGCGATACGGTCGTTTATTCCTCGCGCCTCATTCCCGGCAACGAAAAGGCGGTTCTGGAAACCAAGAACCGTCTCATCGAGATGGGCATCAAGATCATCGAGGATGATGACGCGCTGGTGCATGTTTCCGGCCATCCGCGCCGCAGCGAACTGAAGCGCATGTATTCGTGGGTCCGCCCGCAGATCCTCGTGCCCGTTCACGGCGAAGCCGCGCATCTCGTGGCGCAGGGCTCGCTCGGCTCCATGGAGGGCATCCCCGAGGTCGCTCAGGTGCGCAATGGCGACATCGTGCGGCTTGCGCCCGGACCCGCCGAGATCATCGGCGAAGCCCGGCATGGCCGCTTCTTCAAGGATGGCCGCCTTCTCGGTGACGAGGAGGAGATGGGCATTCGTGATCGCCGCAAGCTCTCCTATGCGGGCCATGTGGCCATCAACATCGTGCTCGATGACCGGCTCAATCTGGATGGCGATCCGGACATTGTCGCCATCGGCGTGGCCGAGCGTGACGCAAAAGGCGAAACGCTTGAGGACATCATGCTGGACGCCGCCATTGGCGCCGTGCGCAGCATTCCGCGCAACCGCCGCAAGGATCTCGACATGGTGTCGGAATCCGCGCGCCGCGCGGTACGCAACGCCGCAAACGCCGCATGGGGCAAAAAGCCCATGGTGACGGTGTTCGTCACGCAGTAACTTAAGGGACAAGGGGCAGGGCGACTGCCCCTTTTGCCCGGATGGAAAGAACGAAGCCGATGCTCGGAAAGCTCAATCACGTCGCAATCGCCGTGCCCGATCTTGCCAGGGCAACCGCGCTTTACCGTGATACGCTTGGGGCGCGGGTCTCTGCCCCGCAGGCGTTGCCCGGGCACGGCGTCACCGTGGTTTTTGTCGAGCTGGACAACACCAAGGTCGAGCTTCTGGAGCCGCTGGGCGCAGATTCCCCGATTGCCGCTTTCCTGGCCAGAAACCCGGATGGCGGCATGCATCACCTCTGCTACGAGGTGGAAGATATCATCGTCGCGCGCGACCGCCTGAAGGCGGATGGTGCGCGCATTCTCGGCGACGGCGAACCGAAGACCGGCGCCCATGGCAAGCCGGTGCTCTTCCTGCACCCGAAGGATTTCGCCGGCACGCTCGTCGAGCTCGAACAGGTTTGAGGTTTTCAGATGGGCTGGGTTTCTCTTCTCGCCGTATTCTTCATCGTCTGGTGGACGGTCCTCTTCATCGCGCTGCCGTTCGGCCTGCGCACGCAGGATGAGGATGGCGAGGTTACGCTCGGCACCACGGCCAGCGCGCCGCGCGGGCCGCACATGCTGCGCGCCCTGATCCGCACCACCATCATCGCGATTGTCATCTGCGGCGTGCTGGTCTTCGTCACGCGCGGGCTTGGCTATTCGTTCGACGACATTCCGCGCCTCGTCCCCACCTTCGACTGATCGCGTACAGGTCCGGTCGTTTCTCTGCCAGACCAGCAGGCTCTTCCGGTTTGCCCGGAGGAGGGGTTCCGCACGGCCTGATGCGCCATCATTGCCGCGCCTGAAACGCTGCCGAGAACGGTAGGGCACGCGTATCGATTTTTCGGGAACATGTCGGGAAACGGGCCTTTACGCAGAGAGACCCCCCAAAAAAAAAGCAAGGCCAAAGGCCTTGCAAACTCAACGCGTCCGATCCTTTTGCCGTATCATCGTCGGCGGCTGCGTGTAACCGCGCCTGGACCGCATCCTCCCAAGACTTTGACCGCGTAATGAGGTTGAATTTGCGCTTCAACCTCTTGTTATGGGAGCGCACCATAGAGCAAGTTGAGACGAAATGTCACGAGGAAAATTGCGTTTGAAATGCATTGTTATCATTTCGCTGTCTTGAACATGTGAGCCTGCGACCCCAACGCGTGAGCGGTTGTGTCGGCGGCTTTTCAATTCATTATGAAATCGTTAAGACAGCGGCCTTGAGCCACTTCTCTCTTTGATTCCGAACAGGCTCCCCAGAGCCGCCTGAATGGATGCGTTTATGCGACTGTCGCGCTACTTCCTGCCTATCTTGAAAGAAACCCCTCGCGAGGCCGAGATCGTCTCGCACCGTCTGATGCTGCGTGCCGGCATGATCCGCCAGCAGGGTGCTGGCAGTTTTTCCTGGTTGCCGCTGGGCAAGCGCGTCCTCGACAAGGTGAACCAGATCATCCGTGAGGAGCAGAACCGCGCCGGTGCGCAGGAAATCCTCATGCCGACCATCCAGTCGGCCGATCTGTGGATGGAAAGCGGTCGCTACGACGATTACGGCAAGGAGATGCTGCGCATCACCGACCGGCATGAGCGCAAGATGCTCTATGGCCCCACCAATGAAGAGATGGTGACGGACATTTTCCGGTCCTATGTGAAGTCCTACAAGGATCTGCCCCTCAACCTCTACCACATCCAGTGGAAGTTCCGCGACGAGGTGCGTCCGCGCTTCGGCGTCATGCGCTCGCGCGAGTTCCTGATGAAGGACGCCTATTCCTTCGATCTGGATTACGAGGGGGCGAGGGCCGCCTATAACCGCATGTTCGTTGCCTATCTGCGCACATTCGGGCGCATGGGCCTGCAGGCGATCCCGATGCGCGCCGACACCGGCCCCATCGGCGGTGATCTGAGCCACGAATTCATCATTCTCGCCTCCACCGGCGAGAGCGAGGTGTTCTGCCGCAAGGAGTTCCTTGAGCTTCAGGTGCCCGGCGCGGATGTCGACTTCGCAAACGATGCCGAAATCGCCGACATCGTCACCACCTGGACGACGCCTTATGCAGCCACCGACGAGATGCATGACGAGGCCGCCTGGGACGCGATTGCCGAGGACGAGAAAGTTTCTGCCCGTGGTATCGAGGTTGGCCATATTTTCCACTTCGGGACCAAGTATTCCGAGCCCATGAACGCGACCGTCACCGGTCCGGATGGCAAGGAGCACTGCGTTTCCATGGGGTCCTACGGCATTGGCCCGAGCCGCCTTCTTGCGGCGATCATCGAGGCGAGCCACGACGAGAACGGCATCATCTGGCCGGAGAGCGTCGCGCCGTTCGATGTCGGCCTGATCAACATGAAGGCGGGCGACGAGGCCTGCGACCGCGTCTGCGAGGAGCTCTATGAAAAGCTCCAGGCGGCCGGCAAGGACGTGCTCTACGACGATACGGACCAGCGCGCCGGCGGCAAGTTCGCCACCGCCGATCTGATCGGTCTGCCCTGGCAGGTGATCGTCGGACCGCGCGGCGTCGCCAGTGGCGAGGTGGAAATCAAGAACCGCGCCACCGGTGAGCGTGAATCGCTCACGCTCGAGGCCGTGGTGAACCGCCTGAGCCAGCAGGGCGCTGCATGACGCAGCAGCGCAATTCCGGTCCGGGCGCGCAGCCGCGCGCCCGCCAGCGTAAATGCCTTTGAGGTCAAGACATGAGTGAAGCCGCCACCAGCGAGGCAGCCGCACAGAGCGCGCCGGCGAAGCCGAAGGGGGCAGGACCGTTCTCCCGCTTCGAGCGCATGATTGCCTGGCGCTATCTGCGTTCGCGCCGCAAGGAGACCGTGATCTCGGTGATCGCGTCCATCTCCTTTGTCGGCATCATGCTGGGGGTGGCCACGCTGATCGTGGTCATGGCCGTCATGAACGGCTTCCGCGCCGAACTCCTGACCCGCATTCTGGGTGTCAACGGTCATCTGATCGTGCAGCCCGTCGACATGCCCATGACGGATTATGAGGCTGTCGCAAAGCGCATCGAGGGCGTGGAGGGCGTTCAGATCGCCCTGCCCATGGTGCAGGGGCAGGTGCTCGTTTCAGGCCGCAGCGGCGCTGGAACCGGCGCCGTGGTGCGCGGTGTGCGCGCAGACGACCTGTCGCGGCTCGATCTGGTGTCGAGCAATATCAAGGACGGCTCTCTGGTGGGCTTCGCCACGGGCGAAGGGCTCGCCATGGGCTCGCGCATGGCGGAAAATCTGGGCCTGACGGTGGGTGATTCCGTCACCCTTGTCGCGCCCGAGGGCGATGTCACACCCTTTGGCACGACCCCGCGCGTCAAGACCTATCCGATTGCCGCCACCTTCGAGGTGGGCATGTCGGAATATGACGCCTCGATCATCTATATGCCGCTGCAGGAAGCGCAGCTCTATTTCAACGCCGAGGGGCTGGTGCAGTCCATCGAACTGTTCGTCGACGATCCCGACGCGGTTGCGACCATGCGCCCGCAGGTGGAGGAGGCCGCCCAGCGGCCCGTACTCCTGTCCGACTGGCGGCAGCGCAACAGCACCTTCTTCTCCGCGCTCGAAGTGGAGCGGAACGTCATGTTCATGATCCTGACCATGATCGTTCTCGTGGCGGCGCTGAACATCATTTCCGGCCTCGTCATGCTGGTGAAGGACAAGGGGCACGACATTGCCATCCTGCGCACCATGGGCGCGACCAGCGGTTCGGTCATGCGCATCTTCCTGATGACAGGTGCGGCCATCGGCGTGGCCGGCACTGCTGCGGGTGTGGTTCTGGGCGTCGTCATCTGCTGGAACGTGGAATCGATCCGCCAGTTCTTCTCCTGGCTCTCCGGCACCACGATCTTCGATCCGGAACTCTATTTCCTGAGCCAGTTGCCGGCAAAGATGGAAGCCGGCGAGACGGTTTCCGTCATCGTCATGGCGCTCGCCCTGTCTTTCGTGGCAACGCTCTTCCCGGCCTGGCGCGCCTCGCGGCTCGATCCGGTCGAAGCACTGAGGTATGACTGATGGCCGCGCCTATTCTCGAACTCAAGGGCATTGAGCGCAGTTATAGCGAGGGTGAGGGCCGTCTCACCATTCTCAAGGATGCGGGCTTCACCCTGCGGCCGGGCGAGATGGTGGCGCTTGTCGCTCCCTCCGGTGCCGGCAAGTCCACGCTCCTTCATCTGGCGGGCCTTCTGGAAGCGCCGGATGCGGGCGAGGTGATCGTCGCCGGCCAGGCCTGCGGCCGTCTTTCCGACGATGCGCGCACCGCCATCCGCCGCAACGAGATCGGCTTTGTCTACCAGTTTCATCATCTCCTGCCGGAATTCACCGCCGAGGAGAATGTGATGATCCCGCAGATGGTGGCGGGCATGGACCCGGCCGAGGCCAAAACGCGCGCCAGCCAGTTGCTCGACTATCTGCGCGTCGGCCATCGCGGCAGCCACCGTCCGGCCGAGCTTTCGGGCGGTGAGCAGCAGCGCGTCGCCATTGCGCGCGCCGTCGCCAATGCGCCGCGCGTGCTTCTGGCGGATGAGCCGACCGGCAATCTGGATCCCAAGACGGCTGGCTATGTGTTCGATGCGCTTGAGGCGCTTGTGCGCCAGTCGGGACTGGCCGCGCTGATTGCCACCCACAATCACGAACTCGCCGCCCGCATGGACCGCGTGGTCACGCTGGAGGGCGGCAAGGTCACCGCCTGGAAGCGNGGGACTGGCCGCGCTGATTGCCACCCACAATCACGAACTCGCCGCCCGCATGGACCGCGTGGTCACGCTGGAGGGCGGCAAGGTCACCGCCTGGAAGCGCTAGAGCAATTCCAGGAAAAGTGGGAACCGGTTTTCCGTCCGGAATTGCGTAACACAATGAGTTGGGGGATTTTCGCGATTCAACGAAAAGCGGAAATGCTCCAGACGATCGATCTGAAAATGGATGCGCCGCGATCTCACGGCGTTTCCCGAAATGACGAACAGGCTACAAACCGCGCTGCCCGTGCAGTGCGGTTTTCTTTTGCCCTTGAAGCGCCCAGGACCGCCCCTAAACGCCGCGCCTTCTCGCGGGCGCACCAGGTGCTACCCGGCTAAGCGATTAACGCCACGTCAACCTTAACATCCGGGCGCTCCGTGTGAGCTGTTCTGCACGCTTGACGATGGAACATAAATAGAACATAAAGGGATTATAAAGTGATCAGGAGAGATAAATGACCGATCTTTTTCAGGATGTCGTCTCGCTCGTTGCAGTCAGCTCCTTCATCATGATGGCCGCCGTCTTCATCGGCGCGATCTGATATCCCTTTGCGGATGCGCGCTGAGCGCACCGCCGTGTTCGCCGATTCCTGCCATCGTGGCAGTTGCGTTCGGCCCAAATGAAAAGAGGCGGGAAGGCCCGCCTCTCTGATACGCTTCCCGTCAGAAAATGCCTCATGGCTTCCCGGCGGTGACGCGCCTTTCCCGGAACCTCCGGGCTCAATCGCCCATCGCAACGCCTTCGCGGCGCGGGTCGGCTCCGCCTTCCAGCCCCTGTGGCGTGATGGTGATGCCGTGCAGGCCCGAGTTCAGGTCGCCGATGGATGTCTTGAAGCCAAGCGCATCGAGGTCAGCCTTGAATTCCTCGGCTGGCGTTCCCGCTTCGAGCGTATAGGTGCCGAACCGGTTCGTCAGGTGCGGCAGGTCGATTGCCTGTTGCATGTTCATCTTCCAGTCCACCAGCGCGATGATCGTGTTGGTCACATAGGGAATGATGTTGCTGCCGCCGGGCGAGCCCAGCGCATAAAGCGGCTTGCCGTCCTGAAGCACGATGGTCGGCGACATGGACGAGCGCGGCCGCTTGCCGGGCTGCACACGGTTGGCCACGGCCTCGCCATCGGCTTCCGGCCTGAACGAGAAATCGGTGAGCTGGTTGTTGAGAATGAAGCCGGCCGCCATCTGGCGCGAGCCGAAGGCGCTCTCCACCGAGGTCGTCATGGAAGCGATATTGCCATCCTTGTCCACGATCACGAAATGCGAGGTCGAGGGCTGTTCGAAGCTCATCCCGTCAATGCGCAGCTCCGCCTTGTCCCATGGCGGGTCGCCGGCCTTCACGTCATCTGCGCCTAGCGCCGTCGGGCGGCGCAGCAGGGCGGCGCGGTCTTTTAGATAATTTGGATCGAGCAGGCCCTTCGGCATCTTCACGAAGTCGCTGTCCGCCATGTAGCGGCCGCGGTCGGCGAAGGCGAGGCGCGTTGCATCGCCGATGATGCGCCAGGTCTCCGGATCGTCCGGGCCGAGCGTTTCCAGATCGAACTCCGAAACCATGCCGAGTATCTGCCCGACGGTCAGCGCGCCGGAGGAGGGCGGTCCCATGCCGCAGACGTCGAGCCCGCGATAGGGGGCGCACACGGCCTCGCGCTCCTTCACCGCATAGGCGGCCAGATCCTCGAGCGAGAGCAGGCCGGGATTGCCGTCATGCGCCTTCACCGCAGCGATGATCTTTTCGGCGATTTTGCCCTTGTAGAAGCCGTCCGCGCCCTCCTTGCCGATGGTCTTCAGCGTCTCCGCATAGTCCGGGTTCTTGAGAACCGAGCCGACAGCCAGCGCATTGCCGTCCTTGTCATAGAAATAAGCGCGGGCAGTCGCCTGCGTGTCGAGCCGGCCCTTGTCACCCTCGATCAGCGTGTGAAGCCTTGGCGAGACGGTGAAACCCTCTGAAGCAAGCCGGATTGCCGGCTGGAGCAGCGCATCCCATTCGAGCTTGCCCGCGCGGGTGTGGATGGTTTCCATCAGGCGCACCACGCCCGGCGCTCCAACCGAGCGTCCACCCACCACGGCGTCAAAGAAGGGAAGCGGCTCGCCCTTGTCGTCCAGAAAGAGCTCCGGGGTTGCGGCCGCAGGCGCGGTTTCGCGCCCGTCAAAGGTCGTCACCTTTCCGCTGGCCGCATCGTACCAGACCAGAAACGCACCGCCGCCAATGCCGGAGGATTGCGGTTCCACGAGGCCGAGCACGGTCTGCACCGCCACCAGCGCGTCAGCGGCAGTGCCGCCTTTGCGCAGCGCGTCGAGACCCGCCTGCGCGGCCAGTGGATTGGCCGCCGCGACCATCTGTTCCTTCGCGTGAACGGTTTTCTTTTCGCTAAGCCCGCTGGCTATCTCAGGGGCCTGGGCGTCGGCCGCCTGTTTGGTTGTCTGCTGGGCCATCGCGCTGCCGGCGGCAAGTCCGGCGGTGAGCCCGGCGGTGAGCGATGACAAAAGGGCAACGGCCCCGAAGGTATGTGATAATCGCATCTTGGCGCTCCTCCATGAGAGCGCCATGGGCCCGGCCAACCGGAGCCCCGAGTAGAAAACGCTCTCGATCCCTCAACGGCCGTTTGCGCGGGCGCACAAGCCCGGCAGACGAACCAGTTGCTTTGACCGGTGAACGCTAGAGCATTTTCCCGCGCGGTGGAAATGGCCCAGATTGCAAAACACGCAGACCAAACGCATCCCGACCAAGGCGCGCGCGCTGCAAGTGCTCAGTCGGTGGATTTCTCGGCCGGACCGAACACGTCCTCGAAAGCGGCTTTCAGCGCCAGGTCCACATCGTCCATGGTCACCGGCAGGCCGAGGTCGACCAGGCTGGTGACGCCATAGCCGCTGATGCCGCAGGGCACGATGCCGCCGAAATGCGCCAGTTCCGGCTCAACGTTGATCGAGATGCCGTGAAAGCTCACCCAGCGCCTCAGGCGGATGCCTATGGCGGCGATCTTGTCTTCTGCGGGCAGGCCGCCGGGCAGGGGCGGCTTGTCGGGGCGCGCGACCCACACGCCAACCCGGTCCTCGCGCCGCTCGCCGGTCACGTTGAAGCGCGTCAGCGCGCCGATGATCCAGGCTTCCAGCGCGGCGATGAAGGCGCGGATGTCTTCGCGGCGCGTCTTCAGATCAAGCATCACATAGACCACACGCTGGCCGGGGCCATGATAGGTGTATTCGCCGCCGCGCCCGGTCTTGTAGACGGGGAAGCGATGGGCCTCGAGCAGGTCTTCGCTGTTGGCACTGGTGCCGGCGGTGTAGAGCGGCGGGTGCTCGACCAGCCAGACAAGCTCTCTGGCCTTGCCGTCACGAATCAGCCCGGCGCGCTCTTCCATGAAGGAAACGGCGGTTTCGTAGTCGGTGAGACCCGGTTCGATTCGCCATTCCACCGGCGGGGCATCCTCGCGCGGCAGGAATACGGTGTCGATCTGGCCGCGTTCGCTCATTTTCTCATCCCATCAGGTACTGAAATCACCTGTTTCATATGGCGATAATGGGCGCTCGGGTCCAGTCTCGGCTTGAAGATGTGCATGAGCATCTTTTTTTGCGTCTTTTTCGAGAAGTCGCTTGTCTCCCGAAAACCGATTTGCTACATGCCCGTTGCCGGTGACGAACCGGCCTCCAGCTACGTGCGGTCGTGGCGGAATTGGTAGACGCGCAGCGTTGAGGTCGCTGTGGGGCAACCCGTGGAAGTTCGAGTCTTCTCGACCGCACCAAGCTCTCTCCCAAAGAGTATGGTTTTCAATGACTTGGATGCGAAAGTGTCCCACGTCAGACCCATGCGTGGGACACGTTAATCCTCTCGATCGCTGATTTGGCCAGCTTCCAACGCTCCACGCGCCGGGTGTAAACCTCACTCGTTTTCGCTTCCGAATGGCCCAAGATGGCCATGATCTCATACTGGCTGCAGCCCAGCTCAGCGAGGAGTTCTGCAAGACCCTTGCGGACGCCGTGAGCGGAGAGATGAGCCAGTCCAGCATCCTTGCACCAGCGCTTGAACATCGCCGACATGCTGTCCCCGCTGGCAAAGGGCTTTCCACCCCGACCAAGCACGTACGTTGTGCCCTGCACCTTCATTGTGCGCGTGGCATCTTTCAATGGCGCAAGCAGGGGAATCGACACCTCGGTCGAGCCTTTCTTGAGAGGCGTCCAGCGTAGCGCTTCAATGCCTTCGATCCGGCACTCATGCTCGCGGCCCAGCACTGTCAGGTCTTCAATACGGCAACCGGTCCAGAGCAGGACGGACAGCGCCACATGTGCCTTGGAGCCGGGGAGGTGCACTTTCAGGAAGTTTCGAACGTCAGCCGCCTTCCAAGGTTTCGCACCATCACCCTTACGGTAGATCGGCTTAATGCCGCGCGCTGGGTTCTGTTGCAGGTATCTGCGTTCAATCGCCCAATCGAACATCACCGCCACTGCTTCGATGAATGCATCTGCCTGGGCCGGTGTTGCGCCCATGCCGTCCTGCATCTCGATAAGCTTCTCGTGGGGAATGAGCATCTTCCGGTCAGGATGCTTGAGGAGGCGGGATAGAAGATTGCGTTTCTTCTTCAAGGTCTTCGGGCTGGTTGTTCCAGCTTTGACGCGCTGCTCGAGGTATTCGAAGTACGAGTTGACGAGCCATGCGATTGACCTGGGCTTGGCATAGTCCGACGCGGCCTTGAGCGGTTCGGGCTTCTCGCCACGGCGCGCCGCAAGGTACTGACGCTGAAAGTCAGGGTCATCCGGGCCGCAATAGATGCGAATGCGCCGGGATTTCTCTCCCTCCGGTCTGACGCGATAGCGCGAATTTCCGGAGGGCAGAGGCTCGATCAGCAAACCTGGGTAATGCACCTTCATGGGCGACTTCACCAATCCTCAAGGCCGCCGTCTTTGTCTGATTGCCCGGCGGCCATTGCGTTTTCAACGCTGCCATCGTTCTTGGTCGACTGGTGTTCATCAACGCCACCGCAGTGGATTTCGACCTTTCCACCTGTAACGCACACCCTGTCCACGCTCAGGCCGCTCTCCTGCATGGCGCTGAGTGCGGCCTTGATCGCGTTGGCGCTGGCTCTGATGCGGGTCGTGCGCTTCTGGGGCTCGGGGTGATGGGCGTTCACTGCTCGCCTCCAAATTCCCTGATCGCGGTTCGACCAGCTTCGGTGATGCAGTAGCCCGCGCCGGCAAAAACGTTCCTGTCGTTTGGAAGGGCGTGGAACTCAGCCAGACCAAGCGAGACGAGGCAGTCCATGGCGCGACGAGCGGCAGTAACGTCCGCCATATCGGCGCGGTCTGCCAGATATGCAGAAGAGGCGCACAGCTTCCCATCTGGTGCGGTGTACTCGCGCATAGCCCAAAGTGCGACGGCTTGCTCCGGCGACAAGTTCATGATCCGCTCCCCCTCCATCGCGAGGACTTGGAACATCTCCAAAAAGAGGTCCCTCAATCTCGCGCCTCGCCACCCCCTCGTGGTGCGTCGGTCGTAAAGGGCGCTGCCGTTAGGGTCGATGGTGCGATGGACTACGATCTCCACCGGAAGGGTGAGCCTTTTGAACCATACGCCGCAAAGCCGGCGAAGCTCATCCGTTTGGCTGGCACCTTCAATTGGCGCGCCAAACTCGTTCAATTCACCGATCGCCCATTCAAGAGCGGCAATCTGTTCGCAGCTCATCTCATCCTCGCGTCTTCTGGAACCCGCGCCCGGCGATCTTCGTTTTCGACCTTGGCCACGTTCCGTTGTGCTTTCTGCGGATGCGGTCAGCCTTGGCGCGGTCGCCGGCCTCCTCGGCCGTTTTTGCCTTGTGCTCTTGGACAAGGGCAGGCATCAGATTGCTTTCCCGATGCTCGCCACCCATGGAAAGCGGTTTGACGTGCTCGACCTCCCACGGCTCACCCGGGGCGATCTTCCGGCCTGAGATATGGCAACGGCCCTTGGCGCGGATGAAAACGCGATCCTTGACGTACTGGGGCACCCTTGCGTCAGGGCTGGAGCCGATCCACTCGGGCAGGCTTCTGCCGCCGAGCGGGTTGTCGATCATGGGGACTGCCATCACCGCGCCCTCCGTTGATGCTCCGCGATCTCCGCTTCAACCAGACGCGCCAGTTCAAGGCACATCACGTCGAGGCGAAGCTCATCGGTGCGCAGGTCGAGCGTCTTTCTTGCAATTGCCCGAGCGCCACGGCTGCCCTTCGGAAATGAGCGCGCAACCTCGGCAAGGGTGTCGGCTGAGATGGTCATTCCGCTTCTCCCATTGCATCAATGTTCTGACGGATGACGTTGAAGGTGAGGGCTGCCACCCAGGGATTGGCATGAATGTGATGCGGCTTCCCTCGGTAGGTTTCCGTCACGCTTTCTCCGCCCCATGGGAAGCTCTCGTAGTGGGTGACCTTGCCGTCATCGCCGTAACGGGGGCGTGGCTTGGCATTGAGGCTGTCCCAGAGCACTTGAAAGCCGTTCGTGTGGAACGGATGTAGGCAGCCGATGCATCGCCCATCGGGGTTCTTTTCGCCGCAGCCGCCGCACGGATGCGAGCCAGCCCCTTCTTCCTTTGCATCCGCCTCGCTGATCTCCTGCAGCCGCTGTACGCGAACGTCTGTGACGATCAGGGTTAGGCGGGATAAACCACGAGGCATGTGGATCGAGGGGAGGTACCCTCGTTTCCAAGCCCAGACAGCGCTAGGGTCAACTGTTCCATCAGCAACGTAACCGACGCCGTTTCCCGTATCGGCTAGGCTCTCACGCACCCAAAGGCGGACTCCCGGCATATACCGAAGCGGTACTTTGAAATCGGCATCCGGGGTCACGTATCCAAAGACCGCAGTCAACGCCGGCGCATAGACCCCGACAAGGCCCATGTCTGCCGGAGGCTGTGGCTTCAAGATCCGCCGGGTCTGCGTCTTCCTGCCCTCAAGCAGTGCGCGGATCATTGGGCCGCTGAAAAGGATGGGACGATCAGTCATGCCGCCAGATCCTTCTCCTCGCACCCGACGACGCCGGCAATCGTCGCCCGGCAGTCATCAAGCTCGATCTCATTCCGGCAGCAGGCGCGGGCGTAATTGGTGATCGACTTCGCTTTGGCCCGCACATCGTCGCTCAGGCCTTCGACAAAGAGTCCCTTGGACTGATTGACGACGACAACCTCATCCTCACCGATGGCGCCGATGATCGCTTTGGCGAACGCCTTGAGCCAATCCGGATCGACGGAAGCCGGCTCGCCTTCGCTCTCTCCCATGTCATGCGAGCCGGCCTCGTCCGCCGTGGCGGGGGAGTTCTCGGCAGCGGAGCGATCTGATTTTGTGGCGACGAGCGCCCCGCTGCCGTCACCGGTGGGGCTTTCTGCCGGTGAACTGTGTTCTGGAATGTGGTCGTAGCGCTTTCGCAGCGCGTCGGGATCGATGCCCGTCACCTCGGACAAGGCTGCCATGGCCTTCTCGAAGAACGGGCGAAATTCGCCTTCATCCATCGATGCGAATGAGATCGAGCCGGGACGTATGAACCATTGCCCTTTGATGGTCTTGGAAATGTCCGTCACGCCGAGCGCCAGTTTGACCGCGTCTGACGCTTCGTTGGCGCTTTCCCAAGGCGTTCTGGCGTTCTCCACCACGTCGCGCAGCACCACCCAATATTTCTTGAGAAGGGGCAGGCTCCGTTTTTGGTTGAGCGTCACAGTGAGCTTGTCGCCGTTGCGATAGGTGTCCAGCACCTCGGCAACATACGGATCCGCTGGCGACAGCCTTCCGCGCTCAACCACGAATTCAAGGGTGGGGTGGTCCTGCTTAGCCATTGTTGCCCCCGATCTGGGAGAGGTGGCGTTCCTTGATCTTCACTGCGATCTGCAGGTTGACGTCGTCGCCGTCGAATTGCGCTTCGGCGTCCATCTCGGACCAGACTTCTTCGACGGTCGCCTCATCCATCGCGCCGGCCAGGTTTGTCTCGAGCTCATCGAAGAAGGCGGCAGCGTCAAATTCACCGTCGGCCATGACCGCGTCGATATCCTCGCCGGTTTCGCGTACGATCTGGCGGTCATCAACGACTTCGCCGGTCTCGGCGTCGATGGCTTCCTGACGCTCGATCTTCTGCGTCGGCGGGGCCGGAGGCGCTGGAGGCTTCGGAGCCTGCGGGCGCTCCTGTGGCGTGTCCTGCACTTCCTCGGCGATGCCAAGGCCGCGCAGCACGTCAGCAAAGGCGTCGCGCAGCGCAAAGGTACGGGCGCGCATTGCGAGCATCCGCTTCGGGTATTGCTGCCACGGCCCTTGCTTGCCCCAGAGGTTGGCCTTCTTGGCATCGGCGACCGAGAATGTGGCCTTGGTCGGATCGGCCTCGCCCTTTCGTTTGACTTCGCAGGACGCGGCCATGTTCTCGCCGTCGCCGGTTAGCTTCTCTTTGATCCATTCGAGTTTGCCAGAACCGCGAACGAGACCGATTGCACCGTCACCCCATATCGTCGGGCGGCCGTTGACCACGGCGATTGACTGCAGAGAGGCCATCGGCGTCATGCCGACTTCCATGCCATGCATGATTGCGACCATGGCCTTTTCTGGTGTCTCGAGCCCCTTCGGAGCCATGCCGGCCTTGCAGACGGCGAGCGCAATCCGCCAAGCACCATCAAAGTCCTGCGGGACGATGGCTTTTACAGCGCCTCCTGATTGCAGTGAGGGCAGGCGCTCGGGGTCGTGCTGAACGATTGCGTTCATGGTCAAACAGCCTTCTCGATTTCAACGATCTTCATGCCTGGCAAGTCAAAGCCAGACTTGGCGGCGCGGTTCGCCAGCGACTGCAGCAAGTCGGTGATCTCCGACCGGTCCCGAACCGCTTGATAGAACGCGTCCTGATCAACGATCTCGCCACGCTTCTCGACGCGGATGGACACACGCGCACCTGTTCGACCTGCACTGGCCTTGGGTGCTTCCGCAGCCTTCTCGGCGTCCTGTGCGGCTTTGAGCGCGATTGCTTTCGCTTCCTCGTTCTGGGCCTTCATTGCCTCTTGGCGCTTCCTCTCGGCCTCTTCGCGGGCCTTTCGGGCTTCTTCGTCGCGCTTGCGCTTCTCAGCGATCAGGAATGGCTCGACATGGCGCTTCGCCTTGGTGGCCCATTCCTTTGCCTCTGCCTCAACCGGCTTGAACTCGCCGTCGATCTCACGGCATTTGGCGAGGTGCGGGGCCTTGACGGTTTCGCGCAGCGAGTTGATGCGTTTGGCAAGGTCTGAGCATCGCTTCGCCCAGATGCCGCACCGGTCTGCGTCAGCCTGTGTCTCGACTGGCTTGCGCATGAAGTCGGTCAACTGCTCGACTTCACCAGCGAGCTCGAGCTTCAGGGCTTCGAATGGATCAGACGCGCCGCTGTTGTCACCGATAGCCGGTGCCGGCGGCTCATCATCGAAGCCTTCGCCTGCGTCCGCTTTGACGTAGGCCTCGTAGCTGATGGGGTTGCGGCAGGACCAAAGGAACAGATCGACCAGGTCCTCGACCTGCCGACCGTTGCGGAACCCAACAACAACGCCATTCTCGTCCGGATAAATCCCGACAGGCTCCCAAGGGCCATTCTTGCGGCGGGTGCGGTAGTATCCGAGCTGATACTCGCCGGGGTGGATCGGCAGTTCTTCCGTTCCAATTTTGGACGGATCGGCGAGGGCGCTTTGCCACCAGCCCCAGCGTTCGATGATTGCGACCTGGGCGATTTCGCCCGCGTTCATGACGGTATCCATGGGGATTTCCTATGCTGGCGTTTCAATGAACCCGACGAGCAGGGCGCTGATGACGATCAGAGCCAGAGCGCGGGCCGTGGGGTGTTCGGGGAATGGGAGGAGGGCGAGAAAGGTCACGGGGCGGCCTCGTCTGACTGGGGACCGGCGCCGGCCAGAAATATGAGGTCGAGGACCAACTCCCCCGCTGGTATCAGGCGATAGATCCAAGAGCGACTTTCGCCTTTGACCGGTCTGTTGAATTCAACCAGCCCACGGCGCTGCAAAGCTCGCGCTGACGCGTAGAACATGTGGTAGTCGTTGCCTTGCCAGGTATCATTCTTGATGGCGTCCAAGGCGCGAACCTGCGCGTGGCTAAGCTGCATCGCAAAGGCTGTGCTGGTGGTGAAGCTCTGAAAGGCTTGCTGCCAATTTGTCGACAATTCGCTCATGCTACGTTCCTCCGGTTCCGCGCGTGTCTCCGGTTCAGCATGTTGAGGTGTCTGGTGAAGCGCAGGTCCGCCACCTCGTCAGAGACGATCTCGTCAAGCTGTCCATCGGTCAGGAAGTTCTCGGCCCCAACCTTGCGGACGCGGCGCGCGATGGCCTTTTCGAGGCGCGCGTATCCAAGATCCTGCATGAACTCGATCTTTCTTTCGCGGGTGGCTTTCATGCTGCGCTCCCCTTCGGTTCGGTCAGATCCAGATACTCACGCACCAGCTCGCGGCGATGATCGTGGTCCGGGTCAAATTTAAGGGCCTGTTCGATCTCGCGGAGCCGCTGGTCGACATTGACGAGCTCATCGCCAAGGGACGCGGCTGCGCGGGTGATGTGGAGGGCTTCGGCGTCCATCAGAGCTTGCACCCGTCCTGAACGCCGTAGCCGTCGTGGCTAAGCTGCTTGTCAGCCGGTTCGGGATCGGCATGGAACTCGGACACCGCGAACTCGGGGCGCAGGTAGTCGACCAGACCGGCGAGAACGGCGAATTCCGTCTCTGTGATCGATGACCAGAACCGGCCACCACCATGCACTGCGGTGTTGATGGCCTCGGCCGCATTGCCAAGCGCATGACGCTTGCCGCTGCTGTCCCTGGCAAAGCCTTCCATGGCCCGGTTCATGTCCACTCGGCGGACTGGCGCGCCATTGGTGAAGTTCGACAGCGCGCGTCCTAAGTCTGCGCCTGTAAGCTCTCGGGTGCTCATGATCTCGTGCTCCATGTTCCCGGGGGAGTGGGTTAGTCCGCGAAAGGGAAGGTCACGCGATAGAAGAACTTGCCGTTGCCGCGATCCTCGAACTGGTAGTGAGAGCGGAAGTGGTTGCTCATCGAGGGGTTGGCGCGGTTTTCGTCACGCCACTGGCTGGCCGGCAGATCGCACTTGTAGGCATTTTCCCGGCAGACACGCTCGACGTGATCGGCAGGCATGTCGCTCGTCACGTCATACTCGTAGTAGCTATCGCCATAGGCCCGCTTCTGGCCGGAGTGCGTGTTGGTGAAGGTCACGCCGTCAATGGTCTTGGTCTGGCGATCTATGTGTGCGGTCACGTCCATCGTTCTCTTCCTCTCCATCGTGTCCGGCAGATCGGCGCGGGGTGCGCTTCTTCGTGCTGCAGTATCGTTAAGGTACATATCGTACCCAATAGCGTCAAGCTAAAAAGATACAAATCGTACCCGATTTTTTGACAGGGGAGGAATCGCGCCGTACAAATGGGCGTGTCTCGCGATGGCGCGAGCGACAGAATTTCAGGAAAAATCAATGAACGACGAGACGGAACTCACACCGGCGGGGCGATGGTATCGAAACCGGGATGAATGGATCAGGCACGTTCTGGGGCGGGATTACCTGACCGCCGATTGCCAGCGGGTCGGCATCTTCATCGCCATGCACATGAACCGGCGGGACAACCACACGAAGCACCAGCAGACGACAATCGCGAAGGATTTGGGGCTGGGCGTTGCGACGGTGAAGCGGTCAATCAAGAAGCTTCGAGAGGAAGGGCTGATTGACCTCGAAAAGGTGACGCGGGGTCGAAGGAATAGGGCGGTGAACCACTATTTTCTGATCTTCCCGTGGGCGTCCTAAGTATCACCAGTGATCCCTAGACTGGGTGTCACCAGTGATACCCCTAATAACGGTAGATCATAATAACGGTAGTTTATGATTAGGGTTATAGGGCTCTGGAGAGGGAGTATTATATCTCTAGGGCCCTACTCTCAAACGTAGAAGGGAAGGGCGCTATGAGCGATCAATTCTGGCTCGCCGTGACTGCATTTTTTCTGATGGTTTCTTCTGGGACGATCTTATGGGCTGTGCGTGAAGTGTGTCGATACATCCGCCTTCTGCAGTCGATGATTGCGGACGCGCGCAAACTGGGATTGCGAACGCCGCCGTCGAACTGTGATTGAAGGGACGCCCAGTCTGGTGACACCTCAAAGGAGACTGTGTGCTCGCCGCCTGATGCGATCTCATGGTCAACCGTCAGATAGGTAACACCGTCCGGGCGGGCATAGGTGAACGGGATTCCTGCCGCCTCGATCCTATCCAACGCGATAGTATGGCTTGAACGGTTGTTAACCGTGCATTTGATCTCGATCACCTGGGGAAGGTCATCTCGACTAATGGGCGACCATGGCTTGCTGCCGCCGTCCACTGGGGACTTGTAAGCGAAGAAGAGGTTGACCGAAATCTGGTCGCGGCGGGTCATATACGCGAGTGCTAGGCCTGCGCCTGTGATGAATGCGGCTACCGCGCTGATTGCAGTCGACCACTCCATCTCCCCTCCCTATTCGCCGGCTGGTGTTAGCGCCAGGTGGAAAACTTCATAGACCACCCAGACGAAGGCTGCGGCGATCACGACGGACATGAAGAGCAGGAGCCAGTTCATCTCCTTCTGCTCTCGGTTTGGCTTCTTGCGACCCACGACGCTTCCCCTATTCGTCTTCCTCGTCCAGATCGTCAATCTCGATCAGGCCGGCCTCGATTCCCCAATCCAGTATGATCGCGTTGACGGCTTCATCCCGGCTCATCTCGTTGGCCTTCGCGAACTCGTCCGCCAAGTCGGCCACTTCTGAAATCAGGGTGAGGTCACCGGCTTTGACGAGCTTGCCTTGAAGTCGAAATGCAGCCCGCCGCAGCAGTGCCTGGATCTCCATGGGTGTGAAATCATGCAGTGTCTTCGCGGCCTTGAGGAGTTCTTCGGCGAGCTTGTCAGTCATGGCTCCCATCTTCCTCTCGAATGCGCATCCACTCTTTTGGTGTCAGCGCCGCCTTGAGAACGATGTCGACCTCCGGCAGGAGGCTTTCCCACATTGGCCGGCCTTCGAACTTCGTGTTCTCTGGCAGGCCACGGGACGTGCATAAGGCGCGGGCGGCGCGTTCGCGGGAAGGCTTGGGCTTTCTCATGACGCCTATTCTCCGCAGAGTGAGCGCATTATCTCGAAGGTCTGTTTCGAGCCAACCGACGTAAAGACGCCCTGTTTCTTCTCGGTCCGGAATGGTACGTCGGCACCGTCCGCTGCTTCAAATATCTCGACAATTGAGGCGGAATCTTCGGTGCTGGCGATAAGCCTCTTCCCAAAGTGAGGAACCTCGCCGACCGTGAATGTGAAATCCAGGGTCTGGTCCCCATGACGGAATGTCGCCTTCGCGGTTTGAACGAACATCATGAAGCGCTCGGGCTGGAAAAACGACACCAAGTTGCCCGACGAGGCGCATGCGAAAGCGATCAGTGCTTTGTCAAACCCGTCACCGGATTCAGACATCATCGCAAGCGGCAAAACGCTTTTGTCGAACGTGTCTTGGCGGAACTGAAGGCCCCAGCCTTCCTTCATCTCTTCGCTGATGGCTGTTGTTGTGCATGCCGCGAATAGCGCGCCGGCTAAGATAAGCCGCTTCATTGCAATCCCCCGCATGAATTATCTCTCCCATTCACATCGATAAGATCGTTTTGCGCACACGTCCGATGATGTCCGGCTCAACGCCGACCGGCAACTCGAACGGCTTATGTTCCTCATTGGTCGAAACAGGCTCCCACCTATTTGGCGGGCGAAAGCGCTTGTAGGTCGCGCCGCCGTTCCCGTCTCCGATGACGTAACAGGCGTTCGGGACAAGGCGCTTGTCGTTCCGGTTCACGAAAATGATGCTGTCGTGAGGCGATATTCGGTTCATGGAATCGCCATCGACACGAAGCGCAACCCAATCGCCGCTTGGATCTAGGTCGGGGGCGTAGACCATCGGTTCGTCATCGAAGTGGGTGACGGTATCCGACTGCAACAGCGCGCCCGCGCTAACCCACGAAATCAGCGGCGCGTGAACGAATGCTGTCTCGGCAGGGATGTCGTCATCATCCGGGTTCCCTGTTCCGTAATTCAGCCACTGCAGAGACACGTTGAACAGCGTGGCGAATTTACGGGCGTCATCCAGTCCGAACCCGTTTCGCCCCTGCTCATAAGCCTTGTAGCTGTTGACGTTGATCCCGAGCTTGTTCGCTACAGCGGTCGGCCCTGAATACTCCGCGCGCTTCCGTGCCCAGACCAAGCGCTGCGCGCGTTCTTCCCTCAGTCGTTTTTCTTCGCTACTCGCCATGGTGCAAAAAATACCCGCCCAATCGGGTACAAGTAATGCCTTTCCTGCTTGACAGTGCAGGTATGTTATGTACCCTGTGCGGCATGACACACGCGGACATCATCAATCTCTGGCCATCGCTTTCCGAGTTTGCGGACGATCTTTCGGTTGCATACGGGACAGCAAAAGCCATGCGCAGGCGGGCATCGATCCCGCCGATGTATTGGACCTGCATCGTTCGGAAAGCGGGCGAGCGCGGTTTTGAGGGCGTGACGCTTGAGGCTTTGGCCGAGGCCGTGTCCGCAGACGCGGAGACAGCGGCATGAGCGAGCGCCAGCACTATCTCTCCTCCGTTTTGGATCAGCGCGACCTGCTCATGTCTTGGACATTCGGGGCGGTGTTTGGGATCAGCGCCTATGTGCTTCTTGATCTGCTCGGCGCTTCGGACTGGGCTTTGTATCTCATCGTGATGGGGATGTTCTTCGTAATCTTCCTCCTGTTCTCGTCCCTCAGTTCGATGCGCAGGATCGCCTTGGAGGCATGGGACGATGAACTCGACAGGAGTGAGCGTTTCAGAGCGGACATCAACGAGCTTGTTTTCAGCGACCAGTACCAGGTCGGCGGGAACAGAAGCGGGAAGGACACGTGATGCTCTTCTCCGCTGCCCATGGGTCCGTTGATCGACTTGTTTCCCTCCGGGCGCACACGGAGGTCGAGGCAAAGGCGTCGTTTCGGGTTGTATCGATATCGCCTCGTATTTCCTTCGATGGAAACGACGTCCAATTCCATCGGGTCCGCGATGCGGGCGATGGGAGGCCGCAGAACGGCGATTCCCGAAAGCGTGTAGCCCATATTGGACCGGCTTCTGATTGTCAGGCGGGCATGGGACGCGGTTTGGCTGTCCTGATCGATCTTGATGATCGGTGCTTTCTCCCGGCGCATTTCGGCCCGGGTGAGCCTGCTGTCGGCAAGCGCCCACACTCCGGTGACACCACCGAGAACACCACCGACCGCGCCGATGGCTGCCGCCGCGAGCTTTGCGATTTCGATCCAATCCATGCGCCCCTCCAAATTCGGCGCGATCAAAGCACGACATCTTTGCACCTCCAAGAGGTAGCCGCATGACCACCCACCAGACACAAGAACGCCGCGCTTCTCTCCTCCCCAGCGCGGCTACAGCCGAGGGGGCTACCCGGTCCCCCCATGACGCCCCCTCGGCACCCATTCGCGAAGAGACGAATTTCCCCGGCCCGCACTCTCCCACGGTATCCGGCGGCATACCGGGCACACCAAGCAGCGATGCTCTGCGGGCGCAAAAATCTGGCGGGACCGGAATTCCCGTCAGAGGCCGGGACGCCGAAGGCGTTACCCATCACCGCAAATCGCTGCGCGCCGCCAACGAATTCAATGACTCTCCGGCACCCATCCGCAAAGGCTGGACCGCGGAAGATGATCGCCTGATGCGCGAGATGGCGCTGGACGGTCGGTCTGCAACGGATGTGGGGGATGCCCTTGGCCGGTCTCGCAATGCCGTTCTTGGTCGCGCCACCCGTATCGGCGTCAAGTTCTCCGCCACTGGTGGTCCGCGCAAGAGAATGCGCCCGGTGAAGATGCAGCCTGTGCGTCCGGCCAAACCGAAGAGCACTGCAAAGCCGGCCCCGCGCGTCTTCTCTCATGACATTGAGCTCCTGAAAGACAACTGGATCAAAACGCACGGCGCGCCGCGCAGGTTCGAGAAGGGCGAGACGACCGATTACGAAGCGATCAGGGATTACCTGGCTGAGTTCGGCTATCGCGTGACCTATCACCTGATGCGGTACAGCGTCAGCAATGGGCGCGGTCGCCCGAAGCTTCTCACCCGTACCCAGCTGATCGAGCTCTATGACGAGTTCCGCACCGCCGAGGGACGCCCAGCAATTCTTGCGGAGGCGTCATGACCATGCATCTGAACCTAAAATTCACAGTGGCCGATACCGACCTGATGCTCGCGGCTGCGCGGCGCGGTCAGACGCCTGCGCATATTGCGAGAACTGTCCGTTGCGTGACGGGCAAGCCCTGCGCTCCCCATGAGGTTGAGCGCGTTCTGAGAAACGCTGATGTCCCGTTCGCGGAGCAGTCCGCATGACGATCCTCGCCATCTCCCTCTATCTCCTAGGCGTGATTGGCGCGGTGGCCTCTGTAGGCCGGGACGCCTATGGGCGGAATATGCCCACGGGCCTCCGTGAATGGGCAGTTTGCGTTGTCTGGCCTCTGGCGGTTGCCGCCGCCATTGCCATGAGCCCGTTTCAGCGGAGGCGCAAATGACCTCCGCTCACCTTCGAAAAGATCAAGCTGACGCGCATCCGTCTGAGTTTCGCGATTCCGTCGAGTGCGCATCCTTCACCTCTTTCATTCCTGCTTTCGATTTCAAGGGGCCGTTCGCCCCATGGAGGCAGGATGAAACCGCCTTCCACGCAAAGAAACGTACGCGTGAAGGTGTTCCATGTCCGACAAAAGATGTGTCGAGAACGACACAAAACGTGGCGGAGGCGTCATGAGTACCGCTGTTCAACAGAGTGCGAGTTTCCTGAATGCACTCGCCCAGCTTCATCACAGAGGCCGGGGAGATACCTGGGGCGCGGCCCGCGACAGGGCGGCGCATTCGGCAGGGATCGAGCGTTCATATGCCAAGCGAATTTGGGACCGCTGGCAGACCATGAACGATGTGTCGGGCGAGGCGTACATGCGCCTCCGTGCGGCCTACGAGCGCGCTTGCGAGCGCAACGAGGAAGCCGCCCGCTCCATGAGGGCCGAGCGGCTGGGACTTACGGGACAAACCAATGCGGTGGATCAAGAGCGCTCTCTGGAGAGCGTCGGAATGGCTTTGCCTGAAATGGCACCGCCGGAAAGGGAAAAGAGATGACTGAAAAGACCACGCACAACGGCCCTGCAGTCGATGCAGCCGTAGCGCTCAATCTCAGCAAGTTGAAGCGCGAGAAGGAAGCAGTGGAGAGCGCCACGGGCTCTTACCGGGCCACACGCAAGCACGTCGAAGGGAAGGGCATCCACCTCAAGGCTGCCGACCGCGCGCTCCAGATCATCAAGTCCGGCAAGAAGGACGAATACCTCGCCGAAACGGAGAAGGTGATCGAATACCTCTACGCCTTCGGCGACGGTATCGAGGAAGCGCAGATGTCGTTTGACTACCTGCTGAACGGTGCCATGCCGAGCAGCGAGAAAGCCCGCATGCTTGGCCGCAATGCTGGCCTGCGCGGCGATGGTCATGGCGAAAACCCATACGCCCCAGGTTCCGAGCAGTATCAGGAATGGCTTGCCGGTCATGGTGACGGTGCCCGTGAGCGCGCACTGGCTGAGGCCGAAGACAGCGAGACCGAGCTGGTCAAGGGCGATGATGTCGACCCCGAGTTTCCCGACGAAGAGCCCGCGGCAGTCGCCGCCGAGTAGCCGTTGCGTGCCCTGCGCCGCGGCTTAGACGGCGCGCCCCGACAGAGGGTGAATGATGAGAGCCTATTACAACGAGATCGATCCTGCGGCGGCGCACATTCTTCGCGCGCTCATCGAGGAAGGCGTGATTGCGAACGGCGAAGTCGACACGCGTTCAATCAAGGAAGTCGAACCCCATGACCTTGAAGGCTACACGCAATGCCACTTCTTCGCCGGCGGAGGATTGTGGTCAGTCGCAGCTCGACTTGCTGGATGGCCTGACGACGCACCGCTCTGGACCGGTTCTTGCCCCTGTCAGCCGTTCTCGGCGGCCGGCAAAGGGCTCGGAACCGATGATCCAAGGCATTTGTGGCCGGACTTTCATCGCCTCATCAGTGCCTGCCGGCCCGCTGTCGTCATGGGAGAGCAGGTTGCGGGAAAGGCTGGCTATGGTTGGTTCGACGGAGTCCGCGCTGATCTGGCGCGAGAAGACTTCACCGCTCGGGCAATCGATTTCCCGGCTTGCAGTGTCGACGCGCCACACCAACGGAACCGGCTCTACTGGATCGCAGTGGCCGACGATGAAATCGGCGAACGCCGGACCAGACTTCGCGAAGCTAGATCGAAGCAAGACAGGGATATCGTTGCAGACGGCGATGGCGATGGCCGCACAGGTGTCACCCAGGGTGACACCTTCGGCTCGCGACTGGAAGGACAGCGCGGGCATGGCGACGGAAGCAGGCGAAAGGAACCGGATCGACCAGTTGCCGAGGCAGATGGTGCAGCCACCACAAGCGTTCCATCCGACGCCGCTTTCGCTGTCATTCAAGGACAGTCACCAGCCAGGAACGAACCGGACGATCGAAAAGATGCGAGCGTACATGCCGACGCCTACGGTTATCGACGCGACCGGACGGGGCTATCAACGCGACCGGGGTGGGAACGTCTACCCCACGGTGCCCGGCATCCTCAAAGGAACGGCACCTACTGGTCAGACGCAGAATGGATCGCCTGCCACGATGGCAAAGCGCGGCGCGCCCAATCCGGTATTCGCTTTTTGGTTGATGGGCTTCCCGGCCGAGTGGATCTCTGGCGCGTTGGCGGCAATGCAATCGTACCGGAAGCCGCGGCGGAGGTGATCGCGGCATTCATGGATGTCTACGGCGTTCCTGTTTCCACGATGAGGGCCGCAGCATGACCGAGCGCACCCGTTTCATGATCGTGAACTGGACCATCGCCATTGCGGGCATTCTCATCCTTGGCGCGGCTATGTGGGGAGGGGAATGATGCGACTGTTCGACTGGCCATTTGGCGACATCAACCCGCATTCCTTCGATCTGATCATGTGTGATCCTGCTTGGACATTCGAACTGCGCTCGGGGAAGGGCGAAGGCAAGTCTGCGCAGGCGCAATACCGCTGCCAGAGCCTCGATGAGATTAAAGCGTTGCCGGTTCTCGACTTGGCTGCACCGAACGCGCTCCTTTGGCTCTGGGCTACCAATCCAATGCTGCCGCAAGCGCTCGAGGTTCTGAATGCCTGGGGCTTCACCTTCAAGACAGCCGGAGCGTGGGGCAAGACGACGGTCAACGGCAAGCTCGCCTTCCGCACCGGCTACATCTTCCGCAGTGCGCACGAACCCATCCTGATCGGAACGCGGGGTGAGCCGAAAACCACCAAGTCCGTCCGGTCGCTGATCATGGGGCAGGCCAGAGAGCACTCCCGCAAACCGGAAGAAGCTTACCGGGCTGCCGAGCAGTTGATGCCCTGCGCGCGCCGGATCGAGCTTTTCAGCCGCACCAACCGGCCGGGCTGGACGGTTTGGGGCGATGAGGCGGGCAAATTCGGGGAGGCAGTGTGATGGCACTCATTCTCGGACTGGATATCGCGACTTCATGCGGCAGAGCGCTGATCGATCGCAGCGAGCGACCCGCGACATGGAACTGCGATGTGTGGAAATCGGCTGGTGATAATGGTGAGGAGAAGGCCGGGCACCTCGCCATGCAGATGATCCCATATCTAAAGGCGAACAAGCCCGATTTTGTTGCGATTGAGATGCCGCAGCGCAACGTCCAGACGTTTGGTCGCAAGCGTAAGGATATGGCTGGCGAGGCGACAGAAACCACGATCAACCCAAATGCGCTGCAGCTTTCGTCTCTGGCGGGCGCTGCGATTGCCATTCTCGACGCCTATCGCATCCCTTGGGGGCTCATAGCCCCGGTCACATGGCGGAGCGCCTATTTCGGCAAAGGCGTGAAGCCGCAAGGGAAAGATGATTGGAAGGATCTCGCAATCCAGCATGCCCGAATGCAGGGCATTGGTCTTCCCGCAACCAAGGCAGCCCAAAGGGACGCCGCAGAAGCACTTGGCATCGCGGTTTCGTGGGAGCGCTGCACCTTCATTCCAAAGCGTCACCAGCAGGCATTCATGGCCCTGCGCACCGGACAGGCGAGGGCAGCATGAACGCGCACGCTCAGCATTTCCAGAACGCGCTTCCGGATGCCCTTGAGGCCGAACAGGCATTGTTGGGCGCCATCCTGATCAACAATGACGCTTATTGGCGTGTCGCAGGCTTTCTGCAGCCGATGCACTTCCAAGAGAAGCTGCATCAGTTGATCTACGAGACAGCAGGCACGCTAATTGCCGAGGGCCGGGCGGCGAACCCAATCACGATGAAGCCTTATCTGCCGGCTGAACAAGTCGTCGGTGATCTGACGGTTGCTCAGTACCTCGCTCGACTGGCCGTTGAGGCGGTGAACGTCATCAACGCCTATGACTATGGCCGCGCCATCATTGAAATGTGGTCGCGCCATCGGATGATTGGCATCGCTCAAGAGCTGGACGAGATGTCTCGCCACATGCCGGCGAACATCAACCCGGAAAAGATCATCGCGACGATAGTCGACCAGCTTTCTCACGTCGCTCGAGAAGGCAATGAGCGCGCCTCGTCTCTCAAATATGGCGTGGTGCTTCCCCGCGCTGTAGACCGGGCAGCCAAAGACAGCGGTGATCATGCTTCTCGCATCCCGTGGTTCTTGCCTGAGATCACCGAGGCGCTTGGGGATATGAGGCGTGGGAACCTGATCGGTCTTATGTCGGACAGCGGCGGCGGCAAGACATCGTTCTCGCTGCAACAGCTTCGTTTCGCGGCGGAGCGCGGATACCGATCCGCTTTGTTCTCCATCGAAATCAGTGAAGAAGAGGCGGCGCTCCAAGCTGCTGCGCAAAAGGCCCGCATTCCTCTTGGGCGTCTGGACGCTTTCAATCTCAACAGCCGAGAGAAAGAGGAAATCGAGCGGGAAATGGCTGACTCGACAGACCTCCCTTTCCATATCGTTGGCTTCGGCGATTGCACGCTTTCCGATATCCGGGTGAAACTGGAAGGGCTGGTGAAAAGCCAGGGGCTGGATCTGGTGTTCATCGACCACGCGAAGATGATCGGTTTGCCGAACCCCAGAGACATCTTCGCCGAACGGATCAACGCACTGTATCGCGGTCTCAAGGCTATGGCGAAGTCGCTGAACGTCGCCATCGTAATCCTGATCCAGCGAAACGATGAGTGGAAGAAGAGGTTCCAGTCCGGCGGCAGCCTGCGGCCTGTCATGGGAGATGCCTATGGCGGCAGTTCGATCAAGCAACACCTCGACGTGTGGTTTTCGATCTATCGTCCTGAACCGCTCTATCGCGAATTGATACCGTCGATGCCGACTGAGCGCGTTCGGGAAGGGGAACTCACCAAAAAGCAGATCATGATCCAGAAATTGGAAGCATCGAAAGGCAAGGCCGCGATCATCAACCACAAGCGCCGGCGCGGCGAACCCGGACGCTGCCCTGAGATCAAATTCGAGGGCGAATACACGATGTTCTCTTCCTTGGTGGAGGACACGGCTCCCGGTTTTGATTTCGATGAAGGAGCGGCGCTTTGAACCAGTCGACCGCATTTGCCAAAGAGACCATGCGCGGGTTCGTGGGCTATTTCCAGCTTGCGTGGCGGTCAGAGGCGTTTGCCGTCCGCACCAAGCGCGATGGCGAGATCCGCTACTTCGACACCGCCGGCGAGGCCGAGCTTGCCGCATGGAGGATCAAGCACAAGATCGAGGACCTGAAGCTTGTGCGCGGCGGGGAGACGATCTCCAGCCATCAGGCGGCCGCCGACGCGCTGTTCCCGACGCTCGTCAGGCAGAAGGGATCGAGCCGCTACACGAAGGTTGAAACGGTCAGGAGGCGCGCGTGATTGACTATCGCATGATCGATCCGCGCGTCATCGACCTATGCCGGGAGTTCAACGTCGAGATCATCCCCGGCACCCGATACCCGGAGGTCGGCCAGACCCGCGCGCCGGACACCCTTCGGCGGATCATCGACCGCTACGGCATCGAGCATGCCCGCATGGTGATGACCACGATCATCGAGGCCGGCAACAACAAGCTCCTCTTGGACAAGGAGGGCTTCTGGATGGTCTCGGACATGGTGAGGGCCTGTCAGGGCATCATCGAACGTGACGCAAGCGCATGGCTTGAGACCTGGGACATGATCCCCGGCGGTGAACTGCAGTTTGTGGCGCAGGAACTCAGGAGCGTTGTCCCGACACGATTTGCCCTTGGCGGGATGGTCTATGAGCGCTTGTTCCGCCGTTTCGGTCCGAACTCGGATCAACTCGACATGCTGGATGATCGTCGGAGGATCACATGAACATCGAAGAGATCGCAGAGCGCCTTATCAGGGCGGCGGAGATCGAGAACGTGGGCAACCGCGTCGGGCCGGCCCCGCTGCGCGCCCAGCAGCTCCCCTACGTCCATTCCGACGACGACATGAGGAATTGGGGCCACAGGCGAGGGGAGCGCCGCAGCCGCGATCCTCTGGCCAACGCCTGCCGTCTTCTCCGTGAGGATGAGGACGCCCATGCGCTCTATCGGCGGGAGTTCTTCGAGAAAGCTGAATACACGGCGCGTGACATCTCGGAGGCCGAGGAGGCGCAGGGCTGGTATGCGCTGGTCGACAACGAGGCCAATAGAGCCGCGCTCGCTGCCTGGGTGCGCTGCATGGTCGACCACAAGCGGCTATTCTTTAAGGACTGGTGCGCCGGTCAGGACATCACACCGAAGACAGGAAGGGCGCGGAAAAATCGCGCTCTTTCGTCAATTCTTGCACATCTGGCTCGCAGGGGTGTGCAGAATTGCAATAGCGCCCAATTCGAGGGGTTCCCTGTTCCCCCGGAAAACGGGCATATTGAGCCCAACATCGAAGACGAGCGCGCTGAGAAAAGAGGCGTCACGTCATGGGCCTCAGACGAGGCGTTCACCAGCTACTTCTCAAACGATCCAGCGGACTTCTCCTGGTCTGATCGGCGCAACGAGCGCCGGCGGCAGCGTGAAGCCAAGAAGCGGAAGCAGGAAGCGGCTTAGACCAAACTTGGAACAATCGAACGGCTCACGACTTGCCCCCACATTCATGGAGAGATGTGGAGGAGAGAATGAGCTATGTCCGCTTCGGCGCAATGATCGCCACTTCGACGCTCGTCATGTTCGGGCTCATGTACCTCAACACGTACGCTTTCGATCATATCTGGTTCAGCCAAACACGTGCTTGGATGGCCCTCCTGATGGGCGCAACCATGGCCGTGGTGATGCTCTCGTTCATGTGGGCCATGTACAGCAGCCGAACTGCAAACATCGGTATTCTGGCAGCCGGTGCTGTCGCGTTTGCCCTGTCGCTCTGGCTGGTGCGCAGTCAGGAGACGGTCGATGACGTCTCCTACATGAAGGCGATGATCCCGCATCACTCGATCGCCATTCTGACGAGTGAAAGGGCGCACATCAAAGACCCGCGCGTTCGCGAATTGGCCGATGAGATCATCGAGGCGCAGGTGCGCGAAATTGGTGAGATGAAGGCGTTGATCGCGGATCTTGAGAAAAACCCTGTACCGGATGGCGCGCCCGATTTGCCGGCGCGGTCCACAGACGAGGGATTGGCTTCAACAGCACCGTAGAGCAGTGGTAGCTCGCTAGGCTCATAACCTGGAGGTCGCGCGTTCGATCCGCGCCGGTGCAACCACCGATCACAACTTGGAACCTGGCACTCCGCGATACGTTTTCAGTGCAGCACACCAACCACCACAGGAGGTGATGATGCGCACTCGAACGTACATGACAGGGATGCTGGCGCTTCCGATCAACGCCATGCTCTTCGGAGCGGGAGCCGTGCTGGTTCTCTCAATCCCGGCGCTGTTCTCGATGGCTGAATATCTGCTGCCGGCTGTGATCGTGACTAGTATCGCGTTGACCGTCCCGCTGGCGTGGTGGCTCGCCCCTATGCTGAGGTCTCGCAATCACTATCCCGAGTTCAATCGGAAAGGGTAGCTGGTGCGAGGGCAGGGACGGCAGGCTTCAGAGGGTGTCCCGTTCCGGCTCTTGTGAGCTTTTCTGGGACAGGACGTAGAAGAGCACAGGAGCGATGATGACGGTGATCAGGATGGATCGCACAATGGTCGCGGCCATCGAATGGTGATCATCGAAGAACATCACGGTTATGGCGGCCGCTACGTGCACCAGACCGGCAATAAGGAAGCCAAGGAGAATTGCCCTCCATGCTAGTACCAGCATAGGTTTAAGTTCCTGTGTTTATTAGGTGTGTCGCAACATAGCCTAATAAACGGCGAACAAATGCTCACCCACTGCGACATAAGCTCACGGTGGTGGTGATGATGCTTCAGATGAGAATGGATCAGAACGCCCCGGCCTTGCGCTGGGGCTTCTCGTATGTGGAGACCTGGCATGCCGCAGCTTGTCGAACAGAAGGTGGATATCGGCCGGGACGCATACGGCCGACGCGTAACCGCCACCCGGAAGCGCACTTACGACGGCAAGACGGTGTGGGACATTTGCAGCGAGCCGATGGACCAACGCGACGAGGGTGAGCGCATGTCCGGTCTGTCTGATGAGAATGTCCGCGGAATGGTGCAGGCGCTTGATCTTATCAAGGGGTGATTAGATGGAGTGGCAGCCGATCAGAAGTTCGCCGAAATCTTGAAAAGGCCTACGCCAAAAAGGAAGTATGAGAGGGTGATTGTGGCGACCGCGATCCAGTTGATTATCAGCGCCCACAATACCTTTCTTTTGGAACTTGGCGTTGAACGAATGTGAGGATGCTCGAAGTGTCTACTCATATCGGCGGCCGCACCGGCATAGAGGCTATTGCATAGGTACGCCAACCCTGAAGTGAGAGCGGCTAAAAGTGCGCCAACAGCGAACCAACGCAGGCCGATCTTCGCAGCGACCGTCATTGGGTGAGACACGTTACTGCTGTCTCCGCCGATCACAGAAGCAAGGAAACCAAGTATCGCAATGCATGCCGCGCCGTTTAGAATTAGAGCGGCACGTATTGCCTCTTTAGAATCTGCAATGGACGCCTTCATGATCTCGGTTTGCAATTCATCCTGGCGATCAAAAGCGCGTTCAGCCCATTTGTGTTCGTCGCTCACCGTGCACCCATGTCTGTTCTGAAGAACTCTCGCCACGAAACCTTTGCGCAAGCACTTGCAAAGGGCAAGAGCGCTGCTGAGGCCTATGTGGATGCTGGGTACAAGCCGAGCCGATCTGCTGCATCGCGCTTGTCAACAAATGTGAACGTGCAGCGTCGGGTGTCTGAGCTGCAAGGAAAAGCAGCCGAGAAAGCCGAATGGAGCGCCGCTGAGAGGCTTTCGAGCCTAAAGTCGATCCATGACCGCACCAACGAGGCCGACCCGCGTGTGGCGATCTCAGCCATTGGCGAGGCAAACAAGATGCAGGGCAGTCACGCTGCCGCCAAGCATCAGCTTTCCGGCACGGTTCAGGTTGTCACGATCACTGCAAAGCATCTGGATGGGTTGAACGACGATGAACTTGCCGCTCTCGAAGCAGCATATCCCGTTCTCCAGAAGCTCGGGCTAATTGGAAGCGATCAGGGCGCAGCGGCAGACGCGGGAAGCGAACCGGACGATTGATGCAGAGGCAGAAGCGGCCGGTGTGTCGCTGTCGGCCTATATTCGCGGTGCATGGCATGTTCTGGAGCCGGGCAGGGCGTATCGCCATGGGTGGCATATCGATGCGATCTCGGATCATCTCGGCGCCGTCACCAATGACCAGATCAACCGACTGATCATCAACGTGCCGCCGGGCACCATGAAGTCGCTGGCGGTCGGCGTGTTCTGGCCGACCTGGGAATGGGGACCGCTCAACAAGCCCCACCTGCGGACACTGGCGACCTCCTACAAGGAGAGCCTTGCCAAGCGCGACAACATCAAGGCGCGCCGACTGGTGCAATCAGACTGGTTCCGAGACCGGTGGGGCCAGAATTTCGATCTGATGCCAGATCAGAACTCGACGCTGAAGTTCGAGAATGACAAGTCCGGCTTCCGGGCCGCGATGGCCTTCAAATCGCTGACGGGCGAGCGCGGCGACCGGGTGATCATCGATGACCCGCTGTCAGTCGATCAGGCCAAGTCGGACGCTGAGCGCCTTAATGCGCAGGAGACGTTTCTGGAGGCAGTGCCGAACCGTCTCAGCGATCCTGAGATGTCGGCCATTGTTCTGGTCATGCAGCGCCTGCACGAAGGCGACACGACCGGTATCGCGCTGGCAAAGAACCTTGGCTACGAGCATTTGATGCTCCCGATGGAGTTTGAGCCCGACCGGTGCTGTTACACCGCGGTGAAGCCGAGCCACATGGAGGCCGAGCCCGTCGAGGGGCGCTACGATGCGCTCAAGCAGGTCTGGTATCTGGAAGGCTCCGAGGTTCCCGAAGGGCGGAAAGAATACGTCGACAAGGCCGAGACCAAGACTGTCTATCGGCAGGACCGGCGAACGACTGAAGGGGAATTGCTGTTCGAGGAGCGCTTTCCTCGCACCGTGGTCGAGCGCGACAAGGTTTCTCTCGGGTCCGTGGGGCATGCGGGGCAGAACCAGCAGCGCCCGGCACCGCGTGGTGGCGGCTTGTTCAAACGGAGCTATTTCAAGCCCATCAAGGCCATTCCTGCGGGAACGCGGTTCGTCCGGGGCTGGGACTTGGCGGCAACCGATGACAATCCGGATGCGGCGCGAACGGCGGGCGTGAAGATCGGGCAAATGCCTGACGGGCGTTTCGTCATCGCGCATTGCGTGGCTGAACATGCTTCGCCTGCACGTGTTCGCACCCTGATTGGCAATACGGCTGATCTGGACGATGCGAACGGCGAGCGCTGCCGCGTCTCGCTCCCGAAAGATCCGGGGCAGGCCGGCAAGGATCAGGCGCAGCAGCTTGTGGCAATGCTCGCCGGCCATGTGGTCAGCGCCACGCCTGAAAGCGGGGACAAGGTGACGAGAGCCGAGCCGTTGGCCGCTCAATGCGAGGCGGGGAACGTCGATATCCTCGAAGGCGCATGGAACGACATGTTCCTTGACGAAGTGGAGGTGTTCCCGGCGGGCAAGCTGAAAGACATCGTGGATGCAGCTTCGCGCGCGTTCAATGACCTGGTGGGCAGGGCCGCACCGAAACTGCAGATAGGTAGCTACTGATGGCAGACACGACCAGCACGCCGCCGAACAATACCAGTTCGGACTACGACGCCATGCTGCCTTACTGGACCATGATTGACGATATCATGGGCGGTGCAAAGACCATGCGGGCGGCCAAGGAGCGCTATCTCCCGCGCTTCGAGAAGGAAGACAGGGAGGAATACGAGGAGCGCGTTAAAACAGCGCCGTGGACGCCGCTCTATTCCGATGCGTTCCGCAACCTGGCATCCAAGCCCTTCAACAAGGAGCTTGCGCTGGATGAGAAAGCGCACGACGACCTGAAGACGCTTTCTGAGAACATCGATGCGGCCGGCAACCATATTCACGTCTTCGCCCGCAAGGTGTTCGAAGCGGGCATCAACAACGCGATTGACTGGATCTGGATCGGCCACACAGACGTGCCCGAAGGCGCATCCGTCGCGACCAGAAAGGCGCTCAAAGCCCGACCCTACTGGACCCGCATTCCGGCAAAGCGAATGCTGGCGGTCTACGAAGACGTGGTAGAGGGCGAGGTGCTTATCGTCCATGCCCGCTTTGATGAGAGCATCAAGCGCCGCGTTGGCTTTGGCGAAGAGACGATAGAGCGCGTTCGGGTTCTCGACCGGGAGCGCATCGAGACGGTTGAAAACGGCGTCACAAAGGTCAGGTACGGCCAGCCGACATATCAGCTCTGGGAGCGCAAGGAAGTCAAAGGGCGCCGGTCTGCAAGCTGGGCAGTGATCGAGGAAGGCCGCATCTCCATCGATGTGATCCCACTCGTTCCTTTCGTGGTTGGTGATCGGGAAGACGGTTCTTTCGAAATCCGTCCGCCTCTGCGCGATCTGGCTTACATGCAGATCACCGAGTTCCAGATGGAGAGTGATCGCAAGCGGGTTCAGACCATGACCGCTTTTCCGGTCTCGGTTTTCAGGGGTGTGGAAGCGCCGGACGATGGCGAAAAGGTCACGCTTGGCCCGCGCGCCGCGTTCTTCTTTCCCCCGGCCGGTGAGGGCGGCCAGCTTGGCGATTTCAAGTTCGCGGAGCCTTCAGGCGCGGCCGGGACCATGCTTCGGGAAGACCTGACCGAGTTCCGGCGCGAAATGCGCGAGGCGGGAATGCAGCCGCTCACCAAGTTCTCCGGCAGCCTGACCGCGACCGAAGTCATGGTGAACGACGCCAAGGCGCACTCCGCAGTGGAGATGTGGGCGCTGGCGCTCAAGGATGCGCTGGAACAGGCGTTCGTCATCACCTGCAAATGGTTAGGGCTCTCCGAAAAGGACCACCCGAACGTCAAGGTCAACACTGACTTTGCAATCGGCGCGCAGACCGCCGAGGAAATGGGTCTCATCATCCAGATGTACGAAAAGGGGCTGATCTCCGCCGACCAGGTGATTGATGAGGCCCTGCGCCGCAACATCATCGGGCCGGACTACGACCGCGACGAAGATCTCAAGCGGATCATCGAGCAGATCACGGAGGCGGTGGAGGATCAGCAAGCCGCCATGCCGCCCGGCGATCAGAGCGATGATGAAGAGGAAGACCAGACAGACGCCGCCTGAGAGCGGCTTTTTTATTGCCCGCCGTTCGGATGAGCGCGGGCGCAATGGGGCAGGATTGCCCGTTCAATGGCCGGATGGCCGGAAGGTGAAGCATGAAACTGAAGCTGGACGAAAACGGCAATGCGGTTCTGGAAGACGGCAAGCCCGTCTATGTGAAGGATGACGGCAAGGAAGTCGCGGTCGATGTGCCGGGCACCGTTGCCACGATCTCGCGTCTGAATGCCGAAGCGAAATCCCACCGGGAGGCCAAGGAAGCCGCCGAGGGCAAGCTGAAGGGCTTCGAGGGCATCGAAGACGCTGCGGCCGCTCGCAAGGCGCTGGAGACCGTGAAGAACCTTGATCAGAAGAAGCTGGTGGATGCCGGCGAGATCGAAACCGTCAAGGCCGAGATCAGCAAGGCGTATGAAACCCAGCTGGCCGAGGCGAACACGGCGCGCGAGAAGGCCGAAAGCGCTCTCTATCAGGAGAAGATTGGCGGCTCCTTCGCCCGGTCCAAGTTCATCGGCGAGAAGCTGACGGTTCCGGTCCCGATGGTGGAGAAGACGTTCGGCGACAACTTCGCAATCGAAGAAGGCAAGATCGTCGCCACCGACAAGAACGGCAACCGCATCTATTCCACGTCGCGCCCCGGCGAACTGGCTGACTTCGATGAAGCGCTGGAAGTGCTGGTCGATCAGTTCGAATACAAGGACACCATCCTCAAGGCTAAGTCTGCCAGCGGCGGCGATATCGAGCGCGGCGGCGGCAAGGGGCAGGGCGTCTCCAAGGGAAACATGGGCGGCAACCGCCAAGAGCGCACGGCGGCCATTGCCGCGAAATACCCGGATCTGGCGCAGGGCTGAGGCCCGCGTCACGACTTGCTGCCCGCTCGGATGAGTGGCGGCGCATAGGGGCGGATGCCTCACGCAACGGGCTGCGATGTGCCAGCCAACTCAACCGAAATCAGCATAGGACAAAACCATGTCTCTCTCTCAGATGCAGGTGTTCAACAAATACTTCGCCCCCGCGATCATCGAGACGCTGGCTCAGATGGTGGATCAGTTCAACGCCGCTTCCAACGGCTCGATCCGTCTCACCACCGAGGGCTTCGACGGCGATTTCCTTCAGGAGTCGTTCTTCGCCTCGATCCATGCCGCTCAGCGCCGTGTTGATCGCTACTCGGCCAACAGCGCGCAGGCGGCAACCGATCTGACCCAGGTCAAGCATTCCTCGGTGAAGATCGCGGGTGGCTTCGGCCCAATCGTCTACGAGCCTTCGCAGATGACTTGGCTCGAAAAGCCGACTGCCGAGGGCATCGAGGTGGCATCCCGAAACTTCGCCGAAGCCATGATGGCTGATCAGCTCAACACGGCGATTGCCGCGCTTGTGGCCGCGATCTCCAATCAGGCAGATGCTACCAGCGACGTTTCGGCAACGGATGGCGTCTCCTATGTGGCGATGAACTCGGCGCATGCGAAGTTCGGTGATCACTCCGGTAATCTGATCGCCCAGGTGATGAACGGCACTGCCTATCACAAGCTGATCGGCAACAACCTCACCAACACGCAGCAGCTCTTTCAGGCCCAGAACGTCCGCGTCGTGGATATTCTCGGCAAGGCTGTGGTGGTGACGGATGCTCCGGCGCTCTACGAGGCCGGCACGCCGAACAAGCTCAAGGTGCTGTCTCTCGCCGAGGGCGCTGCAACGGTCATGGATGGTGGCGATGTCATCACCAATATCGAGACGGGCAACGGCAAGAAGCGCATCGAGACCTCCCTCCAGATGGACTACAGCTTTGGTCTCGGCCTGCGCGGGTATACCTGGGATGAGGCCAGCGGCGGCAAGTCTCCGTCTGATGCGGCGCTCGCGACCGGTGCCAACTGGGACCGCACGGCTTCCAGCGTGAAGCACACGGCAGGGACGATCACGATTGCCGATGCCGACAAGTAAGTGATTGGGGCGGGCTCAGTGCTCGCCCCTTTCCTTTCCCATATCAGGAGAAAGAACCATGACGACAGAGCGTCAGATCGCATACGTCAAACACCCGGTGTCGGCGAAAAAGAAGGCCGAACTGGTCGCCAAGGGCTTCAGGATCATCGATGCGCGCTTCAAGCCGAAGGGTGCCGACGAGATTGAAGGCGGTGGGCAGAAGATCGAACTGGGCACGGACAGCGGTGCCGGCTTCAGCGACGACCAGCTCCGGGCCGCGATCAAGGAAGCGACAGGCAAGGCACCACACCACAAGCTGGGCCGTGAAAAGCTGATCGAGGCATTCAACGCGCTAAACATGCCGGCCGATCAGGAAGAAGAGGCTTCCAATGGCCTGACCCGCCGCGAGATCGAAGCCGATCTGGTCGCCATGAACGTTGAGTTCAATGCAGAAGACGCGCTGGAAGATCTCGCCGCTCTGCGCGATCTGGAGCGGGAACAGCGCGCTTAACCAGCACAAAGGCACCAGCGATGGCTCTTAACACCACCCCCGGCGATCCGGCGGCAGATAGCTACCCCACCCTGGTCGAAGCAAAGGCCTATTGGGACAGCATCGGGCGGGATTACAGCGGCATTGCTGATGCTGAGCTCGAGCAGGCCTTGCGTCGTGGCACGGCTTGGCTCGATGGCACCTATGGCGCGCGCTTCATCGGCAAGACATCGACCTTTGACCAAAGCTTGGAGTGGCCTCGTCAGGACGCCGTGTATCGCGGTGAGGCGCTCCCGAGTGATGAGATACCCCGGAATGTCAAGAACGCCGCCAGTGAAGCCGCATGGCGGGAAGCGACGGAGCCAAACAGCCTTTCTCCCGACTATGTGCCGGCGGAAGGCGTGAAGCAGGAGCAGGTTGGCCCGCTTTCTGTGACCTACAAGGACGGCGCCGGGGGCGTTACTGACGTGTTGCCGGTTGTGACCGCCGTCGATGGCCTATTGCGCGGTCTGGTGGCATCCAAGGCCAGCCTGAATTTCGCAACTGCGGCGCGGGGCTGACATGGCCGGGTTCAACTATGCCAAGTCTCGGGCCACTGCTGCCCGTCTGATCAAGAAGTTCGGTCAGTCCGGCGCCATCCGCCGCACGACGATGACCGGCGGCGATCCATGGAACCCGACGCCTGAGACCAACGACTATCCCTGCACGCTGGTCGTCACGGAATACACGCTCAAGGAGCGCGAAAGCTCACTCATTGGGACATCCGACAAGAAGGTTCTGATATCGACCGAGGGCGTCTCGATCCCGGCCTACGCAAATGCGCCAGACAGCGCAAACGCCCCGACAGAACGCGATCAGATCGTGATCAAGGGCAGGCCGCACGAGTTGGTGCGGGTCGATCCGCTGGAGCCTGGCGATACTGTCGTGATGTGGACGCTGCAGGTGGCGTTCTGACGGCTCTACCTGACATTCCGTGATGTGTATCCACAAAGCCAGGTCGCAATTGCTACGGCAACGACAGACGTGATGATGAGATCGACTGAACTCACCAGTGTGAGGAATGTCGCAAAGATCACCGCCGCAAAATTGAACACGATGTACCGCGCGAGTGAGTGAGGCGCGAGGAGTGGGCTGCCGGTGTCTGGTTCCTTGAAGACCATGGCTACACCCCGAGCAAGACTTTGAAGATCACTGCGAGAACGCCGGCCAGAGCGCCACTTGCGAACCCCTTTTGCATGCAGGGCCAAGGATTGTCGCCAGAAGCGAAGTTCTCAGCTGTCGCGACGACTGTGCTGGTCAACAAGATCGACACAAACACCGCAGTGAGTACCGGATCGAAAATCGGCACGAAGCAACCCTCCCTTCAGTTCAAGAATTCTAGCAAAGCGGTGGAGCATGGTGACCACATCAATTCGACGTAGCATTGAGGCATTGATTGCTCGTCACGAACCATTGCTGCGTGAAGCCTTTCTCTTGGCCGTTGACGATATCCGCAACTCGATCACGCTACGCATCGTCGTAGAGCGGCTGGAGCGCGGCGATGTGCTGGGCGCTACCGAGGCCATGCAGATTGAGCGTGAGGCATTCTCTCGCTTCGAGCAGGCGCTCTTCGATGCCTATGCGGATGGAGGGCAGGCGGAGGTGGGGAACCTGCCGCTGGTCAGAGATCCAGACGGTAACCGCGTGGTGTTCCGCTTCGGTTTGCGCTATCCAGAGGCCGAGGCATGGCTGCGTGATCACTCGACAAGGCTCGTCACCCGGATTGTTGATGATCAGCGCGAGGCAATCCGCCAGCATCTAACAGCAGGGTTGGCCGAGGGGCAGAACCCGCGCCAGACGGCCTTGGGTGTCGTGGGGCGAGTGGATCGATCCAGTAACCGCCGTACTGGTGGCGTCATTGGCCTGACGGTTCCGCAGGAAGAGTTCGTCAGGCGAGCGCGTCAGGAGCTTCTGTCGGGCGATGTTCGGGCCATGCGCCATTACTTGACGCGGGGCCGGCGTGACCGGCGCTTTGATCGTGCCGTGATGAAGGCAATCCGCGAGGAACAGCCGCTCGACGCGGACACGGTCAACCGGATCACTGGGCGCTATGCTGACCGGCTGCTGGCTCTCAGGGGCGAGATGTTGGCGCAGAACGAGACGCAGGAGGCCATCTCACAGGCCCGCACTGAAGCCATTCGCCAGCAGATCGCGGCGGGGAAGATTGATGCCGATGCGGTCACGAAGGTCTGGCACCACACGCCGCAGGAGAACCCGAGGCTTCATCACCGCGCCATGAACGGCAAGAGCGTGGCTTATGGCGAGGATTTCGTTCTTCCGAATGGGGTGAAGATGGCGCATCCGCATGCGTCTGATGCACCGATCAGCGAGAAGGCTTTCTGCAAGTGCCATTTCTCGTTCAGGATCGACTACTTCGCATCGGTGGAGCGCCGATTTAGGGCGCGGGCTGCCTGATGGCCCAGGGGGATAGCTTCGCTGCATCGGTGGCCGACTGGTGCCATGCGGTGGAGGGGGCGACAGAGGCGATCTTCAAGGAGAGCGTTCAAGAACTGGTAGCGGAGGCTGACCGGCTCCTGACACAGATGATCTACGAGGCCCCATCCAGTCCGAATTATCGGCGCACGGGCTTTCTCCGGTCATCTGTGAGGGTGTCAAAAACATCGATACCGCTGGCAGACCGGCCGCAGGGAGTGCCGGACGCCGATTACCTGTCCGAAATCACGGTTGTGATCGCTGGGGCGAAACTCGGCGAAACGCTCTATGTGGGCTACACGGCGAACTATGCCGGCTTCGTCCATTTCGGGACATCAAGGATGGCCGGTCGGCCGTGGGTGCAGATGGTCGCGCAGCGCTGGCCGGCTATCGTCGCGGCCAAGGAGGCTGAACTCAAGGGGCGTCTTGGTCTGTAGACCCGGACTTCCGGCGCTCCATGCGCATCAAGGCTCCATAGGGACCGACGAGAGCGGTGCGCAGGGCTTCCTGCCCGATCTCCGTCTCTGCGCGCAACGAAACGATCTGCCGCATCATCTCGTGCAGCACTGTCTCGATCTCATCGTCTGACAGGGGCTTTTTCTCGGACATCGCTGGGAAGGTATAGGAATGGCCGCAACAACGGAAGGTCGGATCTTTGCAGCGCTGATGGCGCGGGCGTCCGGCCTGTCGGCGCTGGGGCTGCCAATCGCGTGGCCCAATGTCGATTTCACGCCGCCGGGGAACCAGAAATATCTGCGCGTCCAGTTCGTGCCGAATGTCACGCAGAGGCAGTGGATCGCCTCTGATGGAGTGCATCGTTACCTCGGACTGCTCCAAGTCAGCGTGTTCTGGCCCAAGGGGCAATACGAGGGTGAGCTTCGACCGCGCGAGATCGCGGGGCAGGTTGCGGCTCACTTCCCGTGCGATCACCAGATGACGGAGGACGATGTGACGGTGCGCGTTATGGAGCGCCCGACCGTCGCTGACATGCTTCCGGAAGATAGCCGGGTGCATATCCCGGTGACTATTCAGTGGGAGTGTTTCCACTAGCCGTTTCAAGCCCTTCGGCAAGGCAATTCAATCAGAATAGGAGCCTGTCATGGCGAAGATGTATCCCGTAGCGGGCTGCAAGTTCTTCATCGGTAGCGCTGCAATCGAAGATCAGGACGATGATTTCATCGCAACTGACTTCGATGCAGTGACTTGGGTTGAGGTCAAAGGCTGGGTGACGATGGGGGCAAGTGGTGACGCCGCAACGCTCGTGACCTCTGACCAGATCGGCAACAAGCGCACGAAGAAGGCCAAAGGTACGCGCAATGCGGGCTCGATGGAGAACGTCTTCGATGTCGTTGCCGACGATCCCGGTCAGCTTGCTCTGGTCGCGGCCGAACAGACCGACGACAACTATCCGTTCCGCGTCGTCTACAACGACACGCCGCCCACCGGTGTCGCTCCTACGCCCTCCGAAAGCCTGTTCATTGGCATGGTCATGTCCAGATCGCGGGCAGGCGGTGGCGCTAACGATCCGCGGCGCATGAACTCCACCGTCGAAATCAACAGCAACGTGGTCGCCGTTCCGGCCAGCACGGGCGCGTAAGGAGCAAAGCATGACCGCAAAAACCGAAAAGAAGGCCGTCGATCTGTCGTCGTTCGATGATGCGAAGGCTAAGCACGAAGCCGGTATCGAGATCGCGATTGTCGGGCCCGACGGCAAGACTCCGATGGGGTTCTCCATTCGCGCTGCCGGTCCCGACAGTGAACGCGCCCAGATCGCACAGGAAGAGCTTGCCGACGAACTGATCGAGCAGGAGAACCTGACGCGGCTCAAGGCGCGAGAGGCTGCACAGCGCGGCATCCGGTATCTCGCCAAGCTGACGATGGGCTGGGTGCCCAACATCATTCTCGACGGGCAGGAACTGGAGTTCAGCGAGGAGAACGCGGAGAAGCTCTATCGCCGGCACCGCTTTATTCGTGAGCAGGTCGACAAGGCCGCCGGCAACCGGGCGCGTTTTACGAAGGGCTGATCGCCGCGCTCTGCCAAGCGCTGGAGGCAGTCCACGACAAGCGTAGGCCATTCGTGCCTACGGTGGCCGAACGGCTCTGGTGGGCTTTCTGGCGACTTGATGCGCGGCGCAGTAGCAATGGCTACTCGGCCAATGCGATCAGCCCGACCGAGATTGATGCGTGGTGCCGGGTGTCCGGCACGCGCCTGAAGCCCTGGGAAATCCGCGCGCTCGATGAGATGGAAATCATCCGTCTCCGCTGGCTCGGCCGAGACCCGGAAGAAGAGCCGGAAGTCGTTGAAGGCCAGCCGGTAACGCCCGCACTCGTCAAAGCCCTGTTTGGATAGAGGTGACCTGCCATGTCGACTGCTCGTCTTGGGTTCGCGGTTGACTCCTCTCAGGTCAAAAGTGCTGCCGTCGATCTCGACCGCCTGACTACCAGCGCGGGCCACGTTGAACAGAAGACAGCGCGGCTTAGGGACGAATTTGGACGGTTCGTTTCTGCTGGTCATGCCGCAGGGCGTGCGACTGAGCAAGTTGAACAGGCGAATGACAACGCCGCAAATGCAGTAACTCGGCACGCAATGGCTATTGCCAAGCTCACTGCAGCAGAAGCACGCATGGGAGCTACGCACTATGCCTCGCGCGCTGAAGACATCGCAGCATTTGGTGCCGAGTTGGATCGCCTCCGCGCAAAGTACAATCCGGTGTTTGCCGCATCGAAGGCGTATGACGGAGAGCTCAACGACCTAAATCGAGCACACGCTATCGGCGCTATCAATGCCCAGGAAAAGGCAGCGGCACTCGACATGCTGAATGCACGATATCAGTTGGCCGCAGCAGGGGCGAACGTCGCGGCAACGGCAACATTGCAGATGGCGAAGGCCTCCCGTATCGCGATGCACAACAATCGCCAGCTTTCTTTCCAGTTGATCGACATTGGTCAGGCCTTAGCCACTGCGCCGACGATGGGCATTTACGCATTGCAGAACCTGGGTTTTCAGGTCGCGCAGATCGGTCAGCTCTACATGGGTCGAGGCGGCTTCAATCAGGCCATCAAGGACAGTGCGGTCCAGGTCGCGAGCTTTGTCCGGTGGATGGGGCCCCTTGCTGCCGTTGCCGGTATGGCTGGCGCTGCACTTGCTGGCATGACGCATGAGATCAATCAGGTGTCGGATGTCACAGTCGGCATGGGTGATGTGGCGCTGGCCACTTTCCAGGTCATTCGAGATGGCATCTTCGAGACGATCCGGCCGGCAGTTGAAGCCATGGCTCCGTGGTTCGGTGCTGCATGGGATTGGGTCGCGGATAAAACGATCTGGCTTGGCAATCTGATCATCAATTCGTTTCACGCCGCATTCGTTGACGTCAATGCGGTGGTGGATTCCATAGCTGCGGTGTTCGCCGGCGGCTATGAGGCTGTCGTCGCGGTTTGGTCGGGGCTTCCCGCCGCGCTCGGAGATTTTGTTTACTCGACTGCCAATCGTGTGGTTCAGGGCGTCGAGGATATGATCAATGGCGCGATCACTCGCCTCAACAAACTCATCGCGATGCTGCCGGACTGGGTGGATATCAGCGGGTTCGACCAGATCGAATTCGGCGGGATCGAAAACCCCTACGCAGGCGCAGCCTCGGCGTTGGGCGGTCAGCTGGCCGAAATCGGTGGGCGCACCAGTTCAGCTCTTGGCGATATATGGGCCAATCGGAATGCCGCCGTGTCCGATATCATGGGAAGCGATCCGCTTGGTGGGTTCTTTGATGCGGTGAGCGTCCGAGCTGTCCAGAACGCGCTTGAGGGCGTGAAGGATGAGGCAGGAGCCGCCGGTAAGGCTTTGAAGGGCGCAGCCGACGACGCTAAAGACCCATGGAACGGGCTTACGGAAGAGATGGAGCGCATGCAGAACGCGCTTCAGGACGCAGGCCGAGAGACTGGCGGCATCCTCAAAGGGCTCATCGATGGCACATTGAGCTGGAAGGATGCGCTGTCACAGGCTCTGTCCGTCGCCATGAAGCTCATGATGCAGTTCAATCCGGGCCTGTTCGGTGGTGGTTTCGTTCAGGGGCTTCTCGGCTTCTCGCATGGCGGTGTGATCACGCAGGGCAATGTCGTGCCGTTTGCCAATGGTGGCGTGGTCAATCGGCCAACGGTATTCCCGATGGCAAATGGTGCTGGCCTGATGGGCGAGGCGGGGCCGGAGGCGATCATGCCGCTGCGCCGTGGTCCTGATGGGCGTCTTGGTGTCTCAGCGCCCCGTCAGGCAGCAAACGATCAGCCTATGCGTCTCGAGCTCGTTTCACGCTTCGATGCCGATGGCGGTTTTGACACAGCGGTTGAGCGAGCTTCCCGCCCGGTTGCCCGTGAAGAGAGTGCGGCGTCCAGTGCGCGGGTATCCCGTAGCTTTGATGCGCGGATTGACGGTCGGGACGAAGAGCGCCGTGTCCGCAGGATCAGACCAAGGAGCCCGTTCTGATGTATCGGCTTGTCGACTTCCCCGAACCGATCCGGCTTACCAAGGTCACGTGGACCAGCGGGCCAAATGCCCGCAACTCCGGTACGACGACTGCCTCGGACGGGGCTGAGCAAACACGGAGCGGCATAGGTGATGTGGTCTCCTTTCGCCTGGACTTCACGCTCAAGATGGGGCGCGAGGCCCGGCGCGAACGCGGCTTCCTGACCTCGCTGATGGAGGGCGTGAACGCTGCTCGCTTTAAGTTCATCGATGGCGATATGTTAACGCCACAAGAGGCTGGAATTGTTGGGCCTTTCGTTTCGCAGCCTTGGTCGAATGGCGAGCCTTGGAGCAATGGAAAGGGCTGGAAGCCTTCCTACCCGATTGTGCCGATGGCTGCGGCATCCGCCTATGATGCCAGCGTCGTAACCCTCTCGGATGCGTTCTGGGGTCACCAGCTTGGGATTGGCGATTATCTCGGGTTCATGCCGTTCCATTTCGGCCTGTACATGATCACGCAGGTGATTGCGCCGGGTCAGTATCGGATCTGGCCTCGTCTGCGCAAAGCACTCACCACCGATGACTTCGCGACCCTGCATCCAACCCTCGTCATGAAGACTGTGCCCGGCGGCACATCAATGGCGCGCGGTGTCGTACACACCGATGGGCAGGGCGTGCAGCTGTCCGAGATCATTGACCCCTACGTTCGGCAGTATTTCACGGATTGATCCATGACCTTCTACACCGCTGAAGACCTCGACAAGCTGTCTGGGCCGCATATCCAGCGTGCATGGTTCGCCCATGTCGTTTTGCCGTCTGGTGAACGCCGTCTGCACACGGGGTTGGGGCCGGTCGAGATCGGCGGGCATGTGTGGGAGGGCGTCAGTGATCCATTCGGCGGGCAGCTCGTTTCAGTTGGTTCGATTGAGGAACCGCGCTTCGGGCAGGCACCGGCCGTTGACGTTGTGATCTCTGGCGCGAACCGGGAATTCCTCAAGACTGTGTGGGATGACCGTCATACGGTTGAGGGCGCGCAGTGCGACCTCTACTTCGCGACGTTCGATGCCGAAACCGGAGAGGCGGTTATTGGGCTCAGGAAGCTCTATCCCGGCAAGATCACCGCCCCGAAATTCGCATTCGTTGGAGCCGCTGTCAGGGCAATCCAGTTGCGCATTGTGTCGATCTGGGAAGGACTGAACTTCCCAGCCGCCGGGGCGCAGTGGTCGCCGGCCGGTCAACGGCAGCGCTATCCCGGCGACAAGGGGCTCGACTTCATCAACGCGCCGATCATCGAGGATTACAAGAAGTGACGCCAACGGCCGAACATCGAGGGCGCGGCGAGCGCCTGCGCGCAATCGTTGATGCTCTCAAGGGCAGGCCGGTCGAGTGGGGTGTCGATGATTGCTCGACGCTGCCTGCCCAATGGGTGGCCGAGGTCACCGGCCGGGAGTTCGATTGGCCGTTCTACGACACTGAGGAAAAAGCGGCGCGCATCATCGCTGACGCCGGTGGTTTGGTCGAGGTCTGGAGGCCCATCACGCGCAAGCTCGGACTGGTTGAGAGACACGACACGCCCGAAATCGGCGACATCGGCATCATCGACACCAGCCTCGGTCATGTCGGAGGTATCTGGCTGCACGGCCAGACCTTCATCTGGCGGGCAGAGGAGGGCGTTCGCGTCCTCGGCGTCCGCTCGCACCGCATCGTGAAAAGCTGGCAAGTCTGACATGAAATTCAGAGCTGTTGTTCTGGCCGCTGGCATCATGCTGGCGACCCTTTCGCCTGCCTATGCCTTCGTTGCAATTGGATCGGCGGTAATCTCGGCATTTCTGGCAGTTGGTGCGGGGGCTCTGCTGCCAACCGTGGGGGCTGCTGCAATCGGTCTTGCAACGGTTGGTATCGCTGTCACGGCCGCCCAGGTTGCGCTACAGGCAGCGCTCTTCGGACGGCAGCCGTCAGTTGACCCGAACGAGATCAAGAACACCACACAGGGCAAAGAGGGGCCGGGGCGCTATGCATTTGGCCGCGTGCGTCTCGCCGGCACGGTGGCGTTCGGCAATACGGCTGGCTACGACATCTATCGCCTGCTGCTGCACTGCTTTGGACCGCTCTCTGCAATCGAAGAGTATTTCTATGACAAGCTCTCGGTCACGGTCGACCCTGACGGTGCAGTCACGTCGCCGCCGTGGGCGCGCAGTGGTGGCTCCAATCTCTATCTGAAGACAAAGCTCGGGGATGGTTCGGAAACGGCCTGGCCGGAGCTTGTGGGCGATTTCCCGTCGCTCTGGACGGCCGATCATCGTATTCGTGGGATCGCGCAGACGCTGATCAGGGCGATCAATCCGGGAACAGGCAGTGATCGCTTTCTCCGTCTGTTTCAGGGTGGCATCAAGTCCGTCGAGATCACGGCCCGAGTTGGCGAGTTCTACGATCCGCGCGACAGCTCAACGGAATGGTCGATCAACGGCGTTCTGCATGTCCTGCATTGGTGGCGCCGGCTTCCGGGTATGCGGGACACGCACATCGACTTCGATGCCATTGAACCCGTCGTGACGCAGGGCGAAGCGCTGGTGCCCACTCTGATGGGAACTGCGCCGCGCTGTCAGCTCTCGGGCGGATGGGAAGGGCCGCTCACTTACGACATCGTTGAGGATATGCTGGAGAGCGCTGGCCTTGAGGTGCGGGAGACCGGCGATGGCAAAGAGGCTCTTGCTTTTGTCGAGGACTGGCCGGAACCCGAGATCACGTTTCTGAACGGGCACATCATCGACCGGTTTCCGCAGGCCGGGCCGGAAGGGGCGAAGCGTCCGAATGTCTGCAAGTTGCGCTACTTCTCGCCCGAGCGTGGCTTCGAGATGGCCGAGATTGATCTTACCGGCGCGCCCTGGGCGAGGGTGCAGCATGAGATCGATGTCTATGGCGAGCAGGAATTCCCGGTCGATCTGATCTTCTGCTGTGATGCCAGTCAGGCGCAGAGGATCGCGCGTCGATTGTTCCTCATGTCCCGGACTGACTTTGGCGTCATCAAGACCACCATGGCCGGCGTTGCGGCATGGGGGAAGCGCACGGCACTTATCGAGATCCCGGATGTCGGGGAGGATGGGGCCAGCATCATGGTCCGGGCGCGCACGCAGCCCGTTCGAGTGGACGATAGCGCCGGTGAATGCGAGATCGCGTTCCACATCATCCCGGATGCGCTTTCAATCCCGTGGGATCCGGAGACGATGGAGGTTCCTGCACCGCCGGTTCTGCCAGAGTTCCAGATTGAGAGCGATCTGGACACGCCCAACATACTCGCGGCGGCAATCGTTCAGTACCCCAGTGGGGCTTATGAGCTTCGCGTCCAGTATGACAAGCCCGCTGGTGCTTCGACAGCTGAGGCGAATTTCCGCGCCTATGCGGCCGGGCTGCCAGATCCCTGGCAAGGCATGACCACATGGGACGATTACGGCCCGAAGGGGGAAGACGATCTTTCCTCAAGGCCAGCCACGGTTTGGTTTGCGCGGGCCGCCGCGAACGTCCTTGGCCAGAACGTTGATCTTCGGGTTCGTTGGTTCAACTCAGACGATGAGGCTTCGTATTTCTCTGATCTGGCGGAGCTGCGCCCCGCGGCCACAGTCAATACAAAGCCGCTGCCGCCGGCGGTGTTTGGTATCGCGCTTGTTGAGCCAACCTACTTCGGCACGAAAGACATCAACGTAGTGGCAATAGTGGTGCGAAGCCGAACTCGCTTTAGCGTGGGGTCGCCTTGGGAGCCGTGGCAGGAAACGATCTACGAGGCACGGCCGGGTGAGGGTGTCCCTGCAGTTCTCGGGGCACCCTCTGATACATACGAGGTTGAGGCTTATGCGCAGACCTCTGATGGGACGCGCAGCGATCCTTACATTCCTTCCTAGCCCTGACGTTTGATCCGCCCGCCATAGGCCGGCGCTGAACTCGTCAATCTGAACCCTTCCAGCCGCCGCAGCCAGCGCGCCTCGGCCGGCGAAGCATGCGAGGAAGACATGACCGAAGAAGAGTTTCTTGATCTTGCTCACGCGGCCCCAGATAACTGGACCTATGTGGCGAACGGATACGCCTTCAAGGATGATGATGGCGAAATCCGAATGGCAGTGCAGGAAGAGGCCATTCACGACGCGGATGGTCGACTGATCGCTTCGCTTCCGCAACAGCCTCCGCTAATCGCGGACATTGGATGCCCTTGGCGTTCGGGTCTCCTCGGTGAACGCAGCCAGCGACGCCTCCAAGACCCGAGACCACCTGTAGGGTGCCCGCAAGCGTCCAATTCCCGATCCGAACACGGCAGTCCGGGCACACCACTTGGTTCTGTCTGAGCCAATCCATTTCCCCCCTCCCTGTCTAGCGCCTCCAAGTGAAGCAGAGGCTCTACCGGGAGTCGAGACCACACCCATCGTGAACTGATCCGCCCCGCGCAGTGCATCTGCCCGGCTGGCGAAGCCTATCCAAAATTGGAGAAATACTATGGACGTCTGGACCAAGCGGGGTGCCGATATTGTCGCGCCAACCGATGCTGCCGGAAACCCCCGCAAAATCATCAATGGCGAGATGCAGACATGGATGACCGAGGTCGAGCGTTTGTTCGACATGGGGGCGTTCAATTCGGTCGATGCCAAAGTAAGTGATATCGCAGGCCGCGCCGCATATGATGATGAGCCGACCGACTTTATGGTGCTCGTGTTGGACACTGGAGATGGTCGAGCTGCTGTTTATGCGAAACTGTCCTCTCTAAGTGCAGATTGGAGCGACCCAGCATATGTAACGGGGCCTGAAGGGCCGCCCGGCGTTCAAGTCGACGATGCTCTAACGGTGAACCGTGGCAAGCCCTTTCCCAACAGAATAATGACCCGAAATGGGTACACCAGCGAGGGGAGCGCGTTCCTAAATAGCGGAATTCTGGCTGTGAGGGTGGTGGGCGCCGAATATGGCAAGTACTACAGCATCCACTACCAGAAAAATGGCGCTGTGATACCCGGATCTTCTTATGATTATGCCTGGGTGATCCGCAGGTACGACATAGCAGGATTCGAGACCAGTTCGGCGAATGATCGTGTTGTCACTTTCACTGATCCTGCACCGGATATTGATCTCGCCGGTGGAATTCAGACGGTCCGGGTTGTTTCTCCTAGGGTTGATGGGTTGGAGTTCTTCATCACGGTTGATCCAGCCCACCTGCCGGCTTTTGGTACGGTTGCATTGAACGGTCTTATCGATGATCGTCCGGGTGCGTCGTGGATCATCGACCCGTCGAACTACTTCTACTCCAACCAGGCGTCTGTGGCCGATGGCACCGGTGCGCTTAGCTACAGCATATCAGCGGGCGGCATGGTGTCTGCCTACTGGAGAAGTGGTGATTATCTCTACCGCATCCGTTTCGGCCCGAATGGTTTTAATGATCTGCCCAACATCATCGGCGTTGATAGAGCGTCGTATAGCACTGAGCCTGTTTGGACGGAGATCAATACAGGCTCAACTGATTGGCTGACGCCGATGACAGTTGAGGCGGTAAATAACGGCAATCCAAGTCTTCCGATGGCCTATTCGGGCGGGAACCACGGGTCAAACGGCGGGGGTGGAGGCAGTCAAACTGCGCGGAATACGTTCTATCGGCTCCTGATCGATGGCCAGCCGCAGCCCTTCTCGGCGGTTGTTGGATCATGCTCGAAGATCACGCTTATCATCATCAACGAACTGATGGCCTACAACACGTTTGACACAGAGCGATACGTGCTGTCGCAGACCTTCTCTCTCGATATTTTTCCGGGCGGGATCGAATTGCATTCGGACGTGAAAGCGTATGAGGATATCCGTCTGAAGCGCGAGAATGGCCCGCAAATGGTGACAACTGGTTTTCAGGGCACCCAATTGATCTATGGCGGGCAGGAGGATGCTCGAGTGGCGTTTGACGCCACAGCGGACTCAGGACCAAAATCAGCGAACCCAGACGCTTGGGCTCTTGTCTTGCAAAGTGCGAACGGTCAACAGGTGTCGTGGATGGATCGTGCGTACGAAGCGGGGGACGGGCGTTATGTGGGGGCTGCCGAGGCGTTCATTCGAGGCGGCGGCGCGTCGAACACAAAGTGGTATCATGCAGTGGTCTCTGGCATGGGCGCAGGTGTCGAGTTCCTGGCAGGCGAGGGCTACAAGTGGCGCGGCGGCTATGCGTGGCAGGCACCAGATCAGCAGCCAACAGGATACGACAGCATGGTGGTCTTGCGGAAGGGTGGGCGCGATATGGTCGCACTTGCGAAGTCGGCGAGCGAAGTATCGCTTTTCTAGTTCGGCGCTGGCCGTGAGAGCCGGCGGGCAAGTGCGTTTTAATCTACGTCTTGAGGCTTGGGGACCCAGGGCAAAGATCCTTGCCCGCCGGTTGCACCAAAATAACCGCATGGCGTCAACGCACCATTGGTGTGATCACGTAATGCCTAGGCTGAGTTCGCAGAAAAATCCCCGCCGAATGCTTGTTGAGTTGGGGCTCTATTCGGCGGGGCAGAGTAGGCTGTAACGTACTGGATGCTGGCCGCCTATCCGTCTGCGGGGAGCAGTTCAGGAGCAGGCCAGCTGCCGCAACGTAGGCACTGCGCTTGCTCGGTTGAATGGTGCTTTAGCACACCTGCGGAAAGGCGTAAAAGGTGCTGGCAGGTGGATAGGGTATAAGCCCCCGCCTATCTCTCAGAAGAGCCCCAGATTCTTCAACCTGCCAGCTGAACAAATCTACCGGCGAAATCTGAACGAGTGGTTGCCATTACAGTGGGCGGCAAGATCGCTTCGGGAAAAACATGCCAGCGCGCGGGGCTTGTTAGGGTTAAGCAGGTGGGCTTTATGCCCGAACATTACGCGCGCTGGCCAATCCATTCTTGGCGCAAACTGTTGATGATTGGTAAAGCGGAGCGACAATTGGTGCTGGCGGGGCCATGCGTCGAACTATGGCCAATGCTGCTCGAGAGTTCCCTGAAACCCAAACAGTCCGCCAGCCCTCAAAGGCTACATGTTCGTCCACCAGAAGCCAAATCAAGGGGCTCTGCAATATCGGCAAGGGAGCGGCCGGTGCCACTCTATCGGGCGGATGGGGGCACCGGCCTAGCGGGCCTCGCCAGGTCCGCCGCGATGGGAGTTGATTAGATTCGACACCGCGGTGCCAATAACGATCCTTTACATCTTGTAAGAGGAGCTGGCGGGTAAACCTCGGATTGGGGAAGGCTTTTCGCTCCGAACGTGGGGCGTTCTAAGCGCCCGCCAACACGGATAGCGTAATTCAATCACCCAAATGTGGAAATCCCCCTGCAGGCTGACGTTGGGAAGCGCTTGCCTGCAGGGAGCGGCGGTGCCCCTTGGAGCCCAAGAGGGGTAGCAGTCAACACAGCTTGAGAGAAGCGCATCGAAAGCATCGCGCCTTTATGACGCGGCTCTCTCATCTGAATTCGTCACCAGAAAGGAAACGACATGGACCGCAACTTCGCGCGGGCGCTTCCGCTCGTCCTTAAGCATGAGGGTGGCTGGGCTGACCATCCCGACGATCCGGGCGGGGCGACCATGAAGGGCGTCACGCTGGCCACCTTTCGTCGCTACGTGAAGGCCGATGGCACCAAGGCTGATCTAAGGGCCATCACTGAGCAGCAGGTCGCGACCGTCTACTATCGCCACTACTGGGCGGCCGTGAACGCCCAAGCGCTGCCTTCGGGCGTCGATTATGCCGTGTTCGATTTCGCGGTGAACTCTGGCCCGAACCGGGCGGCGAAGTATCTGCAATCGGTTGTCGGCGCGAAGGTTGATGGCCGGGTCGGTCCGGACACCATCGCCGCAGTTTCGCGCATGGAGCCGGCGGTGATCATCAATCGCCTTTGCGATGCCCGCATGGCCTTCCTGCGCAGCCTGAAGCACTGGCCGACCTTCGGCAATGGCTGGTCGCGTCGCGTCTCCGATGTGCGCAAGGACGCGATGAACATGGTGGGGCGGTCCGCTGACATCGAGCGGGTGCCCGTTCCGGTCCCGCGTCCGACCGTTCCGGCAGAGGTTGAGCAGAAGGTTAAAGAGAAATCCGGCTTCTGGCAGTGGCTGACCGGGCTGCTTGGCTCCGGCGCGCTTGGTCTGGGCTGGCTGACCGGCATGGACTGGAAGGCCATTGCAGCCGGTGGTGGCGTGCTGGTTGTGGTCATCCTCGTTCTGGTGATCCTGCGGTCGCAGATCGTGGCGGCCGTGCGTGAGATCAAGGGAGCGGTCGAGGGGCAGGGCGCGTGATCGGGCTCGGCTTCGCCTCCCGTGTGCTGCTCTCGCCGCTGGGGAAGGCGCTGGCTGCAGTTCTGGCTGTCTCTGTCATGGTTGGCGGGATTTATCTCTACGGCCACCAGCGGGGCGCTGCGTCGGTTCTGCAGCGCCTTCAATCCGACCGCATCACAATCCTGAAAGATGGAAGGAAGATCGATGAGGAAGCGCTTGGCGCTGACGACACTGTCCTGTGTGCCCTTCTTGGCGGCTGCGAGCTGCCAGACGGCGGCGATCACTGAGCCCTGCGACCTGCTGGTGCCGATCAACCCGGCGCCGGCCACAAACTCTTACCTGGTGGCGAATGACCGCGTGACCGCCGTCGCCATCGCGCAGCATCGTGGCCGGTATCAGAAATACCGCTGCGGGAAGTGAACCCACCCCACAGGCAACGCATTGGAACAGGAGCGGGGCGTGACCGAAAAGGCACCAGACATGGATCACGACATCAGAGCTCGCGTTGTCACGCTCGAGCATTCAACAGCGGACAAGGAACGGCGATTGTCTGAGCTTGAAGCGTGGAAAGCTCAGCGGGAGATCGAGAGCGCGCGGCACGATGAAAAGTGGAACGCGATGGAAGCTCGGATCGATACCCGATTTTCCGGTCTTGAGACCTCGGTCGGAGACATCAAGAAAACCCTGTCGCACATCAACTGGCTGATCATTGGGGGCATCATCACTGGTGTGGTGGCGTTCCTGATCAAAGGTGGTTTCGCGCCCTGATCTTTCCGCATCCTCCCCAACTGCCCCGCTGGCTTCGGCTGGCGGGGGCTTTCTGCATTCTATGCCCGCAAAAGAGAAAGAGCCCGAACATCAAGTCCGGGCTCTCTCGTCGGTGATATTCGGACGTATCCGCAGACCTACATCAGCTTGAACTTGAGGCCTGCACGCACGGTGTGCGAGGACGGATCGACTTTGAACAACCCGGCCGAACCAAAGTCCTCGGAACCAAAGTCAGAGTAGCGATACTCGAGGTTGAGTGTTGTGCGGTCCGTAACGGCCGTTTCAATGCCACCGCCAACTGAGAAGCCGTTCGCGTTCCAGTCGTACAGATTGCCAAGGCCGCTGACATTGATCTCGAAATGCTGGTGGCTATAGCCGGCGAGACCGTAGACGAGCGTACCTGCTCCAACCTTGTAGCCGAGGCGGGCGAGAACGTCGAAGCCATAGTCGGCATCAATCGAGGCGTTGCCGCCAGGTGCGGAGAGTTCGCTGGAGATCGTGGAATAGCGCGCGTTTGCCATCACGCCTGCGACCCAGTTACCGCTGAACTCCATGTCGTAGCCGATCGAGGCTTCCGCGAAGATGCCCTCAGCGCCGATCCCGTTGAAGCCGAGGCCGAGGCCAGGCACTTTGAGATCATGAACCAGGCCACCGGCACCCACTGCCGCACCGATTGTCAGGCCATTCCAGCTGTACGAAGGCGCATCGAAGCCCGCACCGCCGGAGTTCATCCCAAAGCGATAGTTCAGCCCTGCGTGGAATGTGTGCATCGACGGCGTAACCTCGATCACGCCTGCAGAACCGAAATCTTCCGAGCCGAAGTGCGAATACCGATATTCCGACTTGAGGGTCCAGTTGCTCGCGATTGCCGTTTCAATGCCGGCACCAACCACGAAGCCACTGCTGTCCCAGCTGTAATCAAGGCCGGCCGGGTTTGAGGAAACGTCGAAATGCTGCCAGCTGTAGCCGCCGAGAACATAGGCCAGCGTCGACGGCGTAAGCAAATAGCCGGCGCGCACGCCCACGTCGAACCCGTAGTCGGCCTTGGCGTCAATGGAGCCGGGGCCCATCGACAGCTTCGCGCCGATATTGCCGATCCGAGCGTCAGCAAACGCACCGATGAGGAAACGCGGCGACATCATGTAGTCGTAGCCGATGGTAAGTTCGCCGAACACACCTTCGCCGCCGATGCCGTTTGCCGAGGCGGCAAGCGGGTTGATATCCACTTCGCCGACGAACGCGCCTGCGCCGCCGCCAAAGCCAACATAGACGCCGGACCAGTTGTAGCCTGACGTTGCGTTTTCCGTGAGATCAGCCGCCGTCGCAAACTGCGTGGCAAGCGCCAGTCCGCAGCCCGCGGCAACTAATGCGATAAGACTCGTTTTCATGATTTCCCCGGCTCCCTGAAGTGTATGTACTCAGTTGGCTTAATACAGCTGCCACGGAGAGAGTCCATATGGTCGTGTTGTCAAATTGTGAAAACGGATAGGTTGTGTTTTCTATGCAACATTTGAGTTGAGCCGCTTTCGTGATTGGCTCTTTTGATCCTCATAAACCGTGGCCTCACAATGCCTTGAGGGCTCCACTTGAACACTTGGGAAGAGTGGAGCTGGAAATGAAGCTTCACGCAATTATCGAGGATTTTGTCACATGAGATTGATCCAGGTTAATTGTGTTTCGGCTAAATTACGCTAGGGAACCCTGGCTGTTTGGGTGGGGACCCGCATCAAAGAACTCCAAGGTTTCGTTTTTAAGAACTTTCTTTCTACTGCTTTTGGTGTCAGTTTGAGATGCTTCTGGCTGGTGGCTGGGCCTCTGTCCCTCCTTTAACCGTGTCTGCTTGGGGGGAGACATGATTGACTTTCTTCAGAATTTGAGAGGGCTCGCTGTTCCGATTGCTCTCGTTTTATGTCTGTTGGTGCTTTTAGCGCTGTTGTTTTTTCGTCCGCTCGATTTGCCGGGGCGAACCAAGACAGATGTTGGAGTAGATGGCGCTGGCTCGGAAGGAACCGATCCGGACGCTGAGATTTGACGTAATTGGTAAGACGTTTCTTCGAGCCGAGAAGCGTTTCAGTCGGGAACCTCCGGCGCTTCCACGATCATGAGCTTGTCGTCGGGCAGGGGGCGTTGGAGATTCTTCGCTTCCTCCCATGGCTCTGTCAGCCATGCAGTCATTTCGTCTTCCGTGGTGAGGATGACCGGCATCGCCTTCTTGTGGACTGGGGCAACGACGCGGTTCGGCTCCGTGGTCAGGAAGCCGTAGACCTCGTGATCGTCCGGTTCCTCGCGCGCCATGCGCTTGCCGTGCCATGGTGTCCAGAGGCCGGCGAAGACGAACAGCGGCCTATCTTCATTCAATGCGAACCACGCGTTCGGCGTTCTCTTGTCGCCTTCCTTCTTGCTCGCTGGATCGGGCTCAGCGAAGCTCGTGACCGGCACAAGGCAGCGGCTTTCCGGTGAAAGCCATTTGCGCCAGTGGGCGGATGAGGTGTTGCGGATGTTCGTGACCCCGCTGTCGTGCTTTCCCTTGATGAACATGGGGGGCGTCGGCATGCCCCAGCGGGCGCGCACCATCTCTCGCTCTCCATCCTCTCCCACGCGAATGATCGGCGCATAGCGGTTCGGGTAGACCTGCAGGGACGGCTCGTTGAAAGCATATTCCCGCGTCGTTTTGACGAAGTCGCGGATCGCCTGGCGCGTCGTCGTCATATTGTAGAGGTT
>NZ_JAMQML010000030.1:0-9154 GCF_030068685.1 Nitratireductor sp. GZWM139 | reverse complement strand
GATACACCTTAGCTGACTGTCCGATTTTCCGGGACCACTTCACTTAGCCCATCGTGTCCTTTTCTGAAGTCAACGGGCTTTGTCGCCACCAGAATCCGCACCCGGTTCGAGGGGAAAATCATGCCGCGCGCCCAAGCGCGCGCACGATCCCGGCAATCCTGTCCGGGCTCGCAGTCGCTTCCAGGCGGATTGTGGTGCCGTCATGAATGATCTCCACCGCGGCCGACGGCCTTGCATCCTCCGCAATTGCCGGGGCAGCCGGTTCAAGCTTGGCCGGCACAAACTCCGCTCCGGGAAGATCCGGCACCACAAGCTTGCCCTCACGGGCCAAACGCCGCCACGACGAAAGATGGTTGGGCCGCAGACCAACCCGGCGGGCAACCTCGCTCACCGTCACTCCGGGCACATAGCTCTGCGCGACAAGCTGGCCTTTCACCTCATCCGGCCAGCGTCGCTTCCCCGCATCGCGCGGCAAAATTGCATAACCGCAAATGGACTCCATATGGAGCTCTCTATGGACGCCCAACCCTTCCTCCATTGCCAAATCTACAACGGATAGGGAATCCAGCATCACGACAAATAAGAAAAGGTGGGGTCCTGACGGCGCTTACTGAAATGCTCAAAGTAGCGGTGAATATTGATGGCACCTGGGACTATTAACCACTTGGCGCAGCAATGCGGCGACCCTTGCACATGATATTCTCCGAGAATGCCAAAAGCAGCTCTTTCCACGTTACCCGGGTCGCGGAGACCGTTGCTTTGCCCCAGAAGACTACGCGCTCCCTCTTAAAAAAAACGGGGCAGCGTCACTGCCCATGCACCGGAAATAACCCAATATCCTTGCTGAAAAACAATTTGACAGCACCGCCGATAATCCCTTTGCGGCCGAGCTCTTCACCAAAGCCATTTGACCGAAGTAGCGTCAGGTCACACGGAACTGTTGCGCCACTAAAGCAACGGAGCCGATTTAACCGAGTAAAGATCGGTTATCGATTCCCGCCCCTTCGAAGGGATCTTGGAAGTTGATGTTTACCGAAATCGATCGTCGAACGCCTGAGAATCTGGCCAACATTATCAACCTCCAATCGGACACGTCGCCCTTTATAAAAAAAGGTTAATCTATGAAATCCGCGATGTTCACCTTCTCCATGTTCGCATATGCACGTGATCATGTTTTCGCGCATCAGTGTCGGTACGCGGTATTCAGGAACGTTCAGAAGAATCCCTAAAGACGCGGCGTCGATGCAAAAACCGTCTTCATTTCTCTCCAGCTGCATTAGAAGCTCCTTCAGAAAGACAGAGCGCATTCCAGCCTTGAACGCAGGCAGCTCTGTCGATTGCAATTCAAAGGTCAGTTGTAACTCCGCTCTTCACCTCACTTTTTTCACCCAGTCAGTGAGCATATGCGCCGAGCAGGCAAACTTGGCTTCTTTGGACGACACACAAGTTCTCCTCATGCTCCGTACCATTCAAACGGCGCGGACACGGCATAAGGGAAACCTGTTCATCGCCTCTCTTGTCATTGCCTCGACCTATTGCGAACTAGGGCTTGTCACAAGCCCGGCGTAGCGCAGTTTGATGCTGCTCTGCGCTCGATAGTCCTGTGCAGTGAACCCGCAATCTGCCTGGCACGCTTTACGACATGTCTGGTGCCCTCCGGAGTGCAGGTTTCAGCTGCTGCAGCGCTAAACAGCGTCAGCCATCTCTCAAAGTGCTTCCACTCTATGGGCAATTCTGCATGCGCAGGCACTGGCGCGCCATGGTATCGGCCCGTCATCAGCGCCACGGAAGACCAGAAATCAATCATCCGTAACAGGTGGGCATCCCAGTCCTCGACCCGGCTTTCGAAGATCGGACCGAGGACTGGATCCTTGCGCACCTTGCCATAAAAAATGTGAACGAGATCGCTCAACGCGGCCTCGTCAAGCCCCGTCTGAAACGCAATATCGGCGGTCATTTGCGGGCGTGCGGACATGATACCAGAATTGTGGGGTGACATTGGTGTCTCCGATATCGAGGCTTGAAATCATTCCTGCAGATGATAATAGGTATTATAAATACCAATTCAATGTCTGCGACACACAGAATGCGTCTAACCTCCTTCACTGATTATGGACTGCGCATGTTGATGCGAATGGCGAGCGCCCCGGACCAGTATTTTTCAACCGCGGATCTGGCGGTGGAGTTCAACCTGTCCCGCAACCATCTGACGAAAATCATGCAGCAGCTTTCGCGTGGCGGAATCGTAGAAACGCGGCGCGGCGGAAGTGGTGGCGCGAAGTTAAGTCAAGCGCCGGAGGGCATAAGGCTTGGCGATGTGGTGCGACTTCTCGAGCAAGGCCAGGCACTTGTCGAATGTCTTGCCCCCGATGGTGGTGACTGCACAATCGATAATTGCTGCAGGTTGAAAGCGCGTCTGCGGCGCGCAGAAATGCGGTTCATCGAAGACTTGAATCTCACGTCGCTCGCCGAAATTGCGTTGCCCAAATGAAGGCGCTCCCGAAGAGAGAAGGAATTGCAGCATGATTGCCACGCTAACCGTATCGGAGCGCCAGGCCGGTCTTCTGCTCTCGATAATCCTGGCAGCCCTGGGGTTGGCAATGGCTGCTGCGGCGCGTCAGGGTGTCATGTCCGTTCATGGCTTTTTGGCGCTCGGCCTTGGTGTCGGCCTCGCATTTATGCTGGGCGGAGCGATTTATGATCCCGAGCCTGACGAAGACAGGCTGCGGTCTTATTACGATGCCCCAACCCAGTTCGGCATTGTGATGACGCTCATCTGGGCCGTCATTGCCATGGCTGTGGGTGTCTGGGTTGCCGCACTGCTCTACTGGCCAGAGGCTACACCGCTCTGGCCAGAGACAAGCTTCGGACGACTACGCCCTGTGCATACGACTGGTATCATTTTCGGGTTTGGTGGAAACGCGCTGATCGCGACGTCTTTCCACGTCCTACAGCGTACATCGCGCGCCCGATTGGCGGATTCCATCAGCCCCTGGGTCGTTCTTTTAGGCTACAATCTCTTCTGTGTCTGGGCCGTAACAGGCTATTTGATGGGAAGCACCCAGTCGAAAGAGTATGCCGAAGCCGAATGGTATGCTGATTTATGGCTTGTTGTGGTCTGGGTGACCTATTTTGTTCTGTATCTGCGCACACTCGCTCGACGGAACGAGCCGCATATTTACGTCGCCAACTGGTATTATCTGGCATTCATCCTCGTCGTGGCGATGCTTCACATCGTCAACAATCTGGCGGTTCCGGTGCGATGGTCTTCGGCGGAGAGTTTCCCCATCTGGTCGGGTGTGCAGGACGCCATGATTCAATGGTGGTATGGCCACAACGCTGTTGCGTTCTTCTTGACCGCCGGCTTTTTGGGAATGCTGTATTACTTCCTGCCAATTCGTTCAGGAAGACCGATCTGGTCCTACAGACTTTCCATCATAAGCTTCTGGGGCATCACGTTTTTCTACATCTGGGTTGGCTCACACCATCTCCATTACACTGCCTTGCCCTATTGGGCGCAGACGCTGGGAATGACCTTTTCAGTTATGCTTCTGGTGCCCTCCTGGGCATCGGCAGGAAACGCAATCGCCACTTTGAATGGGGCCTGGCACAAGGTTCGCGATGACGCCACGCTGCGGTTCATGTTCGTGGCGGCTGTCTTCTATGGCCTGTCGACCTTCGAGGGGTCCTTCCTTGCCATCCGGCCAGTCAATTCCCTGAGCCACTATACGGACTGGACGGTAGGCCATGTCCATTCCGGCACGCTGGGTTGGGTGGCCATGATTGTGTTTGGCGCAATCTACACATTGGTGCCGCAGATTTCCGGGCGCGATGCAATGGTATCGTCACGTGCGATAGAATGGCATTTCTGGTTGGCGGTGTCCGGCACACTCGTCTACGTCGTGGCAATGTGGAATGCAGGCATCACGCAAGGGCTGATGTGGCGCGCATATGATGAAAACGGAGCACTGAGTTACAGTTTTCTTCAGTCGGTGCAGGCAATGGCCCCATACTATCTGCTCCGCACCATTGGAGGGGGCCTCTTTCTTGCTGGGGCCGTGATCTGCGCGTGGAATTGTTGGGCGACCCTGCGCCTGGCACACGGCAGCGCCAAAGACCGACCGCTTCTCCCACAACCCGCCGAGTGACGATATGCTGAAGTTACACTACAATCTGGAGAGGGTTTCGATGGGGCTGGTGGCGGCAATCATTATTGCCGCCTCGGTCGGCGGTATCGTTGAAATCGCACCGTTGTTTACCATCGATGAGACCGTTGAGGTGCCCGATGACCTTCGACCTCATACCCCACTGGAGCTGGCGGGACGCGAAATATTCATTCGCGAAGGGTGTTATGCCTGCCACAGCCAAATGGTCCGCAGCCTGGCCGATGAGATTGATCGCTACGGCCCTTACTCTCAGGCTGGAGAATCTGCCTATGATCATCCTATGCTGTGGGGCTCCAAGAGAACCGGACCCGATCTTGCGCGCATTGGAGGGAAATACTCCGATGAATGGCACGTACGGCACCTGATCGATCCGCGAAGTGTGGTTCCGGCATCCATTATGCCAGCCTACCCGTGGTTGCTCAAATCGCTTGATACAGATCTCCTGACAGATTCACTCGCAACTCTCTCCAGGCTTGGAGTTCCATACAGTGACGAGATGATCACGTCTGCGGCGTTGGATGCTTTGGCCCAAAGCCGCCCCGACAGCAACGAGACTGACGGTTTTCGTGCACGTTATGAGGAACGTTCTGCAATTCGGGCGTTTGATGGTGATCCAGCACGATTGACCGAGATGGATGCGCTCGTCGCGTATCTTCAGGCGCTTGGGACGCTGACTGTCGTCTCCGAAACTGTTGTTGTGGAGGTGGATGAATGACGCACGATCTGTTGCTTTATCTTTCGAAGACAGTTGGACTGATCTGGTTGATGGGGTTCTTTCTGATCGTCATCATCAGAACCTACAACCCTTCTCGCCGAGCGGCATACAGAGCTGCTGCGCGCTCAATTCTTCCAGATGGGATGGATAAAGAATGAGCAAGCACAGTCATCGCGAGATAGACCCTGTTACCGGTCACGAGACCACGGGCCACGACTGGAACGGGATCAAGGAGCTGAACACGCCGCTCCCAAAGATTGTAATTTGGGCGCTAATCCTGACCTTCGTCTATTCCGTCATCGCCTGGATCCTTCTGCCTGCGTGGCCGATCGGCAGAGACTACACACGGGGTCTGCTGGGGCTTGATCAAAGTGATATTGCGCTCGAGGATTATCGTGCTCTGGCGACCAAGCGGCAGGACTGGCTTCAGCCATTTGAGAATGTGGATTTCTCCGCATTGCAGGCGGATGACGTCTGGCAGAATAACGCACTTCCAGCCGCTCAGCGGCTGTTTGAAGACAACTGCGCGGTCTGCCATGGCATGCAAGGCCGGGGCATCCAAGGGTTCCCGGTGCTCTCGGATGAAACCTGGTTGTGGAGTGGCACACCGGAGGAAATAGCCCAAACAATCCGCTATGGGATAAACACGGACAGCGCCGACACCCGTTATGCGGAGATGCCGTCATTCAATTGGATGGAGCGCCCGGATAGGGTTGCGTTGGCGGAGTATGTGGTCTCACTGGGAGACGGCAGCGTGAAGCCAAATGCTGCGGCGGCAACCCTTTTCTCTGAAAACTGTGCAGCTTGCCATGGTGAGGCGGGCATTGGCGGGCTCGAAAACGGAGCGCCTGCGCTGAACGACAGTTCAGTGATCTATGGGCAGGATTTTTCTACAGTGATGCAAACTCTCTGGAGTGGTCGGCAGGGTGTCATGCCAGCATGGACCGACCGCTTGACGCAGGCTGAAATCAATCTGCTCGCATTCTACGTTTCCCGGCTTGGCGCGGATGAAAAGCAGGTTGCCCAATGAAACCACACAAGCAGAAGCAACTGGCGATTGCCGGCGCAATTCTTGTGGGCGCCGTCTTCGTTTTCGCCAATGCTCATTTTTTGTCGGTGGCGATATCCAGTGCACCGGATTGCGCAGTGATCGCTGATGTTCCGCCTGCAAAGCCTGCCTGCTGAAAGGAATGCTGCATGCTTGAACCACTTCCAGTAGTACGGCGACCGGAAAGCCGAGCCTCGGCTTATGCACGAGATCTTCCAGCTTCAACAGCCATGGCCTGGCTTGAGCAAGGTTGGCGCGACTTTAGATACATGCCCTGGCCAAGCCTCGTTTACGGCGTCTTCTTGATGCTGACCTCATACGTGGTTCTGTGGGCGCTCTATTCAACCGACCTTCTATACCTGTCATTGCCGGCAATCTCCGGATTTCTCATTGTTGGGCCATTTCTTGCAATTGGTCTTTATGAAAAGAGCTATCGCCGGGCATTGGGAAAACAAATTACGCTCTCTGACGTTTTAATCCTACGGCCAGCCTCTGGTTCTCAGCTTGCATATGCCGGCCTTTTGTTGGGCCTCTTGGTGCTATTCTGGCTCCGGTCAGCAGATCTGCTCTATGCGCTTTTTTTCGGTCTCCACCCATTTCCTGGCGCCGCAGACGCTTTGATTAATGCGTTCACGACACCGCGCGGCTGGGCTTTGGTGATTACTGGAACTTTCGTTGGCAGTATTTTCGCTTCTTTTGCCTTCGCCGTCAGTGTCTTCGCTGTGCCCATGCTTGTATCGAGCAAGACCGATGCATTGACGGCCATGGGGTTGAGCTTTGTTATGACCGCTCAAAACCTGAAGCCCATGCTTTCCTGGGGGGCAATCGTCGCGTCCGGTCTAGTTCTGTCGGTACTCACCGGTTTTGTTGGACTCGTGGTGATATTTCCAATCTTGGGACATGGAACATGGCACGCTTACAGGGAGATTGCGAAGGATCCGTCATAACGCAACCACCCTCTGAAAATACTTAGAGAACACAAAGAAAGGTTGATTCAATGACCAGTTGGCTCCCATCGCTCAAAACGACGACCCCAGAAGAGGGCTACGAGCTCGCCGTCAAGTTGGCCAGGATTGCTGTAAAGAAGACACAACCTGACGCTGAAGTCCGTGAGCAGCTACGTCCAAAATATGCGGAAGATGCAGATGCATTAATCGCCATCAGCCATGTGATTGCTATACATTTTGCGACGGTAGCTGCGGCCAATGATCATTGGAAATAGGTTTGGATCAGCTGCATATAACAGCTGCCGTGCCGATTGATGGTCGTTGATTTGCGTGATCAACGACCCGTATCCTCAATCTATGCGGCGTAACGGCACAGCGGCGCACTGAGAGTTGTTTTTGTTTTTATTTCAACTATGTAGAATGCATGGATAAAAAGTCGTTCCTTATATTCCGTCGCGGTTGCCGGATGATGCATGTCATCGCCCGGGGCGGATCTATATAAGTGATGTAACCTTATTAGTTCGGCTCCGGGTCGTTTTGTTGAAAGAGAGATGGCCTGTTCTTTTGCGCAGTTTTGACTGTGTATCTGGAGTTCGACATGTCCATCCGTTCCACGCTGTCCCTATGCCATAGCTGCACTGCCAGTCTGCCCCGCGCTGCGGTTCGGTGCCCGTGGTGTTCAACTCCGGTAAACACCCTCTCCGGCGGCGTTCCGTTTGCCGATGACCTGCTCCCCTGAATGTACCCGTTCACAGGCTAGCGCTGTTCACGTTGTGGTCCATTCGTGACCGGGTTGCAAACTCGTTCGGGGTGAGCCCGTCGAGGCTCGTGTGGGGTCGGTTCAGGTTGTAGTCGATCCTCCATTCTTCGATGATCTCGCGGGCATGCCGGTAGCTGCGGAACAGGTGCTCGTTGAGGCACTCGTCCCTCAGCCTGCCGTTGAAGCTCTCCACAAAACCGTTTTGCATGGGTTTGCCCGGCGCGATGTAGTGCCATTCGACGCTGCGATCCTGCTGCCAGGCGAGCATGGCGTTGGACGTCAGCTCCGTGCCGTTGTCGCTGACAACCATGCAGGTGTAGCCGCGCCGTTCGGCGATCGCATCCAGTTCGCGGGCCACACGTTCACCCGAGAGTGAGTTATCGACCACCGTTGCCAGGCATTCCCGGCTGAAGTCATCGATGACACACAGGATGCGGAAGCGGCGGCCGTCGACCAGCGTGTCCGATACGAAGTCGAGGCTCCATCTCTGGTTCGGATCCTGCGGGATCGCCATCGGCGCTCGCGTGCCCAAAGCTCGCTTGCGGCCGCCGCGTTTGCGCACTGTCAGCCGCTCTTCCTTGTAGATTCGATAGAGCTTCTTCCAGTTCACCGCGATGCCCTCCCGCTTCAAAAGCAGGTGCAGGCGACGATAACCGAACCGCCGCCGTTCCGACGACAGCGCACGCAATCGCTCTCGAAGGCCGGCATCGTCCGGCCGGCTCGACTGGTAACGGAAGACGCGCGGCGCAATGCCAACCAGGGCACAGGCCCGCCGCTGAGAATAGTCCTTCATCTCGATTGCCCAACTCACGGCTTTCCTCCTGGAGTCGGGCGTCAGAAGTTTTTTGTCAGCATCTCGCGGAGCGTCGATACATCCATCATCTGCTCAGCCAGAAGCTTCTTCAGCTTCGCATTCTCTTCCTCGAGCGCCTTCAATCGCTTGGCGTCCGATACGTCCATGCCGCCGTACTTCTTGCGCCAAGTATAGAACGTCGCATCAGAGATACCGTGCTTGCGGCACAGTTCAGCTGGCGTCATGCCCGCCTGATGCTCCTTCAAGATGCCAATGATCTGTTCTTCTGAGAACCGTGACCGTTTCATTGCCTGTCTCCTTCGTTGAGGAACAGGCTAACCCAAAATCGGGAACATCTCAGGGGAGCAGGTCAGAAACTGTAGGCGTCAGTGACGCCTTGGTGATCCGGCGCAACTAAGTGTGGTTGTCGCAATGGAAGCGCTTGACGGTGACATCCTTGCTGGTCCGGTACATGCGCACGAGCTGCCAGCTCACCCAAGGGTGGTTGAGAGGGCGCGCTTTTACAATCTTGCCAGACCTCATGGAGCCTTCAAAAACAAAACAGAGTCCAAGGCGTTCATAGAGCCTTTGTCGCAAGCGCCCGAATGTCCGGCATCCTTTCATCACAGCACAGTGTACTCTGCTGCAAATTGGCCCCTTTGGTATAGGGCAAGAAAAGACCAAGATCAGAAGCCGTTGGGCGCAGGATCATGCATTTTGAAGGC
>NZ_JAMQML010000018.1:28817-84361 GCF_030068685.1 Nitratireductor sp. GZWM139 | reverse complement strand
CCGGGAATTACTGAAATCCGTGGCCGGGAATTACCGAAACCCGCAAAATGCACCGGCGATCCTCTTCATCGATGAGATGGACAGCGTTGGGGATAGGTCTCGCTTGTCAGATCACCATGCACATTACAACAGGGAAGTCACAAACGGCCTACTGGAATGCCTTGATGGCGTGGGTGGACGGGAAGGCGTAGTAGTCATTGGGGCGACAAACTATCCTGAGCAACTGGATACAGCATTGATCAGACCAGGGCGTCTGGACCGAATTATCCGTATCCCCCTCCCCGATCACGATGCTCGAACGGGAATTCTCAAATGGCATTTGAAAGGCAATCTCGTCGGGGCTGACCTCAATGAGGTTGTTGATGGGACGGAAGGATACACCGGTGCCGCCCTGGAAAAGCTGGTACGCGATGCACGTCGAATTGCACGCCGTGCAAGGCGTGCAATGACAGTCGATGATCTGACAGCATCCCTCCCCCTTCGCCTAGCCCTTACTGAGCGCCTACAACACAGACTAGCCGTTCATGAAGCAGGTCATGTTTTGGTGGGGCATGTACTTAAAGTCGGCCGCTTGGTGGACGTATCGATCGCGACCTCCCTGACACTCGATGATCGCGACCAGCAGAGTGGTGGACAGACCCGTTTCTCGTACAACTCTTCCCCGACGATGTTGAGATGCGAGCTCTTAGGCGAGATCACCACAATGCTCGGCGGATTGGCAGCGGAAGAAGTGCTGTTGGGATCTCGCTCATCAGGAGGCGGAGGCCAGGAAGGAGCAGATCTGCACATGGCCACGCTCTGCGCCTTGAATATCGAGGCATCCTTTGGACTGGGAGACCAACTCAGCTACCTGCTAGCTGCAAACGAAACTGAACCACTGACTTTGCTGCGACAGAACCTCGATCTTCGACAGCGGGTCGACAAACTGCTGTCCAACGAATTCAATCACGCCAAGAGTATTGTATCTACTCATCGAAACACTGTTGAGTTGATCGCAACCGAACTGCTCCAAACACAAAGCCTTACCGGAGCCGATGTCGAAGCGATCATGCAGCAGAGCTTAGTCCAGTGTCACACCGCACAAGAGTTCACCCAAGAGGTTGACCATGTGTAGCGCTACCGGGGCCCGTTGTAGAGGCGTGGTACACTTACTCCTCATGAGGCTTGAACTGCTGGTGACACACGGACCACTGATACGCTGAACTGACAGGCGTTCAATCCACTTCTTAGAATTCCAATCCATCATTCAATGACTCACGTCAGCTTCGACCACGCAGGTCAGCTGGCGCAGGAGACTCTCATGATTATTGTATCCGAAGATCAATCACACGCTTTCGACATGACGTTCGAGATTAATCGGCTACGCGGCCTTGCCAACGACCTCGAACAGATCCTCAACGGTAAGAAACCGGACGAAACGGAACTCTCAAACGCTCCGTTGATCGAAGGCTGGACCTTTGTACTGCGGCCTGTAGGTTGCCTGACAGGCAAAGTCACAGGGCACCCAGGCATCACTCAAGGAGATCAGGGCGTCACAACTGAGGTATTTGCTTTCGCGCCTGCTGATGGGTACGTACGCACCCTATCCAGATACTACCGACTAGGATCACCTGAGGGTGTGCCACCTGACAACGCACCATAAGGCCACTGTTGGCACTGAGAGGTAGTGCGAGTTTCTGAGACAAGGCATATGATGGATCGTCCGATGAAAAGTACGATCCACCATGAAGAGACGCAGACGGTTTACGGCCCCGTTCAAGGCCTACCTTGCGATTGAGACGATCCGTGGCGAACGGGCGGTTTCGGAAGTGGCAACGAAGCACCAGCTTCACCCAAATCAGGTGACGTAGTGGCAACGGTAGGCAATTGAGACCCTGATTAAGGCATTCGACGACAAGGTTTCCGAAGTGCAGGTCGGTCGGGAGGCTGAGGTGACGAAGCTGCATACCAAGATCGACCAGTTCGCCGTCGAGCGGGATTTTTTTGGCCAAGGCCATCGATCGCTGAGCCTGAACCGGAGGAGAATGATGATTGCCCTCGCTCACAACGGGCTCCCGATCCGTCGACAGTGCGAACTGATCCTAATCTCACGGACGTCGCTCTACTGCCAACCGGCGGGCAAAACGCCTGAGAACCTCGAACTGATGCGCCTCATAGACGCGGCGCTCATGAAGACACCACGGTATAGCTCGAGACAGTTGACTCGGCCCCCGCGGCGTCAAGACTGGTGGGCCGGCCGCAGGCGGGTGCACTGGCTGATGCGCAAGATCAGTTTATCCCGACCTGCCAGGCACCGAAGAACAGAAAGCCACATCCGCAGCACCGCATCTATCCCTACGGGTCTCCAAATGAAGAGCGCTTGCCCGAATCTTTCTCAGGATCTTCAGACCGGACTGTCTCATCACGTTTAATATGCCATGATATGCGCATTTTTCACGCCTGCATCGTTTTCTCTTCCACTGCCGCCGAGCCGCCGCTGGAGGCACTCGTCAGAAATCCGTTTACCTCCTGGATCAAACCGGTGTGAGCTGCATTTTCTACCGACCGCTCAATGGTTGTACGAAGCTGCGCGCTCGTCGATGCAAACCCGAACAACCGCGCAATAGCCGTGATGAGTTCCTCCCGACTGGCTCCGAAGTTCACTTCCAGCACTGCAACGGCCGCGGCCTGGATTTCGGACGGCGGCAGAGCTTCCGGTCGCCTTAGCGACTGAGACATGACCGCTGAACGATCTCTCACGCGGATTTGCTGGCCTGGTACGGTATAGAATTGCCCGTCACCATTGATTTCCCCCTGCGACTTAGCTGCACTGATCCCCGCCAAAACGGCGTCCCGAATCCGATTACCCGCGCGTGCCAACCCCCACGCCGATCGTATTCTCGTGACGATCTCGCTCTGGTGAAGTGGCCCTTCTTCCTTGACTACCTGGATTGCGTAACGTGCCATTTCCGATACGGAAATTTCATGCGGCTCGCGATCGGTACGGACCGCTAGTGAGGATTCCTCGTATGGAATTGCGAGAAGTGGCTCTTCCGGCGACACGTGTGCGGTGATCACGTCGACATCTGCTTCAGTATGCGTGGTGAAGTGCAATGGCACGGCCTGCCGAGGCTTTGCCAGACCGTCATCACGGCTCCGCCATTCTGCCTTCGCGCTCTCGATCGCTGCCGATACCTTGGCCAATTCTTCGTTGGGGCGGAGATACCAGTCCGTCGACCAAATTCGATGAATGATCCATCCATGGTCTTCCAACACTCTCTGCCTGAGACGATCACGTTCTCTCGCCGACCGGGATGAGTGGTATTGTGCGCCGTCGCACTCGATACCCAAAATAAAACGCCCCGGCTTTTCAGGGTCGGAGATGGCGAGATCGACGAAAAATCCAACCGATCCGATCTGGGCTTTCACATCATGGCCAAGCGAACGAAGTTTGTCGGCCACCTGTTCTTCGAAGACAGAGTCCGGCCCATTGCCGGTCTCTTCTGCAATGCCGAATTTGCCCGTCTGTGCAAATGTAAGGAAGAGCTTGAGTGCTGTGACGCCTCGGCTGCGGACCCGATCAAGGTCGATGTCGTCCCCCGTTATGGAAGAGAAGACTTCGCACCGAAGTTTGGCCCGTGAGATCAACACATTCAGGCGTCGCTCACCACCTTCGGAATTCAGAGGTCCGAAGCTCATCGCCATGTAGCCGGTGCTCGTCCTTCCGTACCCAACCGATATGAAGATAACGTCGCGCTCGTCTCCCTGAATATTCTCGAGGTTCTTGACGAAGAAGGGCTCGGTGGAAGCCCGGTTGAAGAAGTCTTCCGTTTCGGGATGAGCTCGGCGAAGAAGCTCGAGTTCCTTCAGGATCACCTGACGTTGAGCCACCGAGAATGTCGCAACACCCAGAGAAAGCTCGGGCCGCTCCGTGGCGTGCCTGATTACAGCTTCAGCGACGGCCTTGGCCTCAACTGGATTCGTGCGCGTGTTTCCACGGTCGTAGTGTGCATGCGGAAGGTAATTGAACTTGAGCCCCATCCCTGCGACCGCGTCATATGGGCTCGGAACGATAAAGAGCTTATTGTCGTAAAACTCGCGGTTCGACACTGCGATCAGGGATTGATGCTTGCTGCGGTAGTGCCAATTAAGCATGCGGTACGGCATTCCCTTGGCGAGGCAGAGATCAAGGATCGACTCCGCATCCCGGGCCTGGAATGTGACACTGTCATCGTCCTCTTGCTCGTCAATTTCGGAGGTGAGCTTCGCAAAGAAGCGCGTTGGCGGGAGCTGACGCTCGTCCCCCACGACGACGACCTGGGCGCATCGGGCGATCGCCCCCAGTGCATCGATCGGTTCGATCTGCGAAGCCTCGTCGACAACCAGAAGATCGAACGAAATTGAGCCCGGCTTCAGGAACTGAGCGATCGATAGTGGACTCATCATGAAGATCGGCTTGATTTGCTGAATGACGGGTCCGGCCCTATCGAGAAGCTGACGTATGGGTAGATGATTGCGCTTCTTCGCCAATTCGCCATTGAGAACACCGAGTGGACCGATACCGCCGTTGCTACGAGGCAATTCCGTTGCATGCAGGGCAACGATCTGCTCCCGGGCAAGCGACATGCGGGCAGCCTCCAACCCGCAGAACGTTTCCACCAAGCGGGAATGTAGCTCGCCGTCGAAGCGTTTGAGGTCAGGTTCACGCGCAAAGAAATCAGTTCGAAGTGCCTCGAAATATGATCTTTCTAGCGTCGAGACCAGGGTATCCGCATCAAGATCGCCGCGAAGTACGCCGTCTACAAGACTTTGGAGGCCGAGTGAGGATGCGATTCTACATCGGTCGTAAAATGCAGTCCACTTAGTGACGCCTTCGATATTATCACTCCAGAGGTCCAGTCGCTGTGCGAGGCACTCGATCTCCGCAGACGAGAAATTATCAGCCGCCAGAGACTGCTGCATATCCAGCTCCAGGAACTTCTGCAATTCGCTCCACTTCTTCACATGCCGTGTCAGCAGCTCCGATAGCTCACGCGAAATCTCAACTTGGCGCGGCAGGTCAGTCGCCTGAGCCAGATACTTGAGAATGTCCGGCGTTAAGATACCTTCATTTGCCTGCCGCCATTCCACCACAGCGCGGGCCCGCGCCCAATCCGATCTCTCGCCGCTCCACTGCGTTCCCAGCGCCGAAACGCCCATTGGCTCAAAGTCATTGAATTCGCGCAGAGCAACCTGTGCAGAAAGCACAGTGTCTACCAGCGCGAGTCTGGCGGATAATTCCTTCGGCAATGGCTGTTTCATGTATGACTTCAGCAAGGCAAGCCGCGATCGATACTCGCCGCTAAAAATCCGGAATATCGACGCCCCCTTCGCTGCTAGCACGGATCGGCATTCTGCCAGCGATGAGGTCCAAACCGTCTCCACAAACGAAGTGCCTACCGTATCCCGCAGAGACTTGAGTTTGCTACCAGCCTCAACCAGCTCTGCGATCCGCCCCGGTTGCTGCCATATGGGGTCCGCGAATGCTTCCCGGTTGAAGTCCGGGACTGAAGTGATCGCCCGCAAAACCCTCACCAGAGCCACGAGATCGGAGAAGTTATTCGGCCCCTCGATATTTAGACGACTGGATGCTTCCAGAGAAATAGTCCGAATGCGTTCAAAATCCGCACGCAACTCGGCGACACTCCGGCGCAGTTGGTCGATCTCACCTGGATCGAGAGCTTCCCGACGCACGCCGTACCAAGGATGTTCTACAGGTCGACCAATGGAACCGAAGCGATCTCTCAGTTCGCCACAGACATCCAGTCGTTTTTCATAGTCCAGAGGCGTCCAATTCTCTGGGGCAGCGAGCGCAAATCCCGGAAGTCCACCTCCTTCACCGACGCGGACGAGGTGCCCGATAAGCTGGTATGGCGTCATGCCGCAGGGTTCATGCACACTATGCATAGCATCTGCATGATTGTTGAGCCCGCTCTGAGCTTCCTTCAGGCGCGTGACGACGGTGGCATCACTCTGCGGGACCCGGCCCGCTAAATCTTTCGTTCTGCGGAGCTCTTCAAGAAGCGCACGCTTGTTGGATTTGTTCGAATGGAGTTCCAGGGTCAGCGGTCCGAGCCCCGCATCTCTCAACCGCCGATGCACCACATCCAACGCCGCCATTTTCTCCGCCATGAAGAGAACCTTTCTGCCCTCCTTTGCCGCAGCTGCGATTATGTTGGTGATGGTCTGGCTTTTCCCCGTCCCAGGCGGTCCTTTGACGATGAGATGGCCGCCTTGCGCCACTTCTTCGATGACAACCGCCTGTGACGAGTCGGCATCCACAACATGATGGGTTTTCTCTGGTGGAATATATGGATCGATGCGTCCTGTATCCGGTATAATCGGTTCGCGCATCGGGAACCCATCGCCCAACAGGCCTTCAACAACGGCGTGCCGTTCAAGAGGCTTCTCTTCAGGCCAGTTGTCCGGATCAAGATCGCGATACATCAAGAACTTGGCAAACGAGAAAAAGCCAAGAACCATCCCGTCCGGCAAAACCGACCAACGTTCTTTGCTCGACACCGCCTCGGTAATCTTCTCGATGTAGCTCGCGATATCGACTTCTTCCTCATCGGCCAGATCCGGCAGCTTCAGACCGAACTCAGCATTCAACTTGGCCTGAAGTGAAAGATTGGACGATGGTGGCTCTCCACGCCAACGAAGCGTAAATCGATCGGCAGCACTTGTGCGGTCAAGTTGCACGGGAAGAAGGACGATGGGAGCATGGCGCTCGATGTCTGAGTTTTCAGCATCGAACCACCGAACAAGCCCCAACGCCAGATAGAGGATGTTGACGCCCTGCTCTTCCTCGAGCGTTCGAGCATCATACCAGATGTCGAATAGCCGCTTTTGCAGCCCTTGCGAAGTCAACCGTGTCTGCAGACGTGTGTCCGTGTGGCGGCGCGCTATGCCGCGTTCATCCACCTCTTCATCGTCATCGGGCTGTGGAATGCCGCCGGTGATGTCATCGGCCTCATCGAGTTCTGCCTTCTCCTCCTTTGTAAGCTGTCGTCCAGGGAGAAATGTGAGTCCCTTTCCTTCAACCAAAAGCCGAAAGATTTCAGTCGACTTTTCATCGACGATCTCGACCGTTCTTATATTTCTCGAACGCAGCGGGATGTTGACCAGACGATTCCGAGTGCTCAAATCGAGCAAGATACGACGATCGGCAAGAAGGCGATCTTTGATCGAGTCTGCTGCGTCGACCGCACTGTGGTTGTCCATGAAATCCCCCGCCCCCAAGAGTGTCGTTTCAACCTTAGCCACCTCGGCGGTCAACGCAATGGCGGCGTGGTCCGCATGTCAAAGCAATTTGGCGCTCCGACCTCTGATGGTAGCATCCGGCTATTTGTTTTAGACGGCAATCTCTGGAACGCCCTGCTTTAAGAATACATTACAATATATATTTGCTTATTGCCGATTAATTGCTGCGGGGCTGAGGGTGTGCACCAGCAAGGCAGGAAGGCCAATGAGACATGTCACGAATGGCTCTATAAAACTTGGAGCCCACAGCTTAACTACAGAAGGGATTGTCGCGCCTCCCCCGATCTCAGGGGATGTGAAGTTAGAGTCTTCTCAGCAAGATGAGCGAGATTCACCGAGGCGCAGATCATGGGCATCCTGCGTCAGATGGAGAGCGGCGTGCTGGTATCCAAGCTGTGCAGAGAATACGGCATGAGCAGCGCCACGGTCTACATTTTGCGCTCAAGTAGAGTGGGATGGACGCCACAGCCTTACCAGTGAGATGAAAGCCAGGGCGGAAGAGAATGATATGGCCAGCTCAACGCCGAGAGTTCGCCGCAAAGGCGGCGGTTATGAAGGGCGTCAGCATTGCGCTTGCATGCCGGATATTTAATCTATCAGAGCCTTGGAAATACTTGGGATCGGGCACGGATCAGCATTTATCGAAGCAAGAATGAAAGCACTGTTCGAAGCAGGCGCACCCGTTATCGCCACAGATCCGAACCCAGCCAATGAACGAGCCATTGCCGTATATAAAAAACTGGGCTTCAAATCGTCCGGGTCCCCTCAAAATACAAAATGGGGTCTGATCTTACCAATGTTCGCGATGCGCAAAAATGAACACCGATGAATACAAACTTCACTTCACAAAAATGTCAATCAAAATAAAAACGCTCCATTACAAAATTAGAAAATTTAATTCAAAATAACTCTTATTACATCGCATAAACGAAAGAATGGTTTTGTCAGAATCAGAAACCGGATATTTGAGCCATACTACCACACAATAGTTCGTTGCAAATTTGCAACAATCTACCTAATGAGTGCAATCGTTGGGTACTGAGATATTGATCTCCTCCGCATAGGCTGACATAAGCCGCATCCCGATGCACCCATCGGCAAACACAGGACCGGAACAACATGATCATATTCATATCGATACGTAAGCGGGACGACCGCGCGGCGACAGCCTAAACATCGGTGTGAATTCATGCCGATGTTCAGCATCGGTGTCCGGATCGTCCTTTCGAAAAGCAAGATCATCAGCTTTGAAAGGACAGCAAATGAGCGAACGACTTTTTCTAAATCACCTGCATGACCGTCGTGCGGGCATTGCCTTGGCGTCGGGAAACATTCCCACGACAACGAGCTTCCTGCGCCCTGACCACGTGTTCATGGGCCGCGTGATCGAGACCGAGGGAGGAGGGTGCGAAATATCGTGCCGTCCGCACGGACCATGTTTTGAGCATGACCCAAGTTTGGGTACCGCCTGGAGAATCTAAAGCTTCTCGACGTTTCGATTGGAAAACCAAGGCATCAACGCGCGCAAGCGTGGCAAACGTCGCATCGAACCGCTGCATGATCGCAGAAAGCCTGCTTGAGGCCAAAGCGATGACGGTCCTATTGGCTAGACGCAATGTCCTGGAAGTCTGGGAACAGCCAGAGCCGGTCTGGTTCGTCGACCATGACGGCGTGAAACGCAAACACACGTTTGACCTGCTCGCGCAGTTCGATGACGGCTGCCGAGTAGCCTATGCGGTAAAGCCTTACAGCCGTGTAAGACGAACCGGCCTCGATCTCGAGATTGAGTTGATCCGGCAGCAAAGTCTGGCCCAGATTGCTGATAAGGCGGTCATCCTCACGGAGAAGCAGATCTCCCGTGCACGTGTGTACAACGCTGAACAAGTGCTCAGAGCACGGCAAATGCGCAATGAACAGGATTGCACAGAGCTTCGCCGCATCGTCTCCGACATCACAGGCTCAGTGCCGGTCCACGCTCTACTGAAAGAGACGCCGGATCCCGGCCTCGCAAGGACAGCCTTCTGGTGCCTGATCGATGACGGTGTCCTCGAAGCTATCAATCGAGACCCTCTGCACACGCGCATCTGTGACCACACGTTCGTACGCGTGAACCACGATGTGCTTGCCGCACAAAAAGGAGATTTCAAATGAGCATCGCTGAAACCATTGCACCTGTTGGAGCGACCGCTCCAGTTGTTCCCGTTGTTCCCGTTTATCGTTTCGGTCGGCAGGATCGTATTAGGATCGGAAAGACAGCGTATATGTATGATGGGGGCAATTCCAATGGACATTTCTTCCGCCGCTATGACAACTCGGACCTAGTCGAGCATTTTTCGCATGAACGCGTCTACCGCAAGTTCACGGATGGCGAACTTCTCGTCGACTGTAACTGGTTTAGCGGGTCTGACGCGCTTGTTCGCTCCGGCCACAGGGCACATCCGGTTACTGATCTGAGCAAGAAGGCCCAAGACACTATCCTCTGGCGACATTCTCTGATCCACGATTTCTTCCGCCACGAAGCCGAAGGCCGATACTCTCGCTCGGATGAAAGCCTCACCAAGTACATGCATGTACGGCAAAAGGAACTCGATGATGCCGAGGCGTGCGCAAAGGGCAAAAAACCTCGCGGAGGGACCAAAGAACTTCGGCGAGCTCCGGTAACGCCTCGCACATTCCGTCGCTGGCTGAAAAAATACGAGCAAACCGGGTTTGACGCCTGTTCTCTTCGAGACGAATACCGCTATCCCGGCACGCGTCCGTCCCGTTTCACAGCTGAGGAAACTGAGATCCACCGCAGGTGGGCTGCGAGGTACGCCAGCTCTAACCAACCATCGAAGGCCACCCTGTTCAGAGACATGAATGCGGAGCTTGCTTTGGAGAACAAGAAGCGTGAGCTGAATGGCGAGAAAGCTCTCCGCTCTCCCAGCCGGCGCACCTTCGAAACGATGATCGACAAACTCGACCACTTCTTCGTGCTGGCCGGAAGAAAGGGCACGGACTACGCGACAAATAAACTCCAGATCACCCAGTCAGGCGTCAACGCCGAACGTCCTCTAGAGCGCGTGGAGATGGATGAGTACCAGGTAGAGTTGATGACGATCCTTATGGATATCGGCATCTGGAACACTCTTTCCAAAGAACAAAAGGAAGCGGTCAAACCCGCGCGCGTCTGGCTGTCGCTCGCAATTGACGCTGCCACTCGGTGCATTCTGGCAATGCGGTTTATCGCCAAGCCACCGTCGGCCGAGTCGTCCATCGTTACATTGGAGATGGCGGTTCATGACAAACAGTACATCGCAGATGCAGTAGGGACCCACACGCCTTGGGAAATGCACGGCAGGCCGGAAAACGTCTACACGGACGCCGGCGCTGCCTTTGTAGCCAATTCTTTCAAGGCGACGGTACTGGCGCTGACTGGCAACGCTGTTATCCCAGCTTCCGGAAAGCCATACCTGCGGGGGACTGTGGAGCGTATGTTCCGGACCATTCGACAGAAGTTCCTCTCTTGGTACACTGGTCAGACATTTGCGAACGTCGTGGTCCGGGGTGACTATGACTCGGAAGGCAACGCGTCTATCTCCGTGGAGGAACTGAACCGCCTTCTCGTCCGCGCCATTGTGGATGCCTATCACAATACGCCGCATACGGGACTTGCAGGCGAAACGCCCCGCAATGCGTGGCTCCGCAAAACAAAGCAAAACCCGGTCGCCAAACCGCCAGATGTCTTTCAGCGTCGGAGCATTTTCGGGATCCAATGCTCGTGCAGGATTGGCAGCAAAGGCGTCCGCTTCCTGGGGATCCATTACCAGTCACCGCTGCTCCAAAAGATCCGGGCCTCGAAGGCAAAGCCCTCCGTTCAGATCCGCGTGAACCGCTTCGATCTCGGCGAAATTTCGTTCTGGCATGAGGAGACCGGCGGATGGGCTGTGGCCCGACCACGTTTCGAAGGTTTTAAGGGCGTCAGCGTGTGGGAATGGACTGCAGCAGTCAGACACCTCACCAGTATCCACGCCAAAAATGCCAGTGTTTCCCAAGCAGTAGTGGCCGAGACCATCACCGAATGCCGAACCTTCGGCGAAATGGCTGTCCAACGCGCAGAGCTTGGCTCACCAGTGATGAACACTGACGACCTCAGTGAAGCCGACCGGAAGCTCTTCCTTACATTCGAGATGATGGAAGACGGCGAGGTCCACACACCTAGGGGCAGCGAAGTCATCACCCTTCCGGAGAGAAGTCGAGAAGACCGGCCAGCCGATGACCTCAATCCCGATGATGATGACGTTCGCGCTGCCCCTGTAGTGCGGGAGCCGCAACCATCCCCTTACGAAATGCAAGTTGAATCCTACGCCGATGACGACGACGGATCCAACGAAGCCGATCGCACTGACGACTGGTCGTTCGATGACTGATAAAAGAGAAAGGAACTCAAACATGGAGACGTTGGAGCACCCCCATTTTACAGAAGACGCCGCAGAGGCACTCAACCGTCTGAGATCGGCAATGCCCGACGGATCACGTGAGCGGGCAAAACGCCTTGCAAAGCTGCATTCGAAGCACGTCTCCACTCCAAGGGATGACGCTCTTGCAACTGAGATCGAGATGCTAATCCAGAATGCCGCCGGCTCGCAGGACAGCGTACGCCGTGATGGGTCGGCGCTGGTGGTTATCGGAGATTCCGGGGCGGGGAAGACGACTCTTCTCAAACGCATCATCGCGGACAGACCCGAATTTGCGCCCTATGAGGACCGCTACGGCATCTCGACATCTCCCCTTATCAGCGTCGTTGCCCCCTCCCCTTGCACGCTTAAGCAATTGGGCCGGGAGGTACTCAGAGCGCTAGGATATCCCCTCTCCCGAGAAATCAAAGAGCACATGGTGTGGGAGCTCGTCCGTCAGCAGATCCGGATTCGTAAGGTGATGTTTATTCATATCGATGAGATGCAGCATGCGGTGAACACGCTGAACGACAACGAACAGCAGAAGCTGTCGGATACGATCAAGAACGTCATGCAGCAGCCGGACTGGCCTGTGTCGTTTATCCTGTCTGGTATTCCGACACTCGCCCGCTTGGTCTCATCCGATGTGCAGCTTATGCGCAGATCCCGCATCTTCGAATTCAGTAACCTGGAATTTGCTAAACACGCCGCCTCCGTACGAAGGATGATCGAACACATGGTCACGAAGCATGCCGAAATGCAGCTCGCCTCGGCCCTGCCAGACGAGTTCATCCACCGCCTGCTCCACGCCGCTTACGGCCGCTTCGGCGTTGTAATTCAGATCGTCCGCGGCGCGATCGAGCAAGCGATGTCCGATGAAGCTGCAGGCGAACAGGTGAAGGCAAGACATTTCGCGGCGGCTTACAGCCGCTTCTCCGGTTGTACGGAGGACGAGAACGTTTTTCTTCGCACCGACTGGCAAATGCTACAGCCTTCGGCGGCTCTCGTCCGAAATCGTCCGACTGAAGGAGGCACCCCTGCCTTGAAGCGCCCCAGCAAGTTTTGAGGAGACAGGTATGCCCAAGTTAACGATCAGAACCCGTCTTCATTCCGGCGAAACTCTGGCAAGCTTCTGCTCCAGATTAGCGGCTGTGAACGGCCGCCCGAAAGCACGCCACTTCTGCGCCGATATGGGCTTCAGCTTTCAGGACGTCGTCGACGGCAGTGACAGTGCCCTTTCGAGGCTTGCATATCTTACGGACATCGACGTGAAATCTCTCCAGGAAAGCGCGATCCGGAGAACGGCGGACGGATACGAAGCCGATGGTCAGCGGGTGACACGGAACCTGATGATCCGCAACCGCCTGCGTCTCTGTCCGGAATGCCTGGCTGAGGACATGCGCAGCCAGGATGAACATCCACTGGCACGGGCATGGGGCCGCAGGAAATGGCTGATCTCGTTCATCCGGACATGTGACGTCCACAACGTCTCGCTTGTCGAGTGCTCCGTACAGCAGGAGCCTTCGATGATCCATGACTTTGCTGCGATGGTAAAAGCGGACCACGGGGAAATCCTGGAAGCGGCCAAGCATTCGGTTGTGCGCGAACCTTCAGCTTTCGAACGTTATCTCCTCGATCGGATTAACGGACATATCGGTGCGGCTCCCTTCCTGGACGCACTGCCCTTCTATGTCGCTGCAAGGTTCACCGAGCTATTGGGTGCCGTGGAGACGCGGGGACTCAAGGCTCCAATCCGCGGCTTCAGCGGGGACGACTGGTGGCAAGCAGGGACAGCCGGCTTTTCCGTCACCTCCTGCGGAGAAGATGGAATCCGTAGCTGGCTATCGGAGAAGCAGGCCTCATTCGGGGGTAAGACCGGAGATGTTGGAGGACGGGCGCTCTACGGTCGTCTGTACGAAACGCTCGCACACGACTGCGACGACCCCGCTTACGATCCGGTTCGAAAGCTGATCCGCGAGCACGCGATCGACACCCTTCCTCTCGGCCCAGGTGATGACTTCTTCGGCCCGATCACAGATCGACGCTGGCATTCGGTACAGTCAGCCTCCAAGGAATTCGGCGTGCACCCAAAGCGCCTAAGAAAGCTTCTCATCGAAGCGGATGTCCTCTCCAAGGATGCTGCGACGCTCGCCAATGCCCGCATCATGCTCGATGCTGAGGAGATCGCGGAATTTATTGCGGAGATCGAGGGCACCGTATCCGCGAAGGAGGCGCAGGAACTCGTCAACGCACCACGGGTTCACTGGGGCATCCTGGTCGACCGGGGTTACCTTGCACCCCACGTTGGGGCGGGAGCCAAACACGGCCTCCAATTCCGATTTCGTCGCGAAGATGTCAGTGTGTTTTTAAACCGACTGCTGGCAAACACGAAGCAGTTGACGGACCAGGAATCCGAATTGTGTAGCATCCCTCAGGCCGTTCGGAGGGCGAACTGCAAGACGGTCGAGATCCTGGATCTACTGTTGGCTGGGAAGCTAGAGCGCGCTTTCCGCGATCCCAGCCGGCACGGCTACATGGCAGTGCTGATCGACCCGACCGAACTTCGCGAAAAGACAATGCTCGAAGACCATGGCGGACTCTCACTGCGTGAAGTTGAACGTCAGCTGCGAGCGACTACCAACGTCGTGAAAGCTCTGATCGAGCACGGGCACCTATCTGCGCGCACTGCGGTAAACCCGATCAATCGGTGCCCGCAAACGGTCGTCATGCCGGAGGACCTGGCTCGCTTCCAACAGGCCTACGTGTCCCTCATGAACCTCGCCAAGGAGCGTGGCGAGCATTTCAGAAAGGTCAAGAACGAGCTCAATAGCCGTGGTGTCGAACCTGCATTCGTGGCCGACCTTATCGGGGCCCGGTTTTATCCACGAGCCGAACTCCAGTAAGCCTCGACAGACACGAGTATCTAGATCAGCGCCTCGGCAATGCCGGGGCGTTTTTTTTTACCGCTTCGCTCCCTGCCGCTCAAAGCACTCAACTTTGGGACACCACCAAGCTGCCATTGCGGACAAACTAAATTGCCGCTTTTCACCCCGTATTCAATAATTTCAATTAGTTAGCTTCAGAATTGGGACAAACTATGCTCGCCCTCACATGAGGAGGGCAACATGGTCTGTCCTCCTGCACCCTGAAATGTCCGCAATGGCAGTTTGGTAATTTGCCGGCGCCATGCGACGACAGAACCAGAGAAAATCCGGGTCCATCGGCCCGGATTTTTTCGTTTCAGGCGCTATCGGAAGCCTTCATTCGACCGGCCCCGCAGAGAACTCAGCGAGCGCCGATTGAAGGTGCTCCAGGAACGCCTTCACCCTGACCTGCGGATATTTTCTGCCTGAGTAAAACCCATAAAGCACCAGATCCTCTGGCGCGGGCTCGAGGTCAATTTTGATGAGGGAGCCGGCATCGATGTCTGACTGGCAGGCATGCAGGGGCAAAACGGCAAAACCCAATCCTTTCAGGGCAGCCGCCCGCGCCATCTGACCGCTGTTCACCCTGTAGCTGGATTGCACCTGAACGGTCTGCCCCTGTTTGAAACGCCAGGGCATTCCCTGAAGCACCGACATGCTCGTAATACACGGGGCCCTGCTCAACGCCTCCAGCGATTGCGGCGCCGGGTATCGCTCCAGAAGCTCTGGCGCAGCCACCACACAGCTCGGCCAGCGCAGGATTTCCCTTGCAACCCAGCCGGAATTCTCCAGCGGTCCGCGTCCAAAGCGCAACACCAGATCGAACCCTTCCAGCAATCCGTCCGTCGGGTCCAGCCGGGTGTCGCAGCTAAGCTGTATCTGCGGATGCCGAACGCAGAAATCCGCGAGGATTTCGGCCATGAACGGGAGGTCCGGCGTGATGATCCGCAGGTGACCGGACAGGGAATCCCCGAACAGGGACACCTCTTCCAGCGCATCATCCATCGCTTGCGTGAGCGGTGTCATGGACCGGTAAAGCTGCTTGCCTGCCGCCGTCGGGATCATCTTCCGCGTCGTGCGTTCCAGCAAACGAACATTGAGCTGCCGCTCCAGCAAGGCGACATGCCGGCTGACATTGGATGTCGGCAACTGAAGCTGCTCCGCCGCCAGCTTGAAGCTCAGCTTGTCATAGACCGCCTGGAAGCAGAGCAACCACTGAAGTTCGATTTTTTCCAGCATCCAATCGCCCAAATAACAGGATTAACAAAGCAACAAAGCCAGATTTATCGCCAATCAGGAGCTCGATACAAGCTGCATCAGATTTCTTGATCAGGAGAGAGCGGATGACCAGTGCAAAGCGAATTGCCATCGTGGGCGCCGGTGTCGCCGGTATGGCGCTCGCCATTTTCGCCACCAGACAAGGCCATCAGGTGAGCCTTTTTGAGCGTGGCAGTGCGGTTTCCTCAATGGGAGCCGGGGTCACCCTGTGGCCGAATGCCGTCTTCGTTATGGAGCAGATGGAGCTGGCAGACGCCATCAAACGCAAGGGCGGCGCACCCCGCTTCATGCGCCAGTTCGATCAGCACGGCATCCAGAAGGCCGAATTCGATATTCTGGAAGTGAACAGGCTGTGCGGCTTCCCAAGCGTGACCATATTGCGTCGCGATCTCATGCGCATTCTGGCCGGGGCGTTGCATGCACTGGGCGTCGACATCAAGTTCAATCGCTCAATTGCCGCGCAGGATATCGAGGGGCTCAGGACGCAGTATGATCTCGTCGTCGGCGCAGATGGCCGCATGAACTCGGCGGTGCGTCAGGCGATCCATGCAGAAGACGTGCTCCCCCGTTATCAGGGTTTCATCAACATTATCGGCATCAGCCAGCCGGAGCGTGGAGTCATCGATGCCGCCATTCACGATTTCTGCGGGGCGGGAGAACGTTTCGGCATCGTCCCTGTTGGTGATGGTCTGTGTTTCTGGGCAGCCGCGTGGCGCACCCCGATCGAAAGGACGCGGCCGTTGCCCGTCTGGTACGATGAGATGGACCAGCGTTTTCGGGACTGGCCCGGCCCGGTCCGGAATGTGCTGCAATCGCGTGACGAAACATCGCTCAATCGCATTTTCGTCCATGACCTCGATGCCCTGCCCCATTGGCATCGGGACAATGTCCTGATCATCGGGGATGCGGCCCACGCTCCCCTGCCCACCTCCGGTCAGGGTGCCTGTCAGGCGTTGGAAGACGCGTGGCATCTTTCCAGAATGCTGGCGGAACATGATCGTCTGGAGACAGCGCTTTCGCGGTTTTATGAGACGCGCATCGTGAAGACGTCTGCGGCGCAGTCTGCGGGGCGACAGGTCGCACAGCGAATTTTTGGAGACCAGTCGAAGTCCAGTCCCCCTGCCCCCGGGTTCTCCGCCGGGCAGTTGAGCCGTCTCTGGATGCAGGGTCTCGAAAAGGGATCAGGATAATCGCAAATGGGCAATCAGCCTCATCGCCTTGATCGTGGTTCCGGGACTTCTGCTCGATTGCATATTCGCAGGCTACCCAAAGCCCGGCCATGTGTCGGCTTATCTTCTGGGCGCGGCTTTCGCCATGGCGTTTGCTGTCCATGGACACAGGGCACCGCGCCCGCGCCCCAGAGAAAACAGGCGAGAAACCCCGCCTCATTCAGCTTGAAACGGGCGACCTGCCCGCCCTCACCGTCCGGCCGAAACCAGCAGCATCATCGGCCGCTCCAGTTCCTCGGCCAGATCCGGCATCTCCGCGATCTGCGCCCTGGTCGGGGCGAATTCCCTGATCTCACGCAGCGCAAACCCTGCGCCGACAAGCGTGTTCAGCGTCGTCGCCATGGTGCGGTGATATTTGAGCACGCCGCTTGCGAACCAGTCCGTTCGCCGTTCCCCCTCCAGCGCGTAGCAATTGACCGGCCAGGTCTTGTGCCCGTCCTCTTCCGGCAGCCAGCGCGGCTGTGTGGCGGCCATGAAGATCGGATGCTCGATGGTGAACACGAATTGCGCACCCGGCGTCAGCGCCGCATGGATCATCCGGACCAGCCGGTCAAAATCCCGGATATAGTGGAAGGTCAGCGCGCTGAAGGCGAAATCGAACGCACCCTGCGGCAGTTCCAGCGTTTCCAGATCGGCAATGCGGTATTCGATGGCCGCATCATTCGTGTCGGCGCGGGCGCGCTCGATCATGTTCTGCGAGACATCGAGGCCAAGAACGCTCCGCGCCCCGGCCTCGCGCAGATAGCGGGACGCCCAGCCAAACCCGCATCCCAGATCAACCACCCGCCGATCCGTCATATCCGGCAGCATGGCCTTGATGGCCGGCCATTCCGGCGCGCCCGCCAGACCATGCACCTGCCTGGGCAGCTGGCTGTAGCCTTCGAAGAACTCCGGGTTGTCGTAGATGTTCTGTGCCATTGAAAGTCTCCATTCCTTGAAAAAGAACGGGGCGCAGCTTCACGCACAAAACCCCGTCCGCACTGCGGCGAGGTTGCAGGATCATGGACCGCGTCTGGTTGTCAGCGTGTCTTAAACCCCGGCATCTCGCCTGAAGAGATGCCGGCCATCCGGGAAACGATGTGGGTGTCCTGTTCGATCATGACGCCATAATCTCCGCCATGGCGGATCTGTCAAGCCGCGGCCTCAGCGCCCGGAGCGCGCCAGCGCCACCGCTTCCACGATCTCGTCCGCGCTCATCGGCCGGCGATAGAGCCGGTTGCCGATCAGGAAACTCGGCGTTCCGGCAAGCTTGAGCGCCTTTGCATGGGCCTCGTTTCGGCCAATCAGCGCATCGATTGCCTTCAGATGCACATCCAGCATGTCACGCACCGCGCCGGCGTCCGCCCCCACGCTGCGCAGCGCATCGTCCACCTTGCCATGCGTCAACCCGCCCTCAATGGCGATCACTTCATTATGCGCCGCCTCATAGACGCCCAGCGCCGCCGATGCATGCACCATGCGCGAGGCATACCACGCCACATCGCCATTGATCGGCCAGTCCTTCATCACCAGCCGCAGATTGCCGTCAGAGCGCACGATCTCCTTCAGCGCCGGGTGGATCGCCTTGCAGGAGGGGCAGAGATAATCGAAGAACTCCGCAATGGTCACATCGCCCGCCGGATTGCCCAGCGCCTGAAGCGACGGGTCGCGCACCATGTCGTTCAGGCTGGGCGCGGCGCGTGCCGCCAGCGGCGCAACCGCCAGCGCGCCGGAGGCTCCAGCCAGAAAGAAACGTCGGGAAATCATGCAGCCGCCTCCGCCTTTCGCACGGTCAGAATGGCGCGCAGACCACCACCGTCGCGGTTTTCGAGCGCCAGCGTTCCGCCCATGCGCGCCATCGCCGCCTGTGCAATGGCAAGCCCCAGCCCGCTGCCGGTTGCCGAGCGGTTTCGCCCGCGCACGAATTTCTCCACCACCTGCGAAAGCTCTGCCTCGGGAATGCCCGGACCGCGATCTTCCACCACAAGGCGCACACCGCCATTCGCCTTTTCCACCCGGCACACCACGCCCGTGGTTTCCGGCGCATGGTTCAGCGCGTTCTCGATCAGGTTGCGCAGCGCCAGCGAGAGGAAATGCGGCTCGACAAGCACCCTGTCCGCGCCTTCGCCATCCGCCTCCACGCTCAGCCGCGCCGCGCCCTGCGGCAGCGGCAGCTCCGCCGCCACACTGCGCATCAGCGCCCGCGCGCTCACGGGTTGCAGGGTCGGCTCACTGTCATTCGCCTCAAGCGCGGTCAGGTCGAGAAGCTGCTTCACAAGCCGGCTCGTTCGATCCACGCCCATGGTGATCTGCCGCAACGCATTGGCGTGCACGGTCGGGTCATCGCTCGCCAGCGCAATCTGCGCCTGCGTTTTCACGCCGGCCAGCGGCGTTTTCAGTTCATGAGCGGCAAAAGCCGTAAAGCTGCGTTCGCGGTCGCGCGCATCTTCCACCCGCTTGAAAAGTCCGTTCAGCGCGTTCACCGCCGGCGCAATCTCCTTCGGCAGACTGGCCGCCTCCAGCGGGCGCAGATCATTGGCCGCGCGCGTCGAAAGCGTTTCGGCCATGTCGCTCAGGGGCGAAAGGCCGCGGCGCACCGAAACGAGAATGACCCCGGCCAGAAACGGCAGGATCAGAAGCGCCGGCACCACCAGCCCCTTGATCACATCGCTCACCAGGCTGTCGCGGATCTGAAGGCTGTCGCCCACCATCACCCGCACGCCCAGAACCTCGTTTTCCACGGTGAACACGCGCCAGCGCTCGCCACCCACTTCGGTCTCTGAAAACCCGTCCTGAATTTCCGTCAGCTGGGCTTCCGGCGCATTTTCCGAGCGCCCCACAAGGCTGCCTTCCAGCGTCCAGATCTGGCAGGAGAGCTGGCGTTCATAGGGGCGATTGCTGAGTTCGAACTCCCCCATCGCCTTGCGGGCGGCATTTTCCTCCAGCCCCACCTCGATACGGTGGTCGGAAAGGAGCGAATTGACCATCCGCGCCGCTTCCATCAGCCGCGCATCCAGCACCCGCTCCACCTCGGCCTGCGTGCTGAGATAGATCCAGCCGACCGCGAGCAGCCACACGAGCCCGGTCGAGCCCATGAGGATCAGGATCAGCCGTGCGCGGATGGATCTCATGCGCCCGCCTCCCGGAGCCGATAGCCAACCCCGCGCACGGTTTTGATGAAATCGGAGCCAAGCTTCGAGCGCAGCTTGTGGATGTGCACCTCCACGGCGTTGCTCTCCACCTCTTCCTGCCAGCCATAGATCGTTTCTTCCAGCGCCGGCTTGGAAAGGATGCTTTCCGGCCGCTCCATCAGCGCCGCCAGAAGCGCGAATTCGCGCCGCGTCAGGATCACCGGATCACCGTCGCGGATCACCGACTGGTTTGCCGGATCGAGCGTCACCCCGCCCCATGCAAGCGTTGCGCTGGAGCGCCCCTTGCCCCGGCGCACCGCCGCGCGCACACGCGCCGACAATTCGTCGAGATCAAAGGGCTTTCCCACATAGTCGTCTGCGCCGGCGTCCAGCCCGGCGATCCGGTCGGGAACCTGATCGCGCGCCGTCAGAAGAACCACCGGCGTGGCGTCACCCCGCCGGCGCAGATCCGAAAGCACGTCGAGGCCAGAGCCATCCGGCAGCATCAGATCGAGTACGACCCCTTCATAGGCCTGCGCGCTGAGCGCGGCGAAAGCATCCTCGCAGGTGGCCACGGCATCGACCGCAAAGCCGGCAAGCCCCAGCCCCACGGTCAGCCCGTCCAGAAGCAGCGGATCGTCTTCAACCACCAAAAGTCGCATCGCACGCGTCTCATTCGATCAAGCATTCAGACCCGAAGGCCCGCATCAGGTCACCAGAAGATGTTCCATCTTCGGATCGGGAATGACAACAATCGGGCTGCCGTCCCTTACATTATCGTGCAGGTGAATCACATCCTGGTTGATCAGGCGGATACAGCCGGACGACACCGCCTTGCCGATGCTCCACGGCTCCGGCGTGCCATGAATGCGGTAAAGCGTGTCCTTGCCGTTCAGATGGATATAGTGCGAGCGTGCGCCAAGAGGATTGCGCAGGCCCGGCGGCATGCCGCCATTGGCGATGCTGTAGGGCTCCAGTTCCGGCCGCCGCGCCACCATCTCGTTCGGCGGCGTCCAGCGCGGCCATTCACGGCGATAGGCCATGATCGCACGCCCTGCCCAGGAGAAGCCGTCGCGTCCGACGCCAATGCCATAGCGCGTCGCGCGGTTCGGTCCCGTCACGTGGTAAAGATACCTGTTCGGCGTATCCACGATCAGCGTGCCCTTGCGCTCGCTGGTGGGATAATCCACATCCTTGCGCCACCAGCGCTCTTCCAGATGACTGACATCCACTTCGGGAATGGGAAAACGCTCATTCGGCATGGCGTAATACATCGGTGGAACGACGCGCCTGGGCTTGGGCGGCTCAACCACTTTGGGAGCCTCGGGCCTTGGCGTCGCAACGCAGCCCGAAACCGCCAGCGCGCTTAACCCGGCCAGAAAGCCACGCCGCCCCAACCGTCCTGAACCGACAGAATGTCCATCGTCGATATGTTCCTCGTCCGGTCGGTCGGACGCCCGCATCCGGGCGCTCATGCCCGTGCGAAAATGCGCCATGCTGAAAACTCCTTGCTGCATTGAGCTGTTTGCCGTCTGCCCAAACAACACCCACCTTAAGGCTGCCTTAAGTTGAGGCGTTCAATTCGCTCTCCAGCATCCCGCCATGAGGGTACGAACCCGGCGGTCCACACAATTTGAAGTGACAGAATGAAGACGATCCTGATCGCGCTTGTGGCTTTCCTGTCCGTCAGCCTTGCGCCCGCCCCCGCCTCGGCCCAGACCGCAAAACCGCTGCCGGTCGAAGACGCCTTCACCCTTGAGGTCACCCGCACGCAAGACGGCACGCTTGCCCTCAACTGGCAGATCGCCGAAGGCTATTATCTTTATCGCGATCACATCGGCGCTTCGCAAAACGGCGCGGAACTGCCACTGGAAACCAGCCCCGGCATCCGCAAGGACGATCCCACATTCGGCCTCTCCGAAGTCTATTACGATGCGGCGAGCGCACACTTAGCCGAACAGGTCTTCGGCACATTCGACGTCACGTTTCAGGGCTGTCAGGATGGCGGCATCTGCTATGCACCGGAAAACCGGCAGGTAAACGCCCTGTCGCTTGCCGTCACCACGCCGGCGGCCCCGCAGGCCGCAGCGCCCGTGGAATGGGTCACGGAAGAAGCGCCGGCCGCCGCATCACCCGCCGCCCCCGCAACCAGTGAAGACACCGGCTTCGCGCTTGCCGAAGATGACGGGCTCATCCAGTCGCTGCTCGGTCGCGGCGGCGTTCTGCTCGTTCTGGTCAGCTTCCCGCTCTTTGGCCTGCTTCTCGCCTTCACCCCTTGCGTCTTCCCCATGTATCCCATCATGGCCGGCGCACTGGCGCGCGAGGGCGACCGGCTCACCGCCTGGCGCGGCTTCGAGCTTTCCTCGATCTATGTGATCGCGCTCGCCTCGGCCTTCGCGCTTCTGGGCGCTGCCGCCGGCTGGTCCGGGCAGAACCTGCAGCTCGTTCTGCAGTCGCCTGTCACGATCGGCATTCTGTCCGCGCTCTTCGCGGTTCTGGCGCTTTCCATGTTCGGCCTGTTTGAGCTGCAATTGCCCACCGCATGGACAAGCTGGGTGGCAAACCGCACGGGCGGCGTCGGCGGCTCACGCCGCTCGGCGGCCATTCTCGGCTTCTCGTCCGCCCTCATCGTCGGCCCCTGCGTCACCGTTCCGCTTGCCGGCGCACTCCTCTACATCGCCCAGACCGCCGATGTGGCGCTGGGGGCGGCAGCCCTTTTCGGCCTTGGCATCGGCAAGGGCATCCCGCTCATCATCATGGGCACGCTCGGCGGCAAGGCCCTGCCGCGCGCCGGCGCATGGATGGAAAGCGTCAAGCGCGTGTTCGGCTTCGGCTTCCTGGCCACCGCCATCTGGACGGCGACACCCCTCCTGCCCGCCGGCCTTGATCTCGCGCTCTGGTCAGCCCTTCTCATCGCCATCGCAAGCTTCGCCTTCAGCGCAAAGATCGCCGAAACGACGCCGCTCGCCGCCGTCCGCTCGGTTGGCGCGCTGTCGCTCATCTACGGCATCATCCTGATGCTGGGCGCGGCGTCCGGCGGCACCGATCCGCTCAAGCCGCTGGCCCAGATCGCCCAGCGCAGCGAGGCATCCGCCCCGGCCCGTGAACTCGCCTTCGGGCAGGCCGGCTCGATCCCCGAGCTCAAAGCGCAGCTCGCCAGCGCCGGCGATGCGCCCACCCTCGTCTATTTCACCGCCGACTGGTGCGTCACCTGCCGCGTCATCGAGCGCTCGATCCTGCCGGATGCCGGCGTGATCGACGGTCTTGGCGGTTTCCAGCTCATCAAGGCCGACCTGTCTGACTTCAACGACGAGAACGCAGCTCTCATGAAAGCCCTTGAAGTGGCAGGCCCGCCCACCATGCTCTTCTTCGATCCCGCAGGCCGCGAGGTCGCCGGCACCCGCCTCGTCGGCTCCGTCACGGTGGAAAACCTGACCGGCTCGGCCAAAACCGCAGGGGCGCTCTGATCATGAATGCCGTATCTCTCGGGCCGCTCGTGCTTGCGGCAGACCGCTTCGCGGTCGTACTCGCCATCTTCGTCTTCCTCATCGTCACCGGCATCATGGCCCGCAAGGTGGACGAACGCTTCAACGCCTGGTCCTGGTGGGCGTTTCTCGGCGGCATCATCGGCGCGCGCCTCGGCCATGTGCTCATCAACATGGAAAGTTTTGTGGCCGACCCGCTGCGCATTTTCGCGGTGTGGCAGGGCGGCTTCTACTGGCCAACGGGTGCAGCCGCCGTCATCGTCAGCCTGCTCGTCATGCTGCCCACCGGCCGCCAGCGCCTCTGGGCGGTCCTGCCGCTCGCCCTCTCCCTCATCGTCTGGAACACGACATGGCAGCTCACCGGCGGCACCGACCCGCTCGCCGTCCCGGATCAGGCCTTTGAAACGCTGGAGGGCAATGGCTACCGCCTCGAAGAGCACAAGGGCACGCCGCAGGTGGTCAATCTGTGGGCGACGTGGTGCCCGCCCTGCCGGCGTGAAATGCCCATGATGGCCGACATCGCCGCCTCGACGGACGACGTCACCTTCGTCTTCGCCAATCAGGGCGAAGGCCGCACCGCCATCCAGCGCTATCTCGCCGCCTCCGGCCTCTCGCTCGACACGATACTTGTCGACCAGTTCAGCGATCTGTCGCGCTTCTACAGCGCCCCCGGACTGCCCGCCACGCTGTTCATCGACGCCGACGGCGTCCTGCAACACGCACATCTGGGCGAAATCTCACGCGAGGTGCTCGTCGAAAAGATCGAGAACCTCAAAACCAGCATCAGCCCATCAGGAGACACAAGGCCATGATGAACCGCCGTACCCTGCTCGTCGCCGGCGCAGCGACGCTCGTCACCGCCGTCGGTCCGGCCCGCGCCCAGCTTTACCCGACCGTCGAAGAGGTTCTGTTCGACCCCGAAATCCCGGTCATCGGCAATCCGGATGGCGACGTAACCATCGCCGAGTTCTTCGATTACCAGTGCCCCTATTGCAAACGCGGCCACCCCGACCTGCTCGACGTGGTGCGTGAAGACGGCAATGTCCGGCTGGTGATGAAGGACTGGCCCATTTTCGGCGGCCCGTCCGTCCATGCGGCAAGCCTCGTCCTCGCCGCCGGCCCGGATTATGAAGCCGTCCACAACGCGCTGATGGCCACGCCTGGACGACTGACGCAGGACGAGGTCGACGAGACGCTTGCCGCCGCCGGCCATGACCCGGAAAAACTCCTGTCGAACTTCAAGAAGGACCGCCAACGCATTGAAGGGATTCTCTCCCGCAACATGGAGCAGGCCAATGCGTTCGGCTTCAACGGAACGCCGGCATTCCTCTTCAACACCAAGATCCAGTATGGCGCGATGCGCCGAAACGACATTGTTGCCGCCATTGCCGAGGCCCGTGGCTAAAGCAATTCCGGCAAAAACGGGAACCGGTTTTGCGTCCAAAATTGCGCAAAACAGAAACACCGCAAAAGAAAGGGGGGGCGTAAAGCCCCCCGAACAAGCGGTCATTTCCGTACAGGCGGTCAGCCCGCCACCTTCCCGACCCAGCGCCACCAGGCGCTTTCATTGCCGTGGAAGACGTTCAGGTCGATCTTGCCGTCAACGCCCTGGCTCAGGCCCGATCCCGAATACTGCCAGAACACCCAGTCACGGCCCGGATAGACCTTCGAGGGATGTTCGGCCACGGCGCGCAGCCAGAACGGATGGTTCGGGAACGCGCCCTTCAGATTGTCCTCATAGAAATCCGGTGCGGTGTAGATGACAGGCCGCTGGCCGTAATGGCGCTCCAGCCGGTCGAGGAAGACCTTCATCTTCTCCAGAACTTCGGCACGCGAGGGCTTCCATTTGCAGCTCGACTGGTGGTTCCACTCCACATCCAGAACCGGCGGCAGCGCGCCCTTCACCTTGGGCACATTGCGAATGAACCACTCGGCCTGGTCAGACGCCTTCCGGCACCAGAAGAAGAAGTGATAGGCGCCCCGGCGAATGCCCGCCTTCGCGGCCCCGTTCCAGTTCGTCTTGAACATCGGGTCGATATGATCGATGCCGTCGGTCGCCTTGATGTAAGCGAAATTCGCGCCACGCGAGCGCAGCTTCACCCAGTCAATGTCGCCCTGCCAGCGCGAAACATCGACGCCATGCACCGCATGATGCTTGGGCGTCACCTTGCCGAAATTGATCGGATGCGCATCCCCGAACCGGCTGCGATACACCTTGCCGGAAGAAGAGCTTTTGGGCCGCACGGAGGGCGCCGGCATCGGCGTGATCATCGCCACCTGCTGCAGTGCAGGCGCGGAAACCCGGTCCGGCTCGGCAATCGCCATCATGCCCGCTTCGCTCGCAGGCTCGGCCATCACATCGGCGCTCCCCGCCCCGGGGACACCGACGCCGGGCCGCACAATGGAGCTCGTCACCTCGTTCGAGGGCGGGTCAATCTTGAGCGCTGTATCGATACTGGGGCCACCGGTGCAACCGGCAAGGCCAAGGGTCAGAACGACAGGTCGAAGGAACGCGGGAAGACGCATATACGATCTGCATGGGTTCGAGGGATCTGGGTCCCCGGCAGCTTTCGCCGGGCGAATAGCCAGTAATAGCCTCAACTTACCAATAAAGTTTGAATCAAGCCGTTAACCACGCTGCAAGGATGTCGGCCCACCTCCGTCCCCATGCGCCGCCCCCAATGCGCCGCCCTATCCACAAGCTGGCAAATAAAAACCGCAGATTGAAACCTGCCGTTAGGCTGCGAGACGTTACACCGCCCGCTGCACAGGAAAACGGGCGCGCGGTTTTGAACAATTTCACGCTATTTGCGGCAAACGCGATTGTCGTTCTGGTCATGGCTTCGGTGTTCTTCATCGCCGGTCGGGCGCGGCGCGAGCCCTATTGGGACACCTGGGGCGTCGCCAATCTCGTGATCTGTCTCGCGCTTCTTTGCTATATGGCCGGCGCCCATCTGCCCGACGCGCTGCGCGGCGCACTGCCCAACGGGCTTCTCGTGCTGGGCATCAGCCTGCGCTGGCGCGCCGCGCGCCAGTTTGAAAACAGGCACGCCCCGCTGGCGCTCTTCTTCCTGCCGCTTGCGCTCTTCCTTGTCTTGAGCGCGGCGCCCCTTGCCGCAGGCTCCTACCCCGCCTTCCATCTGGTCACGAACGTCATTCAGACAGCCATCGCCCTGGCTTGCGCCTATGAGTTCTGGCGCGACAACGATGACAAAAGCCTGTCGCGCAAGGGGCTGATCCTCGCCTACGGCATTCTCGCAGCCACATTCATCATCCGCTTCGCACAGGCGTTGCTCGTCGGCGATGGGTTCGTGCGCCAGATGTCCCTCGACACGATCCTGACCATCCAGCTTTACGTCGCCCTCTTCCACTTTCTGGCTTCAAGCGCCTTTGCGCTTACCCTTGCCTATGAACGCGATGCGCAGAAGCTGCATCACCTCGCTTCGCATGACGGCCTGACCGGCCTCCTGAACCGCCGCGCCTTTGAAGCCGAGGCCCGCAGCTTTCTGGAGCGCAATCCCGAGCAGCCCTTCGCGCTTGCGATCTTCGACCTCGACCATTTCAAGCAGATCAACGACCAGCACGGCCATGCCACGGGTGACCGAACTCTTGAGGCCTGCGCAGAGGCGTTTCGTGAAACCTTCGAGCAGTCTGCGATCATCGCGCGCTGGGGTGGCGAGGAGTTTGTCGCCCTCCTGCCCGACCTCTCCCCCGTGGAGGCCGCACTCGCCGTCGACAGGCTCCGCGCCAATGTGGCAGCCATAGCGGTGCCCACCCAAAACGGCGTCATGCACCCATCCCTGAGCGCCGGTCTTTGCTACAGCAACGCGAAGCGCACGCGCGATCTGGAAACGCTTCTCTCCGTCGCCGACAGCGGCCTTTACGCCGCCAAGAAGCGTGGCCGCAACCGGGTCGAACAGGTGGCCATCACGGCCGCCTGACCCGCAGAACGGGGATAGATCCAGCGCATCATCCCCGCACATCCCATAAAGACCGGTCATCGCTTCCCCTTTCGGGGAGCGTTTTCTCCCCTCCCGTTCAAACAGGCTTATCCTCCTCCCTGCCCATCTCGTGGGAAAGCAGGTCGCGACGGTGATCTCGCGGAGATGGGACGGTGCCCGGGCCGGTCGCATAACGTGTGTGGTCGCTGCTAGCGGGCGGCTGGTCCGGCAAAGGGTCGTGCGCAAGCACGGTCTGGTGCGATGGCCCGCCCCAGGGCGAAGCCTGAACACCCGGTTCCAGGGCGATCCCTGTCGGAAGTTGTCAAGAGCCGGGCGGGTGGCTGAAGGGTCGCACGTTTTACAATAAAGATGAGCGTCGCTTCAGCCGCCCGTCTTCCCCTTCTCCAGCCAAACCCCGGCGCAGGCGCGGGAGCGTTTCCGCACGCCTGCACTCCACCTGGAAACTGGCAACCGGCAAAGGTTCTAGCTGCTGATATGCGCCCTTGGCATTCCATACATCAACTGCTCGAACCCCTGCCGCGTCACATGCACCAGCGTGCGATGATCGCCGCCCTCGAAATAGACGTCGTCATCGGCATCGAGCGCTTCATCAATCATGCATGCGATGCGGTATGGCGCACCAAACACGGGAACCGCACCCTCATCGCAATCGGGAAACAGCGCCGCCGTTTCCTCCTCGCTTGCGAGCACGACCTTCTCACCCAGAATGTCGGCCACCTTGCCGAGATCGACCTGCCTGGAGGCCGGCACCACGGCCAGCAGATAGCTGTCATCCCATTTGAGCACCACGCCCTTGGCCATTTCGCGGCCCGGAATGTGGCTCACCCGCGCCGTCATGGCAGAGCTTGCCGTGCGGTTGTGTCTGGCCACGTCATAGGGCACGTGGCTGTCTTCCAGAAATTCATGCATCGTCATGGCGATACCCATGGTACCGTTCCTTTCCTGCCTTCGGGCCGGCAGCGGATGCAGACATGGATTGCGCATCGGCCCTGCCCGGTTTCTGACCCATCGGTCAGCCGGCGCGTCGGGCGCGGTTCTGGATATGCGGACAAGGGCGGCGTCATACCGCCCCTTGCGAAAGCCAGCGCCGCGCCAAACCGTCGTCCGGTCGCCTGCTGGTCTCTCATGTTTCAAGAATACACCCGTCATGCCTGTTGGAAAAGCGCCATGGCCCGGCACACCGCTTTTCGGGCACGCACAACCTTACGCAGCGTCACTGTGGGAAAAATGCCTCACCCCGCAATCAGAATGGCCAGTCCCACTACGATTCACGCGACATTCGGGCACGATCGCCGGGATTTGCCACAATTTATCAAGAACCGGGTGGCAAGTGCCCCGCAACGCCTCTGCGCAGCCGCGCCTTCGGGGCGAAAGACATCAAAAACCGACCGGTATTTTACACTTAAGGAGAGTTTCCTTGTTCCACACCACTGTTGCACGCGCAGCCAATCGCGGCGCGCGGGTGTTCCTGCTGTTGCTTCTGCCCGCCTTCGCGGCGGCATGCACCACCACCGGCAGCGGGCCCGGCACCTCTGCAAACGCCCCATGGCCGATGCTCTCCTATTATCAGGACATGTATGGCGAGATCGAAGACAACGGCATCGTCATCCCTGCGGTGGACGTGACCAAGATCGACCGCCAGTATCTGCGCCAGATGGTCGACTACCCGACCAGCGAGCCCGTGGGCACGATTGTCATCGATCCGGGCAACCGCTTCCTCTACCTGGTCATGGAAAACGGCAAGGCCATGCGCTACGGCATCGGCGTTGCCAAGGCCGGCCTCGAATACGAAGGCGATGGCGTGATCGGCCGCAAGGCCGAATGGCCGAACTGGGCCCCCACCCTCGCCATGATCGAGCGCGAGCCGGAGCGCTATCGGCCGCTGGCAGCCGGCATGCTGGGCGGCCTCACCAACCCGCTCGGTTCGCGTGCGCTCTACCTCTACAAGGATGGCAAGGACACGCTCTACCGCATCCACGGCACCACCGAGCCGTGGTCCATCGGCAAGTCGGTGTCCTCGGGCTGTATCCGCCTGCTGAACCACGACATCATGGATCTCTACAAGCGCGTTCCACGCGGCGCCCGCATGGTTGTTCTGGGCGCAGGCCAGCCGCAGCCCGGCACGGTCTGAACCTTACGGCGCGACAGACAGACAAAAACCCCTGCCATGTTCCCACACGGCAGGGGTTTTTCGTTGTTTCACATCAACTGCGGCAACACCGCAACCGACATTATCTAAAGCAATTCCAGGAAAAGTGGAAACCGGTTTTCCGTCCGGAATTGTGCAAAATCAGTACATTAGAGCGTTTTCGCGATTCAACGAAAAGCGGAAACGCTCTAGGGGCTGGGATTGCCGATTTTCTGATGCAGATCATCAACGGCAGTCTGCATTTCCTCGGTCCAGCGCACATCGAGCGCATCAAGCGCCTCTTCGAGCTGCTCCATCTTGGTCGCGCCAATAATGTTCGACGTCATGAAGGGGCGCGAATTGACGAAGGCATGCGCAAAAGCGGCCGGCGTCAACCCGAACGCGCGCGCCATGGTGTTGTAAGCCTTGACCGCATCCTGCGCGCCAAGCTTCTCATAGCGTTTGAGACGGTCAAACAGCGCCTTGCGCGACCCTTCCGGCAGCGCGCCATCGTCGTATTTCCCGGTCAGATAGCCCTGCGCCAGCGGCGAATAGGCAAGCAGGCCCACTTCTTCGCGCTGGCAGGTTTCGGCAAGGTTCACCTCATAGGTGCGGTTGACCAGGCTGTAGGCGTTCTGGAGCGAAACCACACGCGGACCAACGCCCTTGTCGGCTTCGGCGACGTAGCGCATCACGCCCCAGGAGCTTTCGTTCGACAGACCGAAATGGCGGATTTTGCCAGCCTTCACCAGATCGTCGAACACGGCCAGCGTCTCTGCAATCGGCGTCTCGTCGGCCAGCGGCTCGTTCAACGCGGTCACCCGCGTGGGGTTGGAACCGAAAGGGTTTTCCCGGTCCGGCCAGTGGATCTGATAGAGGTCGATATAGTCCGTCTGAAGCCGCGCCAGCGACTTGTCGATGGCGTCCATGATATCGGCGCGAACGAGCTTCGACGGACGGTCGCCGCGAAACCATTCATTGTCGGTGCGGCCGATCACCTTGGAGGCGATGATGAGCTGATCGCGGTTGCCGCGCTCTTTCATCCATGTGCCCACATAGCGCTCGGTGCGCCCCTGTGTCTCGGCTTTGGGCGGGATGGGATAGAGTTCCGCCATGTCGAGGAAATTCACACCACGCTCGACGGCGCGGTCCATCTGTTCGTGGCCTTCTGCCTCGGTGTTCTGTTCGCCAAAGGTCATCGTGCCCAGGCAAATCTGCGAAACAAGGAGGTCGCTGCGTCCAAGACGGCGCTTTTCCATCAAAAGTCTCCGGATGCTGAAATCTGGCGCGAACGCGCCAATGCCGGCATCATAAGGCCGTTCAGTGGGCGCGCAAGCATCCGCACGCAAAGCAGGACGCATTCGCGCCGCTATCAACGCAATCACGTCACAATACAGTGCAAAACAATTGCTCATCCGGAATGTCGGCTAGAGTATAGAGTCGACAACACGTTCAAATTCGAGGTTTCCATGTCCTTTCAACGCCGTTCGGTTCTTCTTGGCCTTGCTCTTCTGTCCACCACGATCTGGAGCGCACCGTCCTTCGCACAGGAGGAGAGCATGCTGAAAATCACCGGTGAGCTGACCTATTTCGCGCGGATCGCGCTGCCGGAAGACGCCCTCGCCATCGTCGAGCTGCGCGAGGCTGACGCAGACGCTTCGCAGTCGGTCGCAGCGGAGACGCGCATTGCAACGGAAGGCCGGCAGGTGCCGATCCCCTTCACGCTTTCGGTCGACCGGGAAACGCTCGACAAGGACGGAACCTATCAGCTGCGCGGCGGCATTCTTGATGGCCTCCAGCCCGGCTGGATCTCCGAGCCCGTCACCATCGACATTGCCCAGACCGAGATCGATCTGGGCACGCTGATCATGAAGCCCTACGAGGCCCCGGCCCCGTTCGGCGTTGTCGGCATGGACAAGATCACGGGCACCGAATGGGTGGTCGAGGACATTGATGGCGGCGGCATCATCGACAGTTCAAATGTCACGGTGACCTTCGGCGAAGATGGCCGGGTCGCCGGCAACGCCTCGTGCAATCGCTACACGGCCGGATGGGAAGAAGACAATGGCAGGCTGACCATCAGCCAGGCCGCGTTGACCCGCATGGCCTGCGCGGAAGCGCTGATGAATCAGGAACAGAAATTCCTGGAGATTCTCGCAGACGTCATCTTCTTCACCATGACGCCCGAGGGCGCACTCGTCCTCCAGACTGTCGACGGGCGCACGCTCAAGGCCTTCCCGGCCGGCTGATTTCGGATGCCCGGTGCGCTCAGGTGAAGGCGTCGGGCATCGATTCCTTGCGCCGGGCGATGAAGTCCAGAAGCCCCTCTTCGATACCCGCATCGAGCGGGGGCGCTTCATAGGCTTCCAGCCAGTTGCGGGCGAGCTGGTTCGCCCGCTGATGCGCCGCCTTCTCGCCTTCCGCCGCCCACTGTTCATAGGAATTGTTGTCGGCGATGGAAGAGCGGTAGAAAGCGGCCTGGAAATTGGCCTGGGTGTGGGCGCATCCAAGATAATGGCTGCCCGGCCCCACTTCGCGAATGGCGTCCATGGCCTGCCCGTTCTCCGAAACATCCAGCGGCTCGCAAAAGCGCTGCTGCATGCCCAGCTGGTCGATGTCCATCATGAATTTCTCATAGGACGACACCAGCCCGCCCTCCAGCCAGCCAGCGGCGTGGAGCACGAAATTGGTGCCCGACATAACGGTCGAGTTCAGCGTGTTCGCGCTCTCATAGGCAGCCTGCGCGTCGGGGATCTTGGACCCCGTCAGCGAACCACCCGTACGGAACGGCAATCCCAGCCGGCGGGCGAGCTGTGCTGCGCCGTAGGAGACCAGCGAGGGCTCCGGCGTGCCAAAGGTCGGCGCGCCCGACTGCATGGAAATGGACGAGGCGAAGGTGCCGAACAGAACCGGCGCGCCGGGGCGCACCAGCTGCGTGAAGGCTGCGCCCGCCATGACCTCGGCCAGAACCTGCGTCAGCGTGCCGATCACGGTTACCGGGCTCATGGCGCCGGCCAGAATGAAGGGCGTGACGATACAGGCCTGATTGGCCCGCGCATAAACCTTGGCCGCGCCCAGCATGGTCTCGTCAAACACCATGGGCGAATTGGCGTTGATCAGGTTGATCACCACCGCATTCTCATCGACGAACTTCTCGCCGAACAGGATGCGGGCCATCGACACCGTGTCCTCGGCGCGATCCGGCGCTGTTACCGAGCCCATGAAGGGCTTGTCGGAGTAGCGCATATGCGCAAACACCATGTCGAGATGCCGCTTGTTGACCGGCACATCGACCGGTTCGCAGACAGTGCCGCCCGAATGATGAATGGACGGCGCCATATAGGCGAGCTTCACGAAATTGCGGAAATCCTCGATCGTTGCATAACGGCGCGCGCCATCGAGATCGCGCACGAAGGGCGGGCCATAGACCGGCGCGAATACGGTGGTGTTGCCGCCAATCTCGACCGAGCGCTCGGGATTGCGTGCATGCTGGGTGAAGGTGGAAGGCGCGGTTTTCAGGAGCGCGCGGCAGAGCCCTTTGGGGAAATGCACCCGGTCGCCCTGCACATCCGCACCTGCCTCCTTCCACATGGAGAGCGCCTCGGGATCGTCGCGAAACTCGATGCCAATCTCTTCGAGAACCGTATCGGCATTGGCCTCGATCAAGGCCAGCGCTTCTTCGTCCAGAACCTCGAAGGGCCTGAGCGTGCGGCGAATATAGGTCAGCTGCGGCCCGGGCCCTGCACCGGCCCTCGCCGCCCTGCGGGCCGCCGCACCACCGCGCTCGCCACGCCCTGCCCGTCCACGACGTGGCCGATCCTGTGCTTCGTCGTCTCCAGCCATCACCGTCATCCCACAAGCTCCCTGTCAGGGGTCCTCAAGCAATCGTGCTAACACAAGCCTAGCGTTTGCAGCATGGACTTCCATTCCGCAAGCGGCACGCGGTGTCGCAACTGGTCTGCCGGTCGCAGGGCATGGCTTGTGGACGTCAGGGCGCATCATCTTTGCCCGGCATCGGTCCAGCCCCCGCTTTCCGACCAGTCTGCCCGGTCTGCGGGCTGGTGACCGATCATCCGCGGATCAAGCCCCTGTTCCAGAAGCTTGACCTCAAGCTGCAACCGCCGCAGTTCGAGTTGATAGAGCCGGTCGCAATTGAGACGCTTCGGCCGTTCGCCCAGGGGAATGACCAACCGGCCATAAGCCGACAGCGATTTGTCGGGCGAGTTCAGGGAATCGCTGATGACGCCCGTATCGAAATAGCTTCCGCCACTGGATATCGATGAGTGACACGTCGTGCCGTCGGCCGCGCGAACTTCGTCATATCCATTGGGTGAGACGACCCCCGGCAGGGCGAAACCACTGTGGTTCTGCCTGACGGCATAGACCTGCTCGCTTGCTCTGGCTCCACCCGCTAGAGAGGCCATGCAGACGGCCAAACCGATCACAGCCGGTGTGCAATGAACTTTCCGCATATCTGTGCCTTCATACCAAGATGAGCTTCGGGAAACGGGATGCTTTCCGTGCATATCCGCACGCGACGTTCGCGCTCGCCTTCGAAATTGACCACAACAACAACCGGACGCGACTGTTTTGCTCCGAGCGTAAAAATCTGCGGCGTCACGCGTGCTTTCACGGGCCGGAATTCGGCATCGTAAACGCGCACGGCGACGTCGATCCGGTGGCTGTAAGGGTTTTGCGGATAAACGCGGACGGCAAAGCTGTCCGTATAGCTACGGACCACACCGCGCATGGGAGACATTGACTGCGAAAATGCAGGTGGCGTCGATGCGGCGAGAGCGGCACCGAACATCATGACAAACCGGAGCATGGCCGTGCCTACTCGCAAACGACCGTGACAAAGGTTTCGTATTTTCCCTTGTGAAAGATCGACTTCTGAGAGACTGCGCGCAGGTTTACAACGACATTTGTCACGCCCATTTCCAGCGGGGTCTTCGTCGCCCCTGAAACACTGGAAGTCGTTGTTCCACCGCTGGTTTTGTAGCTGGAAGTGAATGTCGCAGACGCATCACCAGCGGGCGCGGTGGTGAAGTTCTTCGGGTTGCGCAGATTGACCTTGAAACCAGACGAGGTGGTGTAAATGGCGGCAACACCGGCGCGACCGCCAGACGCTGCAGAATCGAGCGCATAGAAGCCATCGCGCGCCAGTTTGCCTGGGGTCTGAAACTCCACGCTGCATGTATCATCGATCACTGCTTTGAACGGAATATTGGCCTCCAATGCAGAGGCAGATGTTGAATAGGGTAATAATAACAATAATGAAAATAAATACTTCACTTTAAACCTCATTTGAAAAATAAATATAGAATTCCTCAAACCAAAGAGATCGTCAAATGAAATAAAGGAACATTGCATATCTGCTTTAAAGTAGGCAGGCGCTTTTCAGCGCCTGCCCTTGTTGGTCCAGGAGGCGTCGCTCGCCCAACTGCCCGATGACCGGGAACTCATGCGCGGGTCCAGCCCCTGCCGCATGAGCTGAACCTCAAGCTCCAGCCGCTCGATCTCCAGCTGATAAAGCCGGTCGCAGTTAAGGCGCGTTGGTCGTTCTCCCAAGGGCACAACGAGACGGCCATAGGCCGACACGTTGTCGTTGGCCCCGCCAATGACGCCGGAGTCGAGATACGCGCCGGAACCGGACATGGAAGCGCGACAGGTGGTGCCGTCTGCGGCACGCACTTCGTCAAACCCGTTCGGCATTGTGACACCCGGCAGGGTCACGCCTGTCTGGTTCTGATTGATGATGTACTGATCCTCTGCATGGCTGGCGGCCGCACCAGCCAGCAGGAAACACAGGGCCACGCTCAATTGGCGCGGTAAGCGATGAAGCGTCCACATATCTGGGCTCTAATCCTCGTTTTCTGATCGGGAAAGGGAATGCTCTCCGTGCAAATCCGCACGCGTCTGGTTCTGCTCTCGCCGAAATCGACGGAGACCAGAACAGGACGCGACACATCGCTCCCCAGCATCATTTTTGAGGGTACGACCTTCGCCGCAATCGGTCGGAAATCCTCGTCGTAGACCCGCACCGCCACCTCAATGCGATGGCGGTACGGATTGTGCGGGCGAACCCGCACGGCGAAGCTGTCGGAGAAGCTTCTGATCTCCCCGCGCATTGGTGTCATGGATTGTGCTGCGGCAGGCGTGACCGTCGCCAGAACGACGATCGCCGCGACAAACTTCGCCATCATGGCTGCCTCCTACTCGCAGGTGATCGTGACGTCGGCGATGTAGGTGCCGACGGCAAAGATCCCCGTGGACTTCGTCGCCGTGAGGTCGACGCTAGCCATCGTGAGGCCCGTTGAAAGTGGGGTCAAAGTTGGACCAGGAATATCCGTCACGCTGGTCGCGCCCGTCGTCGTATACTTGGATGCAAAAGTTACATGAGCATTGCCGGTCGGCGGCGCCGAGGAAAATGCGGTCGGCGCCGTGGTCGACAAGGAGTATCCCGCGCCCGTCGCCAGAACGGATGCGCGACCGGCTATGCCGCCGCTCAAATCGGAACTCAAGACGGTAAAATCACCGCTGATACCCAGGGTTCCCGGAGAATCCACCGTAATGACACAGGTGGAATTAACCTCCCCACGGAACGGGATAACGCCACTGGCGGCAAAGGCGATGGATGGTGAAGCAAGCACCGTGAGAACGGCACCCGCCACAAGGGACATACGCATATGCGACTCCTACTTGATACGCGTGGGCCGCCCCTTGAAGAAACACTACCATGGGAAGCATTTTAGAAAAGAAGAATGTAATCTAAAGTTGCATTTATTCCTGATCATGGTTAACAGTTTTATCGCCTTCCGAACCCGCGAACGCGCGCCATCCGAAGCGGGGGAAAGATACCAGCCGCCCCTCCCCCGTCGCTTTCCCTGCGCTGCAGGTCGCAAATCAGCCATGGGAACCGGCAGATCGCGCCCTATTCTCCTTTGAGACGCATGTTTGCGAGCAATCCGGAGCGCGGAACGGGAAGCCCTGCCCGCGCAATGTGAGCAGCGGGAGCCAGAGAATGTCCGACGACGAGATCATCCTGTCCGAGCTTGCGGACGACGAACTCGTGCAGCAGATGCATGACGACCTCTATGACGGGCTCAGGGAGGAGATCGAGGAAGGCACGCGCATTCTTCTGGACCGGGGCTGGAAGCCCTATGAGGTTCTGACAAAAGCGCTGGTCGAAGGCATGCGGATCGTCGGCGAGGATTTCCGCGACGGCATTCTGTTCGTTCCCGAAGTGCTTTTGTCAGCCAACGCCATGAAAGCTGGCATGGCGATCCTGAGGCCCCTTCTGGCCGAAACCGGCGCACCCAAACAGGGCAAGATGGTGATCGGCACCGTGAAGGGCGACATTCACGACATCGGCAAGAACCTCGTCAGCATGATGATGGAGGGCGCGGGCTTCGACGTGATCGACATCGGCATCAACAACCCGGTCGAGAACTATCTGGCGGCAATCGAAGAGCACCAGCCCGACATTGTCGGCATGTCGGCGCTGCTGACGACGACCATGCCCTATATGAAGGTCGTGATCGACACGATGAAGGAAAAGGGCATCCGCGACAATTACATCGTTCTGGTGGGCGGAGCGCCGCTCAACGAGGAATTTGGCCAGGCCGTGGGCGCGGACGCCTATTGCCGCGATGCGGCGGTGACGGTGGAAACCGCCAAGGAACTGATCAGGCGCAAGCACAATCTGACGGCCGGCGCCTGACCTTCTTCAAGGCCGGGCGGTGCCCGAAATGCTTCAAGGCCGGGTGTTGCCCGAAATGTCAGTTGGCGGCGCGCACGACATTGCGACCGGCATTCTGGGTCGCATCGACCGCATTGGCCGTATCCTGACCGACGCCGCGGATCGTGTTGGCGCAGCCGGCTGCAGAGCCTGCGACCAGAACGAGGATCGCCAGACGGGAAAGAGTGGAAAGTTTCATGGTTTATCTCCCTCACGGATAGACCGCCCGAACAGACTGGGCCGCCACGATGAATGAACGCGCAAAACCGGAAAAAGTTCTCAGCCCCGCGAAAGTTCCCGTCCCGGAGCGCGTTCTTGTCATCGCTTGCGGGATGATTGCGCGCGAAATCCTTGCGGTGCGCGACCGCTACGGCTTCGACCATCTGGAACTCACCTGCCTGCCGGCGGAATTTCACTACCGTCCCGAGCGCATCGCGCCTGCCATGGACAAAGCCATCCGGGAGGCGCGTGCGCAGGGCTATCGCCACATTTTCGCGGGCTATGCCGATTGCGGCACGGGCGGCGGGCTCGACCGGGTTTGCGAAAAGCATGGGGTGGAACGCATAGAAGGCCCGCACTGCTTCGCCTTCTACCAGGGGCTTTCCCGCTTTGAAGCGGTTGCCGAGGCGGACATGCTCTCCTTCTACATGACGGATTTTCTCTGCCGCCAGTTCGACGCCTTCTTCATGAAGCCGATGGGGCTCGACCGGCACCCGGAGCTCATTCAGGACTTTTTCGGCAATTATCAAAAGCTTGTCTATCTGGCGCAAACGGAAGATCCTGCGCTTGAGGCCGTGGCGCAGAAGGCGGCGCGCCTGCTTTGCCTCGCTTATGAAAAGCGGCAAACCGGGTATGGCGACCTGCCGGCAGCCCTTGCGGGGGCGCTGCAAAAGCACTGACGCTTCGGAAACCGCCATGAAATGGTTACATTGGCGGTGCTTTGCTGACCTGCGTTCCGGAGAAACTCATGCACCGTCTCATCACCATTTCACTGGCGCTCGGCCTCATGGCCGGCGCGGCCAATGCCCAGTCGCTGGTTCAGGAAAAACTCGACATGGAGCGGGCCGGTTTTGAGAAAGACACGGTCGTACAGAAGATCACCTATCGCGATGCGGCGCGGCTTGATGCCTATGAGCGGATGCGCGGCGAGGCTTTCAAACAGGCCAGAGCCGGCGGCGCGGCAGAAGACATCGCGCTACTCGACGAGATAGACGGGCGGCAGAAGCGCTCCTTTCAGGGGCTCGACCTCTCCGGCGCGTGGCAATGCCGCACCATCAAGACCGGGGGGCTTGCGCCACTCATCGCCTATGGCTGGTTCGGGTGCGAGGTCAGCGACGACGGATCGGGCTGGTTCTTTGAAAAGCTGACCGGATCGCAGCTGACGGACGGCCATTTTTTCGACGATGGCGATTCGCGCATGATCTATCTCGGCGTCTTTTCGGTGAGCGGCGATCAACCGCCCGCCTATGGCGCAGGGCGCGACACCGATCAGGTGGGCTATGTTTTCCGCGACGGCGAAGCGCAATGGCGCATTGAATTTCCAGCGCCGGAGCGAGAATCCATCCTCGACATCATGGAAATTCGACGGGCGCAATAACATATCGGATGGGGGCGGAAGCTTGCAGCCATTGTCATGAAGGCTTAACGGCATTCGAACAAGACTGTTTGACGTCCCCTTTGGGATTCGCAGGGCGGGCAAGACGAGTACGATGAAAGCTGAGGGAACGGACTTGGACACGGTGTTGGGCGCACCGCCCGCTGAGCTGCCGCCGCGCCGGCTGTCGCGCATTTTCCGCGACCTGGCAAAACGTGCAGAAGACAAGGTTTCCATCGGCGAAATCCGCCAGGCGCTCGGCGATCGCAGCTTTGCGACGCTTTTCGTGTTCTTCGCCTGCCTCAATCTCCTGCCTTTCCCGCCCGGCAGCACGGTGATCCTGGGACCGCCGCTGGTGCTGATTGCGATCCAGATGGTGATGGGCAACCGTACCGTCTGGCTGCCCAACTTCCTGCTCAACAAATCCATCGGGGCCGACAAGTTTCGCCATATGAGCGAGCGCTTCATTCCCCGGCTGATCCTCGTCGAACGGCTGATCAAGCCGCGTTACTGGCCGTTTGCGCGGGACCATGCAGACCGGGTCATAGGCCTCATTGCGCTGGTTCTCTCGATTGCGGTGACGCTGCCGATTCCGCTCGGCAACTGGTTCCCGGCCTTTTCCTGCGTGCTGGTGGGCCTCGCGCTTTCGGAGCGTGACGGCATCCTTCTCAGCATCGCCATCACATGCGGCGTGCTTTCGCTTCTGGTGATTGCCGGCGTCGTGGTCGGCGCCAGCATGATGGCCGGCGCCGTGATGCACTAGATCGCCCTTGTGCGTCCCACAGGACGCATAAAGGACGATCCGGACTGTTGCCGTTCCACCTTCTTCCACGTCGCATTTGAATGCGCGCGCGTCGCCCGCCAGCAAGCGGGCGCGCAGTGCATTCGGCAATGCTGAAAACGGAGGAAGGAACAAGCGCTTATGGCCAATCTGATCGTGGTATACTGGCGTGATATCCCCGCGCAGGTGATCGTCCGGAAAGGACGGCAGAACGCCAGGCGCGAACTGCCGCTGCGCTTCACCGAGGCGATAGACATGTGCGCCATGCGGGTGGGCGCGCGCGACAGCGACGCCTATCTGGCCGAGTGGCGGCGCGGCGATCCGGTTTCCGTCAGCGACGATCTGGAGGCGGAAGCCGACAGAGCACTCGAAACCATCGAGCGCGATTATGACAGGGCGCGCCTCGTGGCGCTCGTCAAGGCAGGCGGTCATGACGGGAAATGACAGCACAAAAACGACCACGGTAACCCAGGCGACGCTGGTTAAGAAAACCCGCGAGCGGCTTGCCTACCGGCCGGCTGACGTGTCGCCGCTGCGGCGTGTGCAAAGACGCTACACGATGCGGCGCTGGTCGGTTCGGCATGCGCGGTTTCTCGAATGGGTCTATGCGCGCTTCTCCAGCCTGTTTCTGGCGCTGCATCCGTTCTGGAACGCCGTCGGCTATGCGCGGGCTGAAAAGCCGGTAAAATTTGTTGAACGGCAGGTGAAGGGCCTGATGTTCGACTGCCGCATGTGCGGCCAGTGCATCCTCTCCTCCACCGGCATGTCGTGCCCGATGAACTGCCCGAAACAGTTGCGCAACGGCCCCTGCGGGGGCGTGCGGGCCAATGGGCACTGCGAGGTGGAGCCGGACATGCCCTGCGTGTGGGTGAAGGCCTGGGAAGGCGCACAGGCAATGCGGAATGGCGATGCGATCCTCGACGTGCAGAAGCCCGTGGATCAGTCACTGCGGGAGAGCTCGGCCTGGCTGCGGGTGACGGCGCGGGCCGCACAGGAACGCGAAAATGCAGCCGGGAGCAGTGCCGCATGAGCCCGCGCCCGCCGCAGATCGATGAGAACCCCGAAGGCGTCGACCTGCCGCTGGAGCCCCTGCCCGGCCACGCCTCGCGCGGGCGGCTGGAACGCGTTCTGCGGCGCGGCGAATTTGCGGTGACAGCAGAGCTGAACCCGCCCGACAGCGCCAATGCGCAGGATGTCTACGAGCGGGCGGCGATCTTCGACGGCTGGGTGGACGGCATCAACGCGGTGGATGCGTCGGGCGCGAACTGCCACATGTCGTCCATGGGCATCTGCGCGCTGCTGACGCGCATGGGCTACGCCACCATCATGCAGATCGCCTGCCGCGACCGGAACCGCATCGCCATTCAGGGCGACGTGCTGGGGGCCGCGGCCATGGGCGTGAGCAACATCATGTGCCTTACGGGCGATGGCGTGCAGGCCGGCGATCAGCCGGGCGCAAAACCCGTGTTCGACCTCGACTGCATGTCGCTTCTGGAAACCGTTCGGACCATGCGCGACGAGGAGAAATTCCTGTCGGGCCGCAGGCTCACCACGCCGCCGGCGGTGTTTCTCGGCGCGGCGATCAATCCGTTCGCGCCGCCCTGTGACTTTCGCCCCCAGCGGCTCGCCAAGAAGATCGCCGCCGGCGCACAGTTCGTGCAGAGCCAGTATTGCTACGATGTGCCGATGCTGAGGGAATACATGAAGCGCGTGCGCGACATGGGGCTTGATGAAAAATGCTTCATCCTTGTGGGTGTCGGCCCGCTCGCATCGGCAAAGACGGCACGCTGGATCCGCACCAATGTGCCGGGCGTGCACATTCCCGACGCCGTGATCGCACGGCTTGAAGGGGCCGAAAACCAGAAAGAGGAAGGCAAGCGCCTGTGCATCGACATCATCAATGAGGTGAAGGAGATCGAAGGCGTTTCCGGCGTTCATGTCATGGCCTACCGGCAGGAGGAGTTCGTGGCCGAGATCGTGCACGATTCAGGCGTCCTGAAAGGCCGCAGGCCATGGAAGCGCGAGCCCGGTCTGGACGATGCGCTGGTCGCCGAAAGGCTCGACCATATTCTGCATGACAACCCGAGCGAACGGCCCGTGGAGATGGTGAAAGACGCCAGCGAAACGAGTGTCGATACGAATTGAGATCATCGATCAGCGACATGAAGCGCGTTTCATGTCTCCCAGGAGGACAGTGAATGACCCGAACCATCGTCGCCTCTGCCACAAAGGAAGTCGTGATCGGCTTCGACCAGCCCTTTTGCGTGATCGGCGAGCGCATCAACCCGACCGGGCGCAAGAAGCTCGCCGCAGAGATGGTCGCAGGCAATTTCGAGACGGTGAAGAATGATGCGCTGGCGCAAGTTGCGGCCGGTGCAACCATGCTGGACGTGAATGCCGGTGTGACGGCGGTCGATCCCAACGCCACCGAACCCGGCCTTCTGGTGCAGACGCTGGAGATCGTGCAGGAGCTGGTGGACGTGCCGCTCTCCATCGACTCTTCCGTTTCCGCCGCCATCGAGGCCGGGCTCAAGGCTGCCAGGGGGCGTCCGCTGGTGAATTCGGTGACGGGCGAAGAAGAGAAGCTGGAAGCCATCCTGCCCCTGATCAAGAGATACGATGTGCCGGTGGTCGCCATTTCCAATGACGAAACCGGCATTTCGGAAGATCCCGATGTGCGCTTCGAAGTGGCGAAGAAGATCGTCCAGCGCGCCGCCGATTTCGGCATTCCCGCGCATGACATCGTTGTCGATCCGCTGGTGATGCCGATCGGCGCCATGGGCACGGCCGGCCAGCAGGTGTTCCGGCTGCTCAGGCGGCTGCGCGAGGAATTGAAGGTGAACACCACCTGCGGGCTTTCCAACATCTCGTTCGGCCTGCCGCACAGGCACGGCATCAATGCCGGTTTCATTCCGATGGTGATCGGGGCCGGCATGACGAGCGCCATCATGAACCCCTGCCGCCCGCAGGAAATGGAGATGGTGCGTGCAGCCAATGTGCTGAACGGCACGGACCCCAACTGCTCCCGCTGGATCATGACCTATCGCGACCATCAGCCTGCCGCGGCCGGAGCAGCGCCCCCCGCTGCAGCACCTGCCTCGGGCAGCGGGCGGCGGCGCGGCGGTCGCGAGGCGCGCCGCGCACGGGAGTGAGATAACCTTGGACATACCGACATGCATAAGGGCATCGGACATGACACAGGCTCCCGGCATGCGGGGATGGCCATGAGCCAGGACCCGCTCGTTCTCTTCATGCCGTCGGGCAAGCGCGGGCGCTTTCCCAAAGGCACGACAATTCTGGACGCGGCGCGACAGCTTGGCGTCTATGTGGAGAGCGTATGCGGTGGCCGCGCCACATGCGGGCGATGCCAGATCGAGGTTCAGGAAGGCCAATTCGCAAAGCACAGGATCACGTCCTCCGAGGATCACATCTCGAAGGTCGGCCCGCGCGAGGCGCGCTATGCGGAGAAACGCGCCATGCCGGCGGGACGCCGCCTCTCCTGTTCGGCAACTGTCGAGGGCGATCTCGTCATCGACGTGCCGCAGGATGCCGTCATCAACGCGCAGGTGGTGCGCAAGGACGCCGACACCCGCGTCATCGAGCGCCGCCCGGCAATGCACCTTTGCTATGTCGAGGTGGAAGAACCCGACATGCACAGGCCGCTCGGCGATCTCGACCGGCTGAAGGCAGCGCTCCAGAAGGACTGGGGCTTTGGGCGCATGGAAGTGGATGCACACCTGCTGGCGCAGGTTCAGGGCATACTGCGCGCCGGCCAGTGGGCGGTCACCGCAGCCGTGCATCAGGATACCGAAGACGACATTCCAAGGCTGGTGGCGCTGTGGCCGGGACTGAAGAACGAAGCCTATGGGCTTGCCTGCGACATCGGCTCCACGACCATCGCCATGCATCTCGTCTCGCTTCTGTCGGGCCGCGTGGTGGCGTCTGCCGGCGCGTCGAACCCGCAGATCCGGTTTGGCGAAGACCTGATGAGCCGGGTTTCCTATGTGATGATGAACCCGGACGGGCGCGAGGCCATGACGCGCGCCGTGCGGCAGGAAATCTCGAAACTGGTGCAGAAAGTGGCGGACGATGGCGGCATCGAACGGCATGACATTCTCGATGCGGTGTTCGTCGCCAACCCCATCATGCACCACCTGTTTCTGGGGATCGACCCGACGGAACTGGGCGGCGCGCCCTTCGCGCTGGCCGTGTCGGGCGCGGTGAAGCTCAAGGCCGACGATCTCAGGCTGAAGCTCAACCCCGGTGCGCGAACCTATCTCCTGCCCTGCATCGCCGGCCATGTGGGCGCGGACGCTTCTGCCGTGACGCTGGCAGAAGGTCCGCACCGGCAGGACGAGATGATGCTGATTGTCGATGTGGGCACCAATGCGGAGATCGTGCTTGGCAACCGGGCGCGCGTGGTGGCTGCCTCCTCGCCGACAGGCCCTGCCTTCGAGGGCGCCGAGATTTCCGCCGGCCAGCGCGCCGCCCCCGGCGCCATCGAGCGGGTGCGCATCGACCGCGAAACACTCGCTCCGCGCTATCGCGTGATCGGCTGCGATCTCTGGTCGGACGAGCCCGGCTTTGCCGAAGCGCTGGGCGAAACCGGCGTAACCGGCATTTGCGGTTCGGGCATCATCGAGGTGATTGCGGAGATGTATCTGAGCGGCATCATCTCGGAAGATGGCGTGGTGAACGGAGCACTGGCAGAGACGAACCCGCGCATCATCGCCGAGGGACGCACCTTCTCCTACGTTCTGAAGGAGAGCGGACCACGGCTGACCGTGACCCAGAACGATGTGCGGGCGATCCAGCTCGCCAAGGCCGCACTCTATGCAGGCATCAGGCTTTTGATGGAAAAGCAGGCGGTGGCGACGGTGGACACGATCCGCTTTGCCGGTGCATTCGGCTCCTTCATCGATCCGCTTTACGCCATGGTGCTGGGGCTCATTCCCGATTGCGACCCCGACCGGGTTTCAGCTGTGGGCAATGCTGCGGGCACCGGCGCGCGCATGGCGCTTTTGAACCGCGACCACCGGCGCGAAATCGAGGAGACGGTGAAGCGCATCGAAAAGATCGAGACGGCGCTGGAGCCGAAATTCCAGGAGCATTTCGTGCACGCCATGGCGCTGCCCAACAAGATCGACGCCTTTCCCAGGCTGGCCGAACGGGTTTCCCTGCCGCCACGACAGCTGGCGGATGCGCAAAACGGCGATGGCGAAGCGCGCCCGCGCAGACGCTCACGCGAAGAACGCGCGGCGCGGCGGCGGCGCGACTGAGTATCAGCCGGCGTCAACCGCGCTGAGCATGTCCGCAGTGATGGACTGACGCCAGCGGGCGCTTTCAGCCCAGGGATCAGGCCCGGAGAGACGTTCTGCCATATCGGCAAGCGTGAAGGCGTTTGCGGCTTCGATGCTTTTCAGTTCCGCCCATGAAACGGGCGTCGCCACCGGCGCGCCGGGCCTTGCCCGTGTCGAATAGGGGGCGATGGCGGTTGCGGCGCGCTCATTGCGCAGCCAGTCGACAAAGACCCGCCCTGTCCGTTTCTCTTTGGAGGCTTCCGCCAGAAAGCGATCCGGCTCGTCCTTTGACAGTTTGCGCGCGAAGCCGCGTGCAAAACGCTTCACATCAGGCCATTCGCGCCGGCGCTCCAGCGGCGCGACCACGTGAATGCCCTTGCCGCCGGTCAGGAGCGGCTGACTTTCAAGGCCGAGATCGGAAAGCCGCGTGCGCACGGCGAAGGCGGCGCTGCGAACGGCAGCGAAATCCAGTTCTTCATCCGGATCGAGATCGAAAACCAGCCGGTCCGGCGCGTCGAGACGGTCAATGCGCGATCCCCAGACATGGAACTCCAGCGTGCTCATCTGCACGGCGGCGATGATTCCGGCGAGATCGTCAATATGGAGATAGTCGTCGCGCTCGCCGCTCTTCTCGGTGATCTCCATGCGCCCGACCGCTTCGGGAAAGCCCTTGCCGCCATGGCGCTGGAAGAAGCAGGGACTGCCCTGCCCGTCCGGGCAGCGCACGAGGCTGACGAGGCGCTTTTCAACATGCGGGAGCATGCGTCCTGCGACACGCTCATAATGGCGCGCCAGATCCAGCTTGCTGATGCCGGCCTCGCCAAACAGCGCCTTGTCGGGGCTGGAGAGCGCAATGCCGGCAAGCTGCGGCCGATCATCCGAACGCATCGTATATGGCCTCCCCGCGATCAGGACCGATTGTCCTCCACGAAGGCATCGAAGGTGGAGCGGATGTGGTCGGCTGCAGCCTTTACCGGCGCGGAAGCGTCGGGCGCGACGACCATGCCGATGTGATAATTGCCAAGTTTCGGCAGCCCGTCCTTGACGCCCAGTTCCACCAGATCTCCGTGCAGGAAGGATTTGGGAAGCGGCGCGATGGCGAGATCGGAAAGGATGGCGGCGCGCTGGCCTGCCGTATGGGCGCTCATATAGGCGATGCGATAATCGCGGCCGTCTTTTTCCATGGCCTTCAGCGCGCCGGCGCGCCAGGCGCAGCCCTCTTCCCAGATGGAGAGCGGCAAGGGTTCGCGCAGATGGGCGCTTCCGCCCTTTGCGCCGGCCCAGACGATGGGCTCGGTGTAGACGATCTGCACGCCGTTTTCAGCGGAGTCGTCCGTGCATGTGAGTAGGGTGAGATCAAGTTGCCGGTTGGCCATGCGCTTGCGCAGATTGAAGCTCTGGTCGATGACCACGTCAACGGCAATGGCAGGATGGGTTTCTGCAAAACGTTTCAGGACGTTTGGCAGGATGCGCTCGCCGTAATCGTCCGGCGATCCTAATCGTACGATGCCGCTGATGTCGGGCATGACGAATTTCGAGACGGCTTCACGGTTTAACGCCAGGAGCCTTCTGGCGTAGCTTAATAATAACTCGCCGTCGGAGGTGAGCGATACCGAACGCGCGTCACGCACGAAGACCGAGCGCCCGAGCATTTCCTCAAGCTTCTTGATCTGCATCGAAACCGCCGATGGCGTGCGGAAGACGGCGTTGGACGCCGCAGTGAAACTGCCCGTTTCCGCAATCGCGACGAAGGTTCGCAGAACGTCCAGCTCCAATAAGGGAACGGGATGATTGACGGGAGCATTCATGGCGTTCTCCATTCAATAACTTTGAACGAAAGCATCATTCGATTGTGTTTGATTGAACATCAACCTTGCGGCATAGTCAACAGCGTCAGGCAACGACGAGAGGCGAAAGCCAACCAAAGGAGAAGACGATGTCTGTTTTCACACGCGTCAATCATTTTGTCCGTCACTACCGCACAGCCCTCAACCGCCGCCGCACCGAGCGTCTGATCGGCACATTGCCGGCAGAGATCCGCAAGGATATCGGCTGGCCCAGCCAGTATACGGGCCTTCAATCGGATGGTCAGGACAACCGCGGCATCTCGCGGCTCTGAACAACGGGGCATCAAACAGGAGTGCGTTCAATGATATCGCTGGGAAAAGCCCTGAAAGCGGTGCGTGATTTCGCGATTGAATTCGACGCAATGACGCATCATGCAAAATACGGCCTCCGTCCAACGGAGAAGAAGAACGCGTCGTCGACCAGACACGCGGACTGAGATGGCCAAATCCGCCACGCGCTTAGTTGCACCCGCAGCCAGACCATCCCTGCATTGAAAGACCCCGGCCAAACCACCGGGGTCTTTTTTGTCTCCGGTGGCACTGAAAACACGACGATTTCGCCGGAAATGTCGTTTTCCCGGCGGAGCGCTTCGCATTTCCCATGCAACAGCGCCCGCGCAGCGGTTAGTTTCCCGCCATCGAACGAGCGACCCCATTCCATCACGCATGGAAGGCGCCCGGTGAGAGCCGACTGTCCTTTCGATATTGCTGTTTCCATGGAGCGCAGGATGAAGCTTTTCGCACGCATTTTCCGCCGCAGGCGGGTTTCCAATCCGAACACGGTTTTCGCACGCCAGCGGCTTGGCAGGACCATGCCCGGCGAAACCGGCGCGCTGGCCGGCGCGCGTTTCGGATTTCTGGTGAACTGAGTTCCCCGACCCGGTTACCCCATCCGTTTCAGAGCCACCGTCCGACACGCGGAACGGTGGCTTTTTCGTTCTACCGTTTAAGAATTCGCCACGAAACAGTTGGGTTGGGCGCACATAAAGCTGGGACTGCCCGCGCCTGCCGCATTGACAGAAAACCCTTTTCCTGATGACGCTTTGACGACAGCAGCATGATGAGGAGAGAGCATCATGCGCGATCGGGAGGCAATATGGCGGAAGAGCATAGCTGCAAGCGGTCCATCGTTTTCTTTCTGATCCCCGACTTCACCATGATGGCGTTTGCCGCGGCGCTTGAGCCGTTGCGCGCCGCCAACCGCATGGCGGGCTACGCGGCCTATCAATGGCGGCTGGCGAGTGCCGATGGCCTGCCGGTGCGCGCATCGAACGGTGTTGAAGTGGCCGTCAGCTCGTCATTGGCCGATGAACGGCGGATGATGACCGGCCATGAACGCCCCTCGATGGTGATCGTGTGCAGCGGCCTCAATGTCGAGGATTACAGCGACAAGACCGTGTTTGCCTGGCTGCGCGAGGAATACAATCGCGGTGTGACCCTGGGCGGGCTTTGCACGGCCGCCCATGTGCTCGCCAGCGCCGGCCTTCTGACCGACAGGCGCTGCGCGATCCATTGGGAAAACCTGCCGGGCTTTGCAGAAAAGTTCCCGCGCGCCAATGTCTATGCGGATCTGTTCGAGACCGAAGCGAACATCTACACCTGCGCCGGCGGCACCGCCGCCATGGACATGATGCTCAAGCTGATCGGCGAGGATTTTGACGAGAACCTGATCAACCGCGTCTGCGAGCAGTTACTTACCGACCGGGTGCGCAGCCCCTCCGACCGCCAGCGCCTGCCGCTGAGAGCCCGGCTCGGCGTTCAGAACTCGAAGGTTCTGACCATTATCGAACTGATGGAGGCCAATCTCTCCGAGCCGCTTTCGCTGGTGCAGGTGGCGGAGACTGTCGGGCTTTCCCGCCGCCAGATCGAACGGCTTTTCCGGCAGGAGATGGGGCGTTCTCCGGCGCGCTATTATCTCGAAATCCGGCTCGACCGCGCGCGGCATCTCCTCATCCAGTCTTCCCTGCCGGTGGTGGAGGTGGCAGTCGCCTGCGGCTTCGTCTCGGCATCGCATTTCTCCAAATGCTACCGCGAACTCTACGCGCGCTCGCCGCAGCAGGAGCGCGCCGACCGAAAGCAGCTTCTGGTCGCCTGAGCGAAAAAATCCGCCGGGCGTGTCGGATCGGGCCGCTCTCATTCGTTTCTCGAATATCAGAAGCAGGAGACACAGCGATGACCGAGACAATCGACGTAAAGCCCGAAACCGAACATGAACTGGTGCTGGCGCGCATCATCGCAGCGCCGCGCGAAAAGATTTTCCGCGCCTGGACCGATCCGGAAATCCTGAAACAATGGTTCGTGCCGAAACCATGGACCATTGCCAGGGCCGAGCTCGATGTGCGTCCGGGTGGCAAATCGCTGATCGTGATGCGCGATCCGGAGGGAAACGAATATCCCAATCCCGGCGTCTTTCTTGAGGTGGTGGAGAACGAGAAGATCGTGACCACGGACGCCTACACCGATGCGTGGACGCCTGCGGCCAAACCCTTCATGACCATGATCCTGACGCTTGAAGATGCGGGCGAAGGAAAGACCCGCTACATTGCCCGCGCCCTCCACTGGTCTGCCGAAGACGTCGCAGCGCATGAGAAGATGGGGTTTCACGAAGGCTGGGGCCAATGTGCAGAACAGCTGGAAGAGGTCGCCGCAAGACTCTGAATCGACTCACGGATCGGTCCACATCCAGGAGCGGTCCTGCCACATCTTTTCGCCGATCAGGCAATCATAGATGTCGTGATAGCGGGCGCGGATCACCGGTGGGCGCTCGCCGGGCGCACCGGCCAGCTCCAGAACCAGCTTGCGCCGGATCGCCTCTGGAAACTGCGCCCATTCATTGACCGGCACCACAAAAGCACCCGGCCCTCCAATCACGCATTCGCGGTAATAGGCGTCCAGATCCTCGACATCGAAACGGGTGGTGAGCCCGCCATTGGTCATGAGCGGCAGGCCATTGATGGTTATGCCGAGCGCCACCAGCCGGTCGCGGGCCGGAACGACCGGGCCGCCCTGATTGTTGGGGCCGTCGCCGGAAATGTCGACCACGCGCCGCAGGCTGCGAAAACCGCTTTCGGCCAGAAGATCGCCGGCGAAATCGAGCGCACCTGAAATCGAGGTGCGCCGCGCGCTGCCCGGCGGATTGGACGAGAGACGGGCAGCGAAGCCGGCCGCGTCTTCGACGGAAGCGATGCGGGTCCAGGGCACGACAACCCGCTGCGAGTAGTTGCCCGCCCATTCGAAATAGGTGACCGCGATCTTGCCGTGCAGGCCGCTCAGAATGGCCTTGATGACGTCTTCATGCGTCATGGCCTCGGCATAGCCGCGCCGCTGGATCTCCAGCTCGCCCGCCGACATGGAAAGGGAGACATCCACGGCGAGGACGAGCTGGACATCGACAGCCTCCTGCGCATCTGCGGGCCGGTTGCCCGCAAGAAGAGCACAAGAGAGCGCCAGGAGAGCGGCCAGAAAACCGCCATTCGTGAAGCGCCGGGGCTTTGACGAAATGGACATACCCCAGTTTAAACCATGCACAGGGCATCAAAAATCAGGCAATTGGACGTAGTCGCCTAACAACTCGGCTGGATCGCCGTGCGTCCATTTGGACGCACAAAGAATGATCTACATCATTGAAGGAGCATCCCTGTAACCGAAAACCGGATTCCACTTTTCGGTCTGATGCTCCTGATCGCTGGATAAAAAAAAGCGCGCTCAAGGCGCGCTTTCTTCCAACTTTATTCAACCATCGGTTCGCAAGGCTGCATTCTCCGGGTCGAACGGACTTTCGCCGATCACCCGGGCGGGATGCAGATCACCAAGGATTTTGATCTCCAGTTCCGTGCCCTCGGCCGCATGTTCCGGGCGCACCATGGCGAGCGCCAAGCTTTTTCCCACACGCCAACCATAGCCGCCATGGGTGGCGCGGCCCACCAGTTCACCGGCCCTGTAGATCGCCTCATTGCCGCGCGCATCGGCATCGCGCACGCCGCCGATTTCCAGCGTGACATAGTTCCAGCCAAGCCCCGCATCGCGCTGCTTGAGCAGAGCCTCACGGCCAATGAATTCGCCCTTGTCCGGATGGACGAAACGGTCGAGCCCGCTTTCCCACGCCGTGTATTCGATGGAGAGTTCGCGCGGGATCAGGCGATAACTCTTCTCGATAGCCATGGAGGTCATGGCGCGGATGCCGAAGGGGCGAATGCCGAACGCCGCACCGGCCTCCATGATGAGATCGAAGATAAGGTTCTGCTGCTCGATGGGATGGTGCAGTTCCCAGCCCAGTTCGCCGACGAAATTCACGCGCAGCGCATGGGCGCTCGCCCGGCCAATGGAGACCGGCTTTCCCGAAAGCCACGGGAAGTCAGCATTGGAAAGCCCGGTGCGGGTGAGCTTTGCCAGAACATCGCGGCTTTTCGGACCGGCAAGAACGAAGACGCCATATTGCTGCGTGATGGGTTGCAGGACGACCGAGCCATCGTCAGGCAGAAGCTTGAACAGCACGTCGTGGTCATGCGCCTCGTAAGCGCCGGCGGAGACCAGATAGAAACGGCCGGGCTTCCACTCATAAACGGTGAACTCGGACCGCACGCCGCCATTCTTCGTCAAGAGATGGCAGAGCGCCACACGGCCACGCTTCTTTGGAATACGGTTGGCAAAAATACTGTCGAGCCAGGCCCTTGCGCCCGATCCCGAAACCTCGATCTTGGCGAAGGCCGACATATCGAGCAGGCCGACATTCTCGTGAACACTCTTCACTTCACTGCCGACATGCTCGAAATAGTTGGAGCGGCGGAAGGACCATTTCTCCACCACGCGGCCATCTTCAAGCGCCGGCGCATGATTGTGCTTGAGAAGCACATCCGCACCGACGCCAAGGTCGTTTTCGGGCACTTCATAGCCCTCGGGCGCGAACCAGTTGGGCCGCTCCCAGCCATAGACGGAACCGAACACGGCTCCCAGCGCCTTCATCCGGTCATAGCTCGGCGTGGTCTTGAGCGGACGCGCCGCCGAACGCTCCTCGTCGGGATAGTGAACGGTGAAGACATTGGCATAGGCCTCCTCGTTTTTCTCGCGCAGATAGCCCTCGGTGGCATAGGGGCCGAAACGGCGCGGGTCGACGCCCATCATGTCGATGGAGGGTTCGCCCTCGACGATCCATTCGGCAAGCTGCCAGCCTGCACCGCCAGCCGCCGTGACGCCGAAGGAATGGCCCTCATTCAGCCAGAAATTCTTGAGCCCCGGCGCGGGGCCGATGATGGGGGAGCCGTCGGGCGTATAGGCGATGGCGCCATTGTAGATCTTCTTGATGCCCACCTCGCCGAAGGCCGGAACACGCTCGATCGCCGTTTCCACATAGGGCATGAGGCGTTCGAGATCTTCCTGAAACAGCTCGTATTCGCTGTCGTCGGTCGGGCCGTCCACATAGCAGCAGGGCGCACCGACTTCGTAAGGCCCAAGCAGGAGGCCGCCATTCTCCTCGCGCATGTACCAGGAGGAATCGCTCTCGCGCAGGACGCCCATTTCCGGCAGGCCTTCCTTTTTGCGCGCGACAATGGCCGGATGCGGTTCGGTGACGATGTATTGGTGCTCGACCGGGATCACCGGCACGTCGAGCCCGACCATGGCCCCGGTCCTGCGGGCAAAATTGCCGGTGCAGGAGATAACGTGTTCGCAGGCAATCTCGCCCTTGTCGGTGGTCACGGTCCATGTCCCGTCATCGCCCTGCGCAATCGCCGTGACGGCGGTGTTGCGATAGATGGTTGCGCCGAGATCCCGCGCGCCCTTGGCGAGCGCCTGCGTCAGATCGGCAGGCTGGATATAGCCATCGTCAGGATGCTGGATCGCGCCAAGGAGCCCGTCGGTCTCGCAAAGCGGCCAGATCTCCTTCACCTGTTCGGGCGTCAGGATGTTGACCGGAATGCCGATGGTTTCGGCAATGCCGGCATAGTACATGTACTCGTCCCAGCGATCCTTCGTGCGCGCCAGACGAATGTTGGAGCATTGGGTGAAACCGACATTCATGCCGGTTTCCTCCTGAAGCTCCTGATAGAATTTCACCGAGTATTTGTGGATCTGGCCGACCGAATAGCTCATGTTGAACAGCGGCAGCAGACCGGCGGCATGCCAGGTGGAACCGGAAGTGAGCTCCTTGCGCTCGACCAGAACGACATCCGACCAGCCCTTTTTGGCAAGATGATAGAGCGTGGACACGCCCACCACGCCACCGCCGATGACAACCGCCCGCGCCTTCGTCTTCATGGTCTCTCACTCCCTCGATCGCACTCCGGCCAACCGCGCAGGCAGGCTGGATGACACCTTGACCCTGACCGATCCTAGTCCGCCAAAGTCTTTGCCTCTTTGCCTGAATGCGACATTGCCGAAACGGCGCGCGCCATTAAGCAAAAGCGCCAATCAGGCTGCCAGATTAACTTCTTCTGATCGCCTCTTCTGTAGAAACGACGCGACGACAGGCAGAAGGCACCCCGGGGGCACGACATGGCAACGGCAGTAGAACACGGCACGGCGGCAGGGCAGCGCATGCGCCTGACAAGTCCGATCGCCATCCTCGGCATGACGGCCATCGCCATGGCGGTCGTTTTGATGCTGCCGCTCAACGTGCCCATCGGGCCGATGTACTGGGATCTCTTCATCTATTTCGATGCGGCCAACCGGATCTTTTCCGGGCAGGTTCCGGCAACCGATTTCTTCGCTCCTGTGGGACCGCTCGGCTATTATCTGTTCGCCGGCGGCGTGAAACTCTTCTCGAACGCCCAGCCGCTGCTTCTGGTGCACTGGTCGCTCTTCGTTGTGACCGCACCGCTGATGGCGCTGGCGCTGTGGCAGGTCGACAGGACGTCACGCGGTGTTTCTCTGGCGCTGCTCCTGCCCTTCCTCGCCTTTGCCGTTCTGCCCTTCAACACACGCGAGTTCTATCCGTTTCCGGGTTCGGACGGGTTCGCCGTCTACAACCGGCAGATCTGTCAGCTTCTCTATGTACTGACGGTGGCGCTCGTTTATCTGCGCGACCAGCGCCTGCTGCTCATCTCCATCGTGGCAGGCATGACGGCGCTGTTCCTGACCAAGATCACCGGCTTTGCCTCAGGCGGCATTCTGTGCGCCTTCGCCTTTGCGGCAGGGCGCGTGCAGCTCCGCACGGCCATCGCCTCGGCGCTGATCTTCTTCGCCATTCTGGGCGTTCTGCAACTGTGGAACGGCATCACCCTCGCCTATATCAACGATATTCTGGCGCTCGTGGTGATGAACGAAGGCAGCCTCCTGCCCCGCTTCCTGCAGGCGGCATCGCACACATTCGGCATCGTGGTGCCGGCGGGGCTTCTGGCGCTGTTCATGCTCTACCGGGACCGCGCGACACTCACAGAAACCCTGCGCAGCAAGCCACGCCTTCAGGCCATTGCGCGCTTCCTCGATCATGACGCTTTCTGGATCATGGTGGTGCTTTTTGCAGGCATCTTCTTCGAGACGCAGAACACCGGCAGCCAGGCGCTGATCTTCATCTGGCCGGTGCTTCTGCCGGTCCTGATGCGGCTCTGGCAGAGCGATGCACCGCGCAGCGCCTTCATCGCCGCCGGCCTGCTTGCCGCCGCTGCAGCACTTCCGCCAGTGGTGAACACCGCCGAGCGGGCCGCACGCACCTATGTCGGCGCGATCAAGAACGTGACGATGCCAAGCGAAAATTTGAAGACACTTGGCCGCCTCAACATGCGTCCGGAAATCCTCGCACGGGCGGAGAAGATGATGGGCTTTTACGCGAAGCATCGCGAGACCTATGCGGACTTCATCCGCATTCAGGAACTGCCCTCCTATGTGTTCTACTCGGAATTCGATTTCCAGATCGCGCATCTGATGGCCATCGACGAGGCCATCACCGCGATCCGCGAACTGGAGGCGGAACAGGGCGTCACCTTCGACACGGTCATGAACCTCAATTTCGTGAACCCCTTCCCCTGGCTGATGGACAGGGAAGCGCCACGGCACGTCTCCATCGGCGCGGACCCGACCCGCACCGTGCCCCCGCCGGACGCCGAGGCGCTGGAGGCGGTGCGCGAAGCCGATCTCATTCTGCACCCCACCTGCCCGCTGACGACCGCGAATGCAGACCTCCTGGCGCTCTACGCGCCCGCCATCGAGGACCATGAGCAGATCACGCTCAATGAGTGTTTCGACGCCTATCTGAGCCCGCTTATGGCGGACCGGATCGAATAGGCGCAGCAGTTTTCTTCGAGGCTGGGTGCAGGCCCCTCATCCGCCTGCCGGCACCTTCTCCCCGCTCGCGGGAGAAGGAAGCGTTGCTGTTGTTCAGTGCCAAGCGCCCCCGTCCTTCGACAAGCTCAGGATGAGGGCTGTTGAGTTGATGACGCCCGTAAATACAACGGTTCGGAATGAACCACACCGCAAGCCCAGTAGTCCTCATCCTGAGCTTGTCGAAGGACGGGG
>NZ_JAMQML010000018.1:0-28557 GCF_030068685.1 Nitratireductor sp. GZWM139 | reverse complement strand
GGGAGAAGGAAGCGTTGCTGTTGTTCAGTGCCAAGCGCCCCCGCCCTTCGACAAGCTCAGGATGAGGGCTGTTGAGTTGATGACGCCCGTAAATAAAACAGTTCGGAATGAACCACACCGCGGCCCGGTAGTCCTCATCCTGAGCTTGTCGAAGGACGGGGGCGCCTGGCGCTGCCCTCCCAACCGCCGCACTTCTGCAACGTCTCACTGCCGGGTTTGAGCGCCGGTGCACGCCCCTCATCCGCCTGCCGGCACCTTCTCCCCGCTCGCGGGGAGAAGGAAGCGTTGCTGTTGTTCAGTGCCAAGCGCCCCCGCCCTTCGACAAGCTCAGGATGAGGGCTGTTGAGTTGATGACGCCCGTAAATAAAACAGTTCGGAATGAACCACACCGCGGCCCGGTAGTCCTCATCCTGAGCTTGTCGAAGGACGGGGGCGCCTGGCGCTGCCCTCCCAACCGCCGCACTTCTGCAACGTCTCACTGCCGGGTTTGAGCGCCGGTGCACGCCCCTCATCCGCCTGCCGGCACCTTCTCCCCGCTCGCGGGGAGAAGGAAGCGTTGCTGGTGTTCAGTGCCAAGCGCCCCCGCCCTTCGACAATCTCAGGATTAGGGCGGTTGATTTTATGTCGCCCGGAAATAAAACACTTCCGAATGAAACACACCGCGGCCCGGTAGTCCTCATCCGGAGCGTGTCGAAGGACGGGGCGCCTGGCGCTGCCCTCCCACCCGCCGCACTTCTGCAACGTCTCACTGCCGGGTTTGAGCGCCGGTGCACGCCCCTCATCCGCCTGCCGGCACCTTCTCCCCGTGCACGGGGAGAAGGAGGCTTTCATCAGCGTTGCGGCCATCGTCCTTCTCCCCGCAGGCGGGGAGAAGGTGCCGGCAGGCGGATGAGGGGCCAGCGGCATTGCAAACAAAAAGAAGGCCGGGACAAGCCCGGCCAGCTGTCGCGCGAGAGGCGCTTTTTCCTAAATCTTTCAGAGCCTTGAGAGGCAGCCCTGAATCATCCTGTCAGAAGCCGGACCTTACTTCACCTGGCTTTTGACGAAATCCTTCACGATGGAAACGACACCGCGCCCGAGCAGCGCGTCGAGCGAATCCACCAGCTTGTCCACGTGCTCCTTCTGCATGATGAGCGGCGGCAGGAGACGGATGACATTGCGGTTGTATTCGGTGAAGGCGACCAGAACATCGTAATCGCGCAGAAGAAGCGCGCCCACAAAGCCCGACAGCGAGCCCTTGAGCTTCTCGTCCAAAACGCCGACCACCGGGCGCAGAACCGCCGGCAGGGTCTGCGAGAAATCGTGGAACTCGAGCCCGACCATGCAGCCACGGCCGCGAATGTCCTTGATGATGCGCGGATATTTGTCCTTCAGCGCGTTGAGGCGCTCGACCAGATAGGCGCCGGTGCTTTCGGCGTTCTCCATCAGCGCTTCGTCATAAAGCACATTGGTGCCCTCGATGGCCGTGGCGCAGGCCTCGCCGATGCCGCCAAAGGTGGCCATGGCGTGGATCATCGCATTTTTCGGAGAGCCATAGGCCTTCATGTAGATGTCGCGCTTGGCGATCATCGCGGCCATGGCGGCCTTGCCCGCACCCAGCGACTTGGCGAGCGCGGTGATGTCCGGCACCACGTCGTAATGCTCGAAGGCGTAGAAACGGCCGGTGCGCCCGTAGCCGCACTGAACCTCGTCCGCCACCCAGATGACGCCATACTGATCGCAGAGCTGGCGCAGCTTCTGCCAGAATTCGCGCGGGGCCTCGTTGATGCCACCGCCGCCCTGAACGGTTTCAAGCACGATTGCGCCGATCTCGGGATCGGTGCGGAAGGCGTGTTCGATGGCGTCGATATCGCCAAAGGGCACGCGCACCGTGTTGTCCGTCAGGCGGAACTCGGCGCGGTAGAGATTGCCATCGGTGATGGTGAGAACGCCCTTGGTCTTGCCGTGGAAGGAGTTCTCCGCATAGACGACCTTCGGACGCTTGGGACCGGCGGCGCGCTCGGCAAGCTTCACGGCCGATTCCATGGCCTCGGAACCCGAGGAGCCGAGGAACACCATGTCGAGGTCGCCCGGCGAACAGGCTGCGAGATTGGCAGCCAGCGCCGTCGAATACTGCGACATGAAGGCGATGGCGATCTCGTGGCGCTTCTCGTCCTGAAATTTTTTGCGGGCTTCGAGAATGCGCGGATGGTTGTGGCCGAAGGCCAGCGAACCGAAGCCGCCGAAGAAATCGAGGATTTTTCGACCGTTCTGGTCGATGTAATACATCCCCTCCGCACTCTCGATCTTGATCTTGTGGAAGCCCAGAAGCTTCATGAAGTGAAGCTGGCCGGGGTTCAGATGCGCCTTGAACAGATCGGTCATCCGCTCGACGCTCAGAGCCTTGGCGTCTTCCACGGTGAGAAGATCGGGCTTCACGATTGCCCTGGGTGCAAGGTCAGGTGCGTCCATCACGGGCCTCGCCCCTTTCGTATCGGTCTTTGTCACGACGGTCATGGCGACCTCCCCTATTCGGCCGGAACCTGGCTGGCGCCAACGGCCTGGCCAGATTTCTTGGCGCGATATTCGTCATAGGCGGCGATCAGCATGTCGCCGTCATTGTATTGCGGCACCCAGTTCAGGTCGCGCTCGCCCTTGGAGACGTCGAGCACGCACATCTCGTCGGCGATCAGATACTGCTCCGGGTCCATGAGCGGCATGTTCATCCAGTCGAGCATGTCGAGCGTGCGCTTCACGGCCCAGCCCGGCGTGGGCAGAAGCAGGGATTTCGAGCCCGCATGCTTCACCAGATCGCCAAGCAGCTTGCGCACCGGCGGCGGGTTGATCGAGCCGAGATTGTAGGCCTCGTTCGGCACGCCGGCCTTCCACGCAAGACGCGCGGCTTCCGCGCAGTCGAACACGGAGATGAACTGATAGGGGTTCTTGCCTGCACCAATCATCGGCACCGGCAGGTTCATGTCGATCAGCTTGAACAGCTTTTCGAGAATGCCCAGACGTCCCGGCCCGATGATGAGACGCGGGCGGAACAGCGAAATGTTCATGCCGCGCTTGCGCCATTCGGCTGCCAGCACTTCCGTGTCGAGCTTGGACTGGCCGTATTCGCCAAGCGGCGAAACGGGATGATCCTCCGTCATCGGATAGGTGACGGTGTGGCCGTAGATCATGTCGGTGGTGAAGTGAACGAGGTTTTTTGCCCCCGCCTTATCCATCGCCTCGATGATGTTGACCGTGCCGTGATAGTTCACCGGGTAGAAGAAGTCGTGCCGCTTGGCGCGCACCTGGATCGGCGACAGCATCTTGGCCGACAGGTTGTAGACCATGTCGTCGGCCTTCATGCCCAGCGCCTCGACAGCGGCCGGATCGGTCACGTCGCAATGGACGAACTCCACCTGGCGGTAGTGTGGCAGGTCGCTCTTCACGATGTCGGCAACGATGACCTCTTCGCCATCGGCCACGAGCTTGGGGGCCAGGTGCCGGCCGACGAAGCCGTCACCGCCAAAAATGATATGTCTCATTGGATCATCGACCTTTCGGACTGAAGTTTGTCTTTTGCGAGCGCCGCCTGTTCTTCAGGCATTTCGCGGCCGCTCTGCGCGATCAGCACGGTGCCGACGCAGATCAGCGCGATGCCGGCAATGCGGTAGGCGTTCAGGTCTTCCTTGAAGAGGAAGTAGGCGAACACCGCCACCGCCACATAGGCAAGGCTCAGAAACGGATAGGCGAAGGACAGCTCGACCTTGGAAAGCACGTAGAGATGCGACGCCATGGAGATGACGAAGACGCACAGGCCGGCAAAAATCCACGGGCTGAAGACGATCTGAAGAATCTTCAGGATCGGGTTCGCACCCGCAAAGCTCAGATCGCCCAGCGTCATCATGCCGTGTTTCAGCATGAGCTGCGCAGCCGCGTTGGTCATCACCGTGAAGAGTATGAAGGGTATGTATTTCATCTTGTCCCGCCCGTCCCTGTCATAGCGCCTTCTTGCAAACAAAGCGTGAAGCGCTGGATATAAATTGCATCTTTTGCGTGAGTTTCCGGTGTCTGGCCGGGTTGAAAGAAATCATTCGGCGGCATGCCGGCCTCCCGCCTCGCTGGCCGGCAGCTTCTGCGCCGTGCGCCGCCAGAAATCCGAAAGGAAAGCCGGGTCGCGCAGCGCCTCCAGATCGCGCCAGTGCGGGAACGAGGCTTCGAAAAGTGCCGGTCCCATGCGCGCATCCTTGTAGGGATTGACCGCGCCGCCCGCCTCGACCGTCATCCGGTCAAGCCGCGCGAAAAGCGCATCCGTGGCAGCGCCCGCATTGGAGAAATCGAGCGTCAGCGTGTAGCCCGGCCGCGGAAAGGAAAGCATGCCCGGCGAGGCGACATCGCCAAACCGCTTCAAAACGGTGAGGAACGACGCCTGACCGGCCTCGCGCGCAGCCGCCAGCATTGCCGGGATGGTTTCGCGTGCGGCCTCGAACGGCACCACGCTTTGATGTTGCAGGAGACCGCGCGGGCCATAGAGCCGGTTCCAGTGGCGCACGGCGTCAAGCGGAAAGAAGTAGCTTTCGTAAGAGGAGCGCCGAACGCCCTCGGCGCGCGCCTTGCTCCAGGCGAAGGCCCGGTTGAACAGGGTCAGCGACCAGCGGTTCAGAAGATTGAGCGGCGGCCGGAAGGGAACGGTGAGACGGCGCGGGGACGCGGCGCGAAACACCGCGCCATCTTCGGCGTGATTGGCGGTGAGCAGAAAGCCCCTGCCCGCCTTCGCACCCGACGCAAGCTGGTCGAGCCAGGCGACGGCATATTCGTTCCGGGCGTCTGCGTCTTCGGCCAGATCGAAATATTCATCCAGACCGGAGAAGCCGCGCACACATTCGTTCACATCGACGGAGGCGACCTTCATCAGGCGGATGGTGGCGTCGAGGATGAGGCCCGTCAGCCCCATGCCGCCGATGGTGGCGCGGAAAAGCTCTGCATTCTCATCGGCGCTGCAACGGCGAACCTTGCCATCGGACCGCAGAAGCGTGAAGGACACCACGTGGCAGCCAAACGTGCCGCGTCGGTGGTGGTTCTTGCCGTGCACGTCATTGGCGATGGCCCCGCCCAGCGTGACAAACCGGGTGCCCGGCACGACGGCCGGAAACCAGCCCTTCGGCCCCACATGGGCGATCACATCCGAGAGCATGAGACCGGCCTGCGCCGTCAAAAGCCCGCTCTGTTCATCGAAAGCGACGATGCGGTTCATGGGGCGCATGTCGATCAGCGCGCCGGCATCGTTCAGACAGGTATCGCCATAGGAGCGGCCATTGCCATAGGGCAGAACGGAGGACGGAAGCCCCCTGCCCGCGCGCAAGCGCTCAATGGCGTCTTCAGCGCCAATCGCCACAGGCGCTCGACGGCGCACCAGCCCGAAAGCAGAGTAATCGGCCATGCCTCAGAGCCCCGCCGTGAAGAGAAGGACAGCGCCGAGCAGACCGAAAAGCTGGCTGCGCCAGTCGCCAATGATGAAGACGATGGGATCGTCATGCATCTCGTCGCGCCGCGCCAGGATCCACATGCGAATGGTGATGTAGAGCACGATCGGGCAAAGCGGCCAGATCAGCCAGGGCATCTCGTAGAGCTCACGTACGGCGCTGCTCTCGATGTAGAGCGCCAGAACCATGGCGGAGGAGAAGGCCGAGGCCATGCCTGCCTGGGCGATCACTTCCTGATCCTCGGTGCGATAGCCGCGTCCGGCAATCCGCTCGCCTGCGGGCAGAACGGTTGAGCGCAGCTCCACATAGCGCTTCACCAGCGCCAGCGAGAGGAAGAAGAAGACCGAGAACGCCAGAAGCCAGAAGGAAACGCCGATGGTCGTGGCCGCGCTGCCGGCAAGAATGCGCATCGTGTAGAGACCGGCAAGTGTCAGCACATCGATCAGAAGCATTCGCTTGAGCGACAGGGAATAAGCGGTGGTGGCGATCAGATAGCCGACAAGCACAATGCCGAAGAGCGGCGGCAGGAACAGCGCCGTGAAACCGCTAATCGCCAGAAGACCGATCATCGCCGCAAACCCGAACGGAATCGAGAGCATGCCGCTCGCAAAGGGCCTGTTGCGCTTGGTGGGATGACGCCTGTCCAGACCGAGGTCGAAGAAGTCGTTCAGGATGTAGATGGCCGATGCGGCGGTGCTGAACGAGATGAAGGCCAGAACGCACAGCGTCAGCAGGGGCATGTTCAGATATTCATGGCTCAGGATGAGCGGCACGAAAATCAGGCTGTTCTTCAGCCATTGGTGCACCCTGAGCATCTTCACATAGGTCTTGATGGTCGGCCTGGGCGCTTCCAGAAGTTCGGCGTCATTTGCCGCCTGCCAGCGCGCTGCGGCGCGATCCGGCGCAACGACGATGCCATTGCGCGCGGCATCAAAAACAGCGACATCGGCGCGGCTGTTGCCGGCATAATCGAAACCGCCATCGCCAAATGCCGCAACCAGCGCATCGCGCTTCATTCCCGAGGCCATGTTGCGTCCGGGTTCGGTGGAGATCACCTCATCGAAAACGCCCAGATGCTCGGCAATCGCATCGGCGAACTTCTTGGGCGAAGCCGTGGCAAGAACGATGTGGCGGCCAGCGGCCCTGTCTTCGCGAAGCCGGGCGAGAAGATCCTGCCGATACGGAAGACCGCCTGCATCAAGTTCGACGCGCGAGGCGATTTCGCATTTCAGCCGCGCCTTCCCTCCCAGAAGCCAGAACGGCAGAAGAAAGACGCACAGGGGCTTGCGACGCAGGAGAAGAAAAAGACTCTCCCATAAAAGATCGGTCGCAATCAGTGTGCCGTCGAGATCGACGGCCAGCGGCACCGCATTGCGTTCAGATCGCGCGTCCATAAAAGCCCCCAGACAAAACCCGTACTGGAGACGGCCTTACGTGAAAGGAACTTCTGAATTCTGAACTTGCTAACGCAGGGGCAAGTCAAGCGATGGAAAATGCCGTTCAGGCTTAACAGGCTCATAACAAAACAAACAAAAGGCCGCGCAATGGCGCAGCCTTTCTTTGCATTCCCGTGAAAAGGGGAACAGATTTCGAGATCTATTCTTGGGTCCTGGCCCTAGCGCACGCGGCCCTTGCCGCCGGAAATCTCGATGGTCTCCGAACCGCTCAGAACCTCGCGGTCGCCATTCGGCATGGTCACGAAGCACCCGGCAGCGCAAAACTCGATGGTTTCGCCCGCGCCGACAACCAGCTCCGTCTGGGAGCCGCCCTCGGTCACGACAAGCGTGTGGGCCTCACTGTCGAGATTGACGGCGCTCGCCGCGAAAGCCGCGCCACCGGTGACGAGCAGCGCTGCGGCTGCATAAACGAATTTCTTCATTGTCTTCATCAGTGTGTCTCTGCCCCTTGAATGTCAGAGCCTTCCAGCTGCGTTCTTGTGTTCGGTTATATAGCTTCCAACGTGAACGGCAACTGAACGCCACATTCATGCCGCACATTACTCCGGATCAGTTTTGCGGCGGCGACGGCGACGCACCACCTTCTCCGCGCCGGGCTCTGCAGGCGTTTCCTCTTCAAGATCGTCCATTTCCCCGTCTTCAGGCAGCTCCGGCTCTTCCGGTTTCAGAAAACCGGAGCGCACATGAATGTCGCGCTGCGGGAACGGAATCTCGATGCCCTCGGCCTCGAACGCATCGACGATGGCGAAGCGGATGCCGTTCTGCACTTCGAGCTGCGTCAGGATGTCGGAGAGATAGACGCGGATTTCGAAATCGAGCGATGAGTCACCGAACCCTGCGAAGAGCACGAAAGGTTCCGGGTTTTTCAGAACCATCGGATGCGATTTGGCGATTTCCAGAAGGATCTCGTGCACACGCCGCACATCCGATCCATAGGCCACGCCCACGGCGATTTCCATCCGGCCCAGCTTGTTGCGATGCGTCCAGTTGCCGACCGCCGCGTTGATCAGCTCGGAGTTCGGCAGGATCACAGACTGACGCTGGAACGTCTCGATCTCGGTGGCGCGCACGGAAATCTTCTTCACCGTGCCGGACACTGCGCCAGCCACGATCCAGTCGCCGGCCTTGAAGGGCCGCTCGGCCAGAAGGATCAGGCCCGAAACGAAGTTCGACACGATGTTCTGCAGGCCAAAACCAATGCCCAGGGAAAGCGCACCGGCAACGAGCGCCAGATTGGAAAGATTGATGCCCGCTGCCGAAACGCCGATCAGGCCGGCGATCACGAGGCCCACATAGCCAACACCGGTGCGAATGGAGTTGCGCACGCCTGAATCCATGCGGCTGCGCGCCATCACCTTGCCGTCGAGCCAGCCCTGGAACCAGCGGGTGACAAAGTAGCCGACAACGAAAACGACAATGCCCGTCACAATGCCCATGATGGAGAAGGAGAGCGAGCCGATCTGAATGTTGCCGGCAATCCGGTAGCTCCAGGCCGTTAGGTCGGCCCAGCGGAAGCCCCATTGCAGAAGAATGAGCGGCACACCGATCAGAACGACGATGACATTGATGATCATGCCCGAGATCAGGCCGAGCTGATCGAGCGCGGTTTCGTCAAAGGCCGTGTGACGTTCCAGACGCCGGGCGAACCACGAATGCGCGAACGCGCCTTCCGAAGTGATCGCACCGGCCGTCAGGAAACCGATATACATGGTCGCAATGATCGCGCCGGTCACGACCACCTGTTGCGACAGGAAGCGGGCGAAACCGATATAGCCAAGCAGTGCGGCGATGATGATCGCAGCGCCGATGAAGAACAGAAGGTAGCGGAATTTGAGCGGCCACTGCCGGGGCTTGCCGTCTTCGTCTTCAAGCGGCCGGACTGCGCCAATGGCCATGATGAGAAGCCCGACGACAACCGTGGCAACCAGACTTGTGGCGACGGTCAGCGAAAGCTGCGAGCTGAGCACCGAATAGACCTGGTCCATGAAATGGTCGAAACCGGTCGCAACCGCCGTGACAACCGCAAGAACGAGAAGCCACTGCGCCGCCTGGGACCGCACCGGCAAAAGCCGCCAGTTGGGACGCCGTGGCGCAAGGATTGCGCGCGCCAGCCGGTAGACGAAATAGACCAGTATGATGACCGAGAAGAGCGACCAGAGAAGCGGCGCGATGTCACTGCGCAGCAGGTTGAAATAATCCAGAAAAAGATAGCTGAGCACGAGGAACGTGCCATAGGAAACCGACGGGATCAGCGTCGAGAAGAGCGCTGTCGCCAGACGGCTGAGATAGGTGGGGTTCTGCTCACTGCGGTCCGGCTCGACAAAGTCATCAAAGAGGCGGCGTCCACCGAACAAGAGGGCAAGTGCTGCAATGGAGGCAAGCGCCGTCGCCAGAAGCAGCGGCTTCAGGCGGTATTTGACCGTGAAGCTGAGCCAGGCGGACACCCGCGTGTAGACACGGCCCAGTTCCTGCGTGAATTCACCCAGGACATCGGTGCTGACCGCCGCCGAAATGTCGTAGCGGCGCGACAGGGTGCGGGTGAACAGATCGCGGCGCAGTTCCGCGATCTCTTCGATCACCGTCTTGATGCGCACCGAAAGGCGCTCCGCATCGCCGATCAGGACGTTGAAGCTCGCCTTTTCATCAAGAAGGCGCGTGCGCTCGCGCGTTACCTCTTCCGGTTCGGGCGGCTCGCCTTCCTTCCGCGGCTCGCCCAATTGCTCAAGGCGCGTGTTGATTTCCGAAAGCCGGGGGCGGAACGCCAGGCTGGCGTCGAACACCTCACGCCCCAGCCTCTCCAGTTCGACGCGAATGTCGACGAGCTCGGCATCATCCGTCGACTGGTGGCCGATCTCCGTCTCCAGCCCAGCGACGCTGTTTTCGATGCCCGAAAGCATCTCGCGCTGGCCTTCCAGAAAGCTTTCCGTGTCCTGCGCTGCGGCAAGCGAACCGAAAGCGAGCAGGAAAACAAGGCACAGGAAAGCTGGCAGGGTGCGGAGCTTCAACAACATTTCTGTCAGTCTTCTCAAAGAATCAGGATCGTTCAGGGGGCGATTTTGGTGCGCCGACATTGCCCGAGGCATGCGTCAGCAGCAAGCATTGCCGGCGTCTGCGTGGCAATGAAAGGCAAGCCTGTGAAAAGACATACGCCCTATTTGCCACCATCGGCCGGGGTGTCCTATAGGTTTAGCCCTGAACCTAGACTTCGTTCTGGCAAAAGAATGGCGGCGCATGGCGGAATATTCAGCACTTTCGCTTCTGAAGAATGCCCTTTCAGGCAATCGTGACTGGAAACCGGCCTGGCGCAAGCCCGATCCCAAACCGAATTATGATGTCATCATCATCGGTGGTGGCGGGCACGGTCTGGCGACGGCCTATTATCTCGCCGCCATGCATGGCATCACGAATGTGGCCGTTCTGGAGAAGGGCTGGCTCGGATCGGGCAATATCGGCCGCAACACGACCATCGTGCGCTCCAACTATCTGCTGCCCGAATCCATTCGCTTCTACGAACATTCGATGAAGCTCTGGGAGAACCTCTCCCACGAACTCAACTACAATGTGATGTTCTCGCAGCGCGGCGTTTTGAACCTTGCCCACAGCCCGGGCCAGGCGGATGATTACATCCGCCGGGGCAACGCCATGCGCCATGACGGCGTAGACGCCGAATGGCTGACGCCGCAGGAGATTTCGCGCAGGGTGCCGGGGCTCGACGTTTCCGGTTCGGCGCGCTTTCCCATCGCCGGTGGCCTGTTGCAGCCGCGCGCCGGCACCGCGCGTCATGATGCGGTCGCCTGGGGTTATGCGCGCGCCGCCGACCGGCGCGGCGTCGACATGATCGAGAATTGCGAAGTGACGGGTTTCCTGCGCGACGGCGACCGGATCATCGGCGTCACCACCACACGCGGCGACATCCGCGCGAAGAAGGTGGCGATGGCGGTGGCCGGCAGCACGGGCCAGGTGCTGAAGCGCGCCGGCGTCGACACGTTTCCCATCGAAAGCCATGTTCTGCAGGCTTTCGTGTCTGAAGCCATAAAGCCGTTCGTGAACTGCGTCGTGACCTTCGGGGCCGGCCATCTCTATGTCTCGCAATCGGACAAGGGCGGCCTGGTGTTCGGCGGCAGTCTGGATTTCTACAACTCCTACGCCCAGCGCGGAAACCTGCCCGTTGCGGAAGACGTGATGAGCGAGATCTGCGCCATGTTCCCATCGGTCGCGCGGCTTCGCCTCCTGCGCTCCTGGGGCGGCATCATGGACATGTCGATGGACGGTTCTCCGATCATCACGAAAGGCCCCCTGCCCGGTCTCTACCTGAATTGCGGCTGGTGCTATGGCGGCTTCAAGGCGACGCCGGCTTCGGGCTATTCCTTTGCCTGGACCATCGCCAAGGACGAGCCTCACGCCATCAACGCGCCGTTCACGCTGAGCCGCTTCGAGCGCGGCGCGGTGATCAACGAAGCGGGCCAGGGCCCGACCCCGAAACTGCATTGAGGGAACCGCCATGCTGATCAACTGCCCGCATTGCGGCCCCCGCGACCTTGCCGAATTCTCCTATCAGGGCGACGCGACGCGCACCCGGCCCGATCCCGCCTCGACCGACACGCAGGCGTGGCTCGACTATGTCTATAGCCGGCCCAATCCGGCGGGGCGCCACCGGGAATACTGGCAGCATACCGGAGGGTGCCGCGCGCATCTGGTGGTGGAGCGGGACACGCTGACCCATGAAATCCACGCGGTCGCTCCCGTTCGCGGCAACGCCAAAAGCGGAGACGCCGCATGAGCCCGCGCCGTACATCCGCCGGCGGATCAATCGACCGCACCCGCACCATCCGCTTCACCTTCGATGGCGAGGCCCATACCGGCCATGCCGGCGACACGCTGGCCTCCGCGCTTCTCGCCAACGGCGTTTCACTGGTGGGCCGCTCGTTCAAATATCACCGTCCGCGCGGCGTCTTCAGCGCCGGGGTGGACGAGCCGAACGCACTCGTGACCATTCTGCGCGAAGGCGTGCGCGAGCCGAACATTCCCGCCACGCAGATCGAACTGCATGACGGGCTCAGGGCGGAAAGCCAGAACCGCTTCCCTTCACTCGCCTGGGATTTCGGGGCGCTGAACCAGCTCGGCGGCCGGCTTTTGGGCGCTGGCTTCTACTACAAGACCTTCATGGGGCCGGTGGTCGGACCACTGAAGGGCACGCGCTTCTGGATGATGTGCGAGCATGTCATTCGCCGGGCCGCCGGCCTCGGCCGCGCCGATTACGACGCCGATCCCTCGCGCTATGAGCACATGAACGCCTTTTGCGACGTGCTCGTGGTGGGCGGCGGCATTGCAGGCCTGATGGCGGCGGAGGCAGCCGCAAAGGCCGGCAAGCGCGTGATCCTCGCTGAACAGGAGAAGCAGACCGGCGGCTTTGCACGCTGGTCGGGCGAAACCATCGACGCAAAACCGGCTGATGCATGGGCAGCGGATATCACCGCGCGGCTCACCGGGCTCGACAATGTGCGCCTTCTCACACGCACGGCGGTCTGGGGCTATTATGACGGCAACACGCTGGCAGCGCTCGAGCGCGTCAACGATCATGTGGCGCGCACGCCGAAAGGGCATCCCCGTCAGCGCCACTGGACGATCCGCGCCGGCACGGTCGTGCTTGCGACGGGTGCGCTTGAGCGCCCCATCGTCTTTCCCGGAAATGACTGCCCCGGCGTGATGCTGGCGGGCGCGGTGCGCCGCTATGCGGGCGAGTTCGGCGTCTTGCCGGGCGAAAAGACGGTTCTTTTCACCAACAATGACAGCGCCTATCAGGCAGCAGCCGCCATCAGGCGCGCCGGCGGGCATGTGGCGGCCATCGTGGATGTGCGCAAGCAGATCGGCGATGAAGCGACAGCGCTTGCAACCGAGGCCAGCGTCGTGCCGCTGACCGGTCACGCCATTGTCGGAACCAAGGGTGGCAAGGCGCTTTCAGGCGCTGTGGTGCAGGCATTCGACGCCGATACGGGCAGGCTCTCCGGCGAGGCAAGGCCGATAGACTGCGACAGTCTCGCGGTTTCCGGCGGCTGGCAGCCGGTCATCCATCTGGCGAGCCAGGCTGGCGGGAAGCCTGTCTGGGATGCCGAAAAACAGGCGTTTCTGCCGCCTGAACCGACGCAGCGCTGGATTGGCGCAGGCGCGTTTCTCGGCGAAACGGGGTCGGCGGAAGCCTTGGCGAGTGGCCGCAATGCGGGGTTAAAAAGCGCCGACAAGCGCCCTTCGCGGGCCAAACTGCCGGAAACGGCTCCGTCAGCGCTTGATCTCGCCCCCGCCCCGGTTCTGGAAATCAGGGGCAAGGGCAAGGCGTTCGTCGACTTCCAGCACGATGTGACCGCCGATGATGTGCGGCTTGCGCACCGTGAGGGCTTCGTCAGCGTCGAGCACCTGAAGCGCTATACGACGCTCGGCATGGCGACCGATCAGGGCAAGACCTCGAATGTGCCGGGGCTGGCCATCATGGCCGCCGCGCGCGGCATCGAGATTCCGCAGGCCGGCACAACGCGGTTCCGCCCGCCCTTTTCGCCGGTCGCCATCGGCGCGCTGGCGGCGGAGCGTTATGGCGACCTGAAGCCGGAGCGGCTGACGCCCCTGCACGACTGGCATGAAGAGCATGGCGCAGAGATGACGCCGGCGGGCCTGTGGCATCGCCCCCTCGCCTATGCCGGTGCGGGCGAGACGGTGGAGCAGGCCTATATCCGCGAGGCGTCGGCAGTTCGCCGTTCGGTCGGCCTTGTCGATGTGTCGACGCTCGGCAAGATTGCCGTGAAGGGACCGGATGCCGCCACATTCCTCGACCGGGTCTACACCAACACCTTCTCCACACTGAAAGTTGGCAAAGCGCGCTATGGGCTGATGCTGCGCGATGACGGGCTGGTCTTCGATGACGGCACCACCTGGCGGCTTGGCGAAACCGATTTCCTGATGACCACCACCACCGCCAATGCAGGCCCGGTGATGCAGCATCTGGAATATTGCCTCGACATTCTGTGGCCGGACCTGAAGGTGCATCTCACCTCCGTCACCGACCAGTGGGCGGGGGCTGCGATTGCCGGTCCGAAGGCCCGCGCGGTTCTCGAACGCTGCGTGACCGGAACCGGTGTCGACAATGACGCGCTCCCCTTCATGGGCATCGTGCATGGCGAAATCGATGGCGCGCCCGTCATGATCTGCCGCCTCTCCTTTTCCGGCGAGCTTGCCTATGAGGTCTATTGCGGGGCCGGCCATGGCGTTCATGTCTGGGACGCGCTGCTGGAAGCCGGCGAACCCTTCGGCATCACGCCCTATGGCATGGAAGCGCTCGGCGCGCTGCGCATCGAGAAGGGCCATGTGACGGGCGCGGAGATCGACGGCCGCACCACGGCGCGCGATCTTTATCTCGACGGGATGCTGTCGAAGAAGAAGTCCTTCATCGGTTCGGGCCTGATGGACCGCCCTGCCCTGATCGACAGGAACAGGCTGCGGCTCGTGGGCGTCGTCTCGCTCGACGGTCAGCCGCTTGGCGGCGGCGCGCATCTGGTGGAAAGCGGGAACCGAGACGAACCGGGCGACAGCATCGGCCATGTGACCGGATACTGCTATTCGCCGGCGCTCGAAAAATACATCGGCCTGGCGCTGGTCAAGGGCGGCAAGACACGACACGGCACACGGGCCTTCCTGTCCGATCCGCTGCGCAAGCGCTTCGGACAGGTGGAAATCGTCAGCCACCATTTCTTCGATCCGGATGGGGAGCGCATGCATGGTTGAGCGCGCATCACCGCTGGGCAGCGATTTTCGCCCCGGCTCCTATGGTGATTTCGCCAATGGGGCGGAAGTCACGATCCTTGAAATCGACAGGGCGGGCATTGTCGAGGCGACAGCCTGGCCGGGCCAGGAGAAGGCGCTTTGCGAAGCGCTGGCGGGTGCCTGCAATCTCAGGCTCTCGGCAGGCTCGGGCAATGGTGCGGCCAATCGCGAAGGCGTGTGCGCCTTCAACATCGGCCCCGGCCGGTTTCTGGTGAGCGGCCCGCGCGAGACGGTTGCGGGCCAGCTGGAAAGCGCGGTGCCGGACACGATCGGCACAGTGACCAACCTTTCGCATGGGAGAACGGTGCTTGGCATTGAAGGGCCGAAAGCGGAATGGGTTCTGGCCAAGCTGTTCGCGCTCGATTTCGCAAGTGCAGCCTTCCCCGTCCATTCGGGATGCGCGACGGCGCATCATGAGATCGCCGTTCAGATCCAGCGCCGGGGCGAAAAACGCTTCGAACTCTACGTCTCGCGCTCTTTTGCACGGTCCTTCGCAAACACGCTGCGCCGGGCCGCAGAAGATGTGGGTTACACAATCAAATAGGTCCGGCGCGGCGACACCGGACCTATTCACCGGTTCGCAGAAACGCGAAGCGAACCGGCCCCACCGCCGGGGAAGTGATCCAGCACTTCCCCACCGATGCCTTTGTAGCTACTTACGTATTGTCAGCCATTGTCAGAGGGAGCTGCGCCGCGGCGCATTTCGCCCTTGCCGCCGCCCTTGTGCTCACCACCCTTGTGGTCGTGCCTGCGCTCCATCTTGCCGCGACCTTCGCCGCGTTCACCACCACCGCGCTTGCCATGCTCCGCCGCCATCTGGCGACCGCCACGGCGCATCTCGCGCTGGTCGAGCTGACCGTCATTGTTGGCGTCCATCAGCGTAAAACGCTTGGCGTGCTGGCTTTCGATCTCGGCGATGGTCACCTTGCCGTCACCATCCGCATCGAGATGCTGTGCGGCGCGCTTGGCGCGGCGTTCTGCCATGCGCTGGGTTGCGAGATCCTGCAGCTCGGCATCGGAGAGCGTGCCGTCGCCATCGGCATCGGCTGCCTTGAGGCGATCAAGCTGAATGCTGGTGAACTCTTCAGCGGTGATGACACCATCGCCATCGGCATCAAAGCGGGCGAAACCGCGCATCTGCTTGCCGCCCTTCATCTGCTGCCCGGCAGCCTGGGGGTTGCCCTGACCATTCTGCGCAGCTTCCTGGGCGATGGCGGCGGAACCGGCAACCAGGCTGAGAGCCAGAGCCGACAACAGGATCTTGTTTTTCATGTCTTCATCCTCGTAAAGGGGCGCCGCTTGGGAGGCGCGGCAGGGAACGAGGTGAAATTGACCGATCCCACATTACGGCAACCTTGCCGGGGAATTACAAATTCGTAAGCAAGGGCCGTAGGTGGAAAAACATGATCCAGGGTCCTGCCCCCAGGGTCCTGCCCCTAGCGCACGAAGGAAACGAATTCCTCAAGCGGCTCGCGCTCGCTGCGCAGGCCGTTTTCCGGTGCAGAAGCGTCTTCATAGCCAAGCGCCATGCCGCAGACCACGATTTCCTCATCCGGAATGTCGAGGATCGGGCGGATCTGCTTGTGATAGGGCGCGAAAGCCGCCTGCGGGCAGGTGTGCAGGTCACGACCGCGCGCGGCGATCATCACCGACTGCACGAACATGCCAAGATCGATCCACGAGCCCTTGTTGAGGCGGCGATCGATGGTGAAGATCAGCCCGACCGGCGCGTCGAAAAAGGTAAAGTTGCGGTCGTGCTGGGCGCGCATACGGTCCACTTCGCGCCGCCCGATGCCCAGAAGGCTGTAGAGCGCAAAGCCAACGGCGCGGCGGCGGGTCAGATAGGGCTCGAAGAATTTGTCGGGGTAGTATTTGTACTCGTCCCACTCGATCTTCTCGGGGCGGACGCCCGAAGAGAGGATCGCATCCGACAGTTCCTGCTTGCGCTCGCCAGAAACGACATAGACCTTCCAGGGCTGCATGTTCGTGCCCGAAGGCGCGCGTGCGGCAACACGCAGAATATCCCGGATCGTGTCGTCATCGACCGGCTCGGGTAAAAACGCGCGTACGGAGCGGCGCGACAGCATCGCCTCGTCGACGATTTCTGAAACAGACAGTTCGTTCTTCTTTTCAGGGGCCAACATGCCGCCATCCTTCTGCAAAAATGCGGTGCGAACCGACGGATGCCCCTCACATCCATACCGCAACCCGTTCAGGATCGGATCGCCGAGCGTCCATCAGGACGTACAAAAACCGATCCAGCCCATTGATGGAGCGCCGCGATAAACGGAAAACCGGTTTCCACTTTTCGATCCGGTGCTCTGGGAACACATGCCCCCGGGTGCGCTATTTGGTTGCGCTGTTCTCATGACTGCCACTCTGTTAAAAGAGCGGCCAGTGCGCGGTCCTCGTAGTCGAAGGGCCTTCCTTTTTCAAGTCGAATGCCAAGAGCCTCACCCATGCCAAAGCCTTCATCACGCATTTCCGGCATCGTTCCTTCCGGCAAAAACGGTTGGGAAATCCATTTCGCAGCCATGGCCCGCAAACAGGCCGGCGACAAGGTCATCATGCTCTCGGTCGGAGACCATGATTTCGACACGCCGGCCGAAACGGTCGAGGCCTGCGTCAAAGCCGTGCGCGGTGGTCACCACCATTATACGCAACTTCCGGGCCAGCCCCGACTGCGCGCCGCACTCGCCAAGCTCTCCGAAGAATGCACCGGTATCGAGACCAGCGCCGACGAGATCATGGTCACCATTGGTGGTCAGGGTGCGCTTTACGCAGCGTTTCAGGCAGTGCTCGATCCGGGCGCGCATGCGGTGATCGTGTCGCCCTATTACGCGACCTATCCCGGCACGGTGCGGGCCGCAGGCGGCCGTTTCACCGAGATCGAGACGCATGCGGAAAACAATTTCGAGCCGAGCCTTGAGGAAATCGAGGCCGCGCTTGAGGCCGACACGCGCGCCATTCTCATCAACTCGCCGAACAATCCGACGGGCGCGGTCTATTCGCGCGCCACGATTGAGCGCATTGCCGAAATCTGCCGCGAGCGTGATATCTGGCTTCTGTCCGACGAGGTCTACTGGACCATCCGGTCCGACAAGGAGCATGTCTCGCCGCGCGCCCTGCCCGGCATGAAGGAGCGCACGCTGGTCATCAATTCGCTGTCGAAGAGCCACGGCATGACCGGCTGGCGCGTCGGCTGGCTGACCGGCCCCGCCGACATGATTGCGGTGATGACCAATCTCAACCTCGTCGCCACTTATGGCCTGCCCGACTTCACCTCGCATGCGGCCACCGCCGCCGCCGAGAACGGTTTCGGTGTGGTTGAGATCGCCGAACTCTACACGAAACGGCGCGAGGCGTTTCTCGATGCCGTGCGCGGCATGAATGGTGTCGTCGTTCGCGGTTCGGAAGGCGGCATGTATGTCATGCTCGACATTCGGGCCATCGAGCAGGATTGCGAAAAGTTCGCCTGGGACTTCCTGAACGCGGAAGATGTGGCGGTTCTGCCGGGCGCCAGCTTCGGTGACGCCGCAAAAGGCCATATCCGCATTTCCATGTGTCAGGATGAGGAAACGCTGCGGGAGGCTGCAAAGCGGCTGGAGCGTTTCATTTCCGGCCGTCTCGATGCGGGCAAGTCAGCCACAGCCGCAGGCTGACCCTGAGGCCATGAGGCGCGCGCTGGCGCGCCTCAGTCCTTCTTCTCGGGCAAATCGTCGTGGCTGGTTTCCGCCAGTTCTTCGAGTTCTGCCTCGCTCATCGTCTCGAACATCTCCAGCGAAGCGCCCTTCAGATCCGATTTCGGCGTGTCACCACGCCTCGCAGACAAGGCAGCCCCGGCGGCTTTTTGCTGAGCCTTTGACTTTGCTGGCATCGGCATCTCCTTTCGTCTTGCATCCGAAAGGGAAATTCCGCGAATGCGCTCAGGGTTCCCACAATCACACGATTTGCGGCCCTCACGACATGGCGCGGGGTGACGCTGCAATTTTCAGCCAGTATGGATCGGGGGAGAAGGGGCCGGGCTTGCCGCGCGCCTTCAAAAAAGGCGTGCGCGCGCCATCCACAATGTAGACCGCCTCCCTCGAAGCCGAACTGCTTCGCGAAGCCGAGCCTTTGCGTGATGCCGTCACCTTTTTGCGGGAACCCGAGCGTGATGCTGCAGCGGATTTCACGGGCCGGGCTCTCCTTGAAGCGGGCTCTGCGGAAGCAGAGGTCTCGGAAGCACTGTGAAAGGGGGCGGCTTTCGGCGGGGAGGATTTGGCGGGAATGGCGCGCCGGGGCTTTCTGTTTCGGGGGATGGCTCGCGTCAGATCAGGCTCTCTGATGTCTGGCTCCATCAGCGCAGCAGGGCTTCCGAGCGCTTCTGCTTCTTCCGGCGACAACGATTCGCCCTGGGTGTTCCGGGGTTCCGGCCTGCGTGGTTTTTGTGCCATTCGACACGTGCCTCTCCTTGAAAACAAACGTATTGCGATTGCCTGAACCGCCCCCGGCAACCCTGAATTGGCCACGGACAGACAACCACCTTCTCATTTCGTAGGTCTCAATTCGGCTTCACTTCAAATAACGCCGGCTTTAAGCCACATTTTCTCGAGACAGCCGACTAGCTGCATTGGCCGTGATCGTTGTTTGTGATTTAACCTCGATATTCTGCACAGTGAGAGCGTGAGACGTTAACGTCACGGCAAGACCGATGGCCGACACTCGGCTCGAGAATGGGAGACGGGTTTGAGTAGGATCGACGTCAAGTCGTCGATGGGTCGGCGTTTGCAGGGGCCTCTTGCGCTCTCGCTCATGCTCGCCTTCACGACCGCTCCCGCCGACGCTTTCGAGCTGTTCGGCATCAAACTCTTTGGCAAGGACAAGGTCGCCGAGGAAAGCGAGACCATTGGCGAACCGTGGAATTACACGGTCGACTTCGTCGTTCCCTATGGTTTCGAGGATGTCGAAAAGTCGCTCAAGGGTTCTTCAACTCTATGGACCGATCGGGAAAGACCGGCCTCCGGCGCTGCCGGCCTCATCGTCAGAGCGCGCGGTGATTACCGCCGCATCCTGAACACGCTCTATGGATCAGCGCTCTATGGCGGTTCGATCACGATCACGATCGACGGCAGGGAAGTCTCCGAACTCCCCATCGACGCAAACATTGCCAATCCGGCCAATGTGCGGGTCGAGGTGGACCCCGGCCCTGTCTTCCGCTTCGGACAGGCACAGATCATCAATCAGGCCCCGCCTGCCAAAAGGCGCAGGGACCGCGTCGAAGACCCGGCCAGGGAAGGCTTCCTCACCGGCGAAATTGCCCGTTCGGGAACGATCCTCCAAGCCGGACGCCTGGCGGTCGAAGCCTGGCGCTATCAGGGGCACCCAAAGGCGAAAATCGGCAACCAGCAGGTGACGGCAGAGCACAGGACCAGCACGGTGGATGCGGTTCTGACCATGGAGCCCGGCCGCAGCGCCGTCTATGGAGACGTATCGGTCAGCGGGACCGAGCGCATGGACCCGGAGTTCGTGGCGCGCCAGACAGGCATCGTTCCCGGCCGCGAGTACAATCCAAACGATCTGGAACGCGCCAAAAAGCGCCTTGCAAGGCTTGATGTGTTCCGTTCCGCCCGCATCGAGGAAGCAGAAGAGATCAAGCAGGATGGTTCCCTGCCTCTTTCGGTCAGCGTTCAGGAACGTCTGCCGCGCCGCTTTGGTGTGGGCGGCACCTATTCCACGCTCGACGGTCTCGGCGTGGAAGCCTACTGGATGCACCGCAATCTGTTCGGCCGTGCCGAGCGCCTGCGCTTCGAAGGCAAGGTGCTGGGCATCGGCAACACGTTCAAGCCGGAAGACCTGACCTATCGGGTTGGTGCATCGTTCACCAAACCCGGCGTCTACACGCCCGACACGGACTTTCAGGCGTCCGTCTTCGGCGACCGCGAGGTTCTGGAGCGCTACACCCGCACCAACGTGACCGCGCAGGCCGGTTTCCACCATGAATTCAACGAAGAGCTTTCGGGCAGCCTCTTTGCGAATGTAGACCGGGCGCGCTTCGACGACGATTTCGGCACACGCGATTTCCTGACGGTGGGGCTTTCGGGCACGGTCACCTATGACAGCCGCGACAATCCTGCCGACGCGACGGAAGGCTTCTTCGCTGAAGCCTCGCTCGACCCGTTCTACGAGATGGAATACGGCAATCTGGCGGCACGCATGATGCTGGAAGGCCGGGCCTATTACGATTTCGGCAGCGACGGGCGCTTTGTGGCGGCCGGCCGCGCCAAGCTCGGTTCACTCGTGGGCGCCCCCATCTCCGAAACCCCGCCCGACAAGCTGTTCTTCGCAGGCGGCGGCGGTTCGGTGCGCGGCTATGCCTATCGCAATATCGGTGTCGACACGCCCAATGGCGTGGCTGGCGGACGCTCTCTGATGGAGGCATCGGCCGAGCTGCGCGCCCGCGTGACCGACAGTATCGGCCTTGTCGGCTTTGTCGATGCCGGTCTGGTCGGCGCTGAATCGTTCCCGGATTTCAATCAGGATGTCAGGATCGGCGTCGGCGCCGGACTGCGTTACCTCACACCTCTTGGCCCCGTGCGCCTGGATGTCGCCGTGCCGCTTGACCGGCGCAACGACGATCCGAGCGTCGCCTTCTATGTCGGGATAGGACAAGCATTTTGATCCGCCTCCTCGCCGCCCTCAGCCTCCTTCTCCTCCTGCTGCCGGCCATGGCGCAGGACACGCCGAGCGAAAGCACGCCCGAAGAGGAGCGCTCTTTCCTGACGCGGCTGCTTGAAAACCAGCTCTCAACACCGAACCGGCAGATCCGCATTTCGGGCATTCGCGGGGCGCTCTCCTCGCAGGCGACCATTGGCGAGATCACCATCGCCGACCGCGAAGGCGTCTGGCTTCGCCTTCAGAATGCGTCGATCAACTGGAGCCGCTCGACCCTGATTCTGCGGCAGCGCCTTGAGGTGCAGAGGCTCGCCGCAGAGAGCATCGAAGTGACGCGCCGGCCGCTGCCGGATGAAACGGCCCTGCCCTCCCCTGAATCGCGCTCGTTCCAGGTTCCCGAACTGCCGCTGGCGATCAATCTGGAACAGCTGGAAATCCCGAAGGCAACCTTCGGCCACGATGTGTTCGGCCTCGCCGCCGAACTGTCGCTCACCGGTGCGCTCAGAATTGCCAGCGGAACGCTGGACACGAATTTCGACGTCAAGCGCCTTGATGGTCCCGGCGGGCAGTTCGCCCTGAAGGCGGCTTTCTCCAACGAAACGGAAGTTCTCGACCTCGACCTCGTGCTCGACGAGCCCGCAGACGGCGTTGTCGCCAACCTGCTTAACGTGCAGGGACGCCCGCCGCTGAAACTGACCATTGCCGGCAACGGCCCGCTCAGCGATCTGGACATCAAGCTGGCGCTGGAAGCCGATGGCGTGCCCGCCTTTGGCGGCACGGCGCGTCTCCGCGAGCGTGACGAGGGCCTTGGCTTCTCGGCAAGGCTCGCCGGCGCCATCGGCCGGCTGGTTCCGGCCCAGTTCCGCGACTTCTTCGGCGCAGGCACACATATCAATGTGAGCGGCGTGTCCAAGACGGGCGGCGGCGTTCTGCTTGAGAACCTTCAGATCTCCAGCGCCTCCATGCGCATCGAGGCAGCAGCCGAAACCGGCAGCGACCACTTCCTGACCGCTCTTTCGCTGAGCGCCAGCGTGGCCGACCCCAATGGCAAGCGCGTCCTCCTGCCCGTTTCGGGCGGCGAAACCTCGTTGCAGACGGCAAACCTCAATGTGACCTTTGGCGAAGCCGGCTCCGAGCGCTGGCGCGGCAATCTGGCGATTGACGGTCTTCAGACCTCGGAATTCGCTGCCGGCCGAACAGAGCTCGTCATGGGCGGGCTTGCCCAGAACCTGAACAATGCAGAAAACCGCCGCATCAGCTTTGACGTCGATGGCGGCCTTTCCGGCATCACCGCAAAGCAGGCCAAGATCGCCAAAGCGCTGGGCGATGCGCTGGATATCGCGGTCAAGGGGGACTGGCGGGCCGGCAATCCGGTCATGCTGGAGAATGCCAGCATTTCGGGCAACGGGCTGGAAACCGCCCTGCGCGGACAGATCGATGAGTTCGCCTTTACCGGCGACATCCTGCTCAGCGCCGACGACATCGCGCCCTTCTCCGGCCTTGCCGATCAGGAACTTGCAGGCGCGGTCGACCTCAAGGCAAGCGGCACGGTGCGCCCGATCAGCGGCGCATTCGATCTCGACCTCGATGGCACGGCGACCGATCTGCGCATCGAAAACGAGATGGCGGGCAATCTTCTGGCCGGCACGACCCGCATTGATGGCGGCGTGGCGCGCGGCGCCGACGGGCTGACGGCGCGCAAGCTGCGCCTGGCCAACGACCAGCTGACGCTGAACGCCGACGGCAATTTCGCCACCGGCAAGGCCAATTTCACCTTCGACGCCGCTCTGGAAGACATGGCGCTCCTCTCGAAGGAGGCTTCGGGACGCCTGACGGCCACCGGCCGCGCCCAGGGGGCCGAAGGACGCATCAACCTGACCTTCAAGGCCGACGCCCCGAGCGGCAGCCTCGCGGGCCGCGCACTGACCGAAGCCGCGCTTGGCTTCACCGGGCAGCTGGAGAAGCAGGTGCTCACCGGTCAGGTGGACGGCACGGCCTTCCTCGCCGGCGAACGCGTTGAACTGGCGAGCCACATCGTCCTTGACGACACGCAGCGCCAGCTGACGGAACTGAGCTTCCGCGCCGGCGGCGCAAGCGCAACGGGCAATGTCATTCAGGATGTTCAGAAGAACCTGATCGACGGCCGGCTGAACATTGACGCCGCTGACATCTCCACCGCCGCAGCACTGCTGCTGCGCGAGGCGAGCGGCAGCGTGAACGCCGAAATTTCGCTCTCACCGGTGAATGACAGCCAGACGGCCGACATCAATGCGACGATCCGCAATCTGGAGATCGATCAGACCCGCGTCTCGAACGCGGAGATCGCCGCCACGATCGAAGATCTGTTCGGCGTGCCCGCAGCGGTGGGCGAGATCTCTGCCGACGACATCACCGCCGGTGGCATCGGCATCACGCGGCTGGACGCCAGTGCACGGCAGGAAGGCGACGCCACGCAGTTTGAAGGCTCCGCCCTTCTCGATCAGGGCACGAAGCTCGCCACAAAGGGAGCGCTCGCGCCCGAGGGCGAAGGCTTTCGGGTGAGCCTCGACCGTCTCACACTCAATCAGGGAGCTATTAGCGCGCGTCTCGTCAACGCCACCTCCCTGCTGGTTCAGGGCTCAAGCTACACGCTCGACCCGCTGGAAATAGACGTTGCGGGCGGTCGCATCAGGGCCAGCGGCAAGGTTGCCAATAGCCTCGACCTGGCCGTCGATCTCGCCAATGTACCGCTCTCCATCGCGAACACGATCCAGCCGGATCTCGGTCTCGGCGGTACGCTGAACGGCAAAGCCGACATCAAGGGCACACGCGCGAAGCCGATGGTCACATTCGATGTTGCTGGCCGCAGCATCACCTCCTCCATGCTTCAGCAGGCCGGCCTGAGCATGCTGACCGTGGACGCCTCCGGCACGACGGACGGCAACCGCCTCAATGTGAACACCAGCATCACCAGTCCCGAAGGTCTCAACGCTTCCGCCAGGGGCGTCGTGCCCTTCGATGACAGCCAGCTTGCCATGGATGTGGCCTTGAACGCCTTCCCGCTGGCCGCGCTCAACCGCGTGGTGAAGGGACAGAACCTGGCCGGCCAGGTGACGGGCAATGCCCGCGTGACCGGCAGGCTCAATGCGCCTGAAGCGCGCTTCGATGTCCGCGCCTCCGGCCTGAATGCAGCGCCGCTGGCAAGCGCCGGCCTCGGCCCGCTTCAACTTGCCGCCAATGGCAGCTTCGCCCGCAACACGGTGCAGCTTGCAAGCCTCACCGCCAATGATCCCAATGGCCTCGCCATTCAGGCCAGCGGCAGCGTGCCCCTTTCGGGCTCGGGCCTCGGCATCAATGTGTCGGGCACCGCACCGCTGTCCATCGCCAACCGCATGCTTGCCACACGCGGGACGCAGCTTTCCGGTACGGCGACGGCAGATGTGCGGGTTTCGGGCGCTCTCTCCAATCCAGTGATCAACGGCACGATCTCCACCGCCAATGCCGCAGCCGTCGATCCGCTCACCAATCTGCGCGTCAATGATGTGCGGCTTGCCGCCACGCTGACAGGCGACCGCGTGTCGATCACCGAAGGTTCGGCAGCACTTGCCGCCGGCGGCCGGGTTTCCATCTCGGGATCGGTCTCGACCAATGCCCAGGCCGGCTTCCCCGCCGATCTGCGGATCAGCCTCGACAATGCCCGCCACACGGATGGCGAGATGGTGACCGCCACGGTGGATGGCGCACTGTCGCTGACAGGCGCCCTCACCCGTGATCCGCTTCTGGCCGGCGAGGTCAATATCGAGCGCGCCGAAATCATCGTCCCGGAAAATCTGGGCGGCGGCGCTGCGGCCATCAATGTGCGCCATGTCGATCCGCCCCGCGCGGTGGCGCTCACGCTTGAACGCGCCCGCGCCGACGACGGCACGCCGATGCCAACCGCGCGACCGAGCGTCATGCGGCTGAACGTCAATGTCACGGCCCCTGCCCGTATCTTCGTGCGCGGCCGCGGCCTCGACGCCGAGCTTGGCGGTTCGGTCCGCCTCACCGGCCCGGTCACCAACATCCAGCCGGTCGGCGGCTTCAAGCTCATTCGCGGCCGTCTCTCCATCATCGGCCAGCGTATCACCTTCGATGAAGGCGAAGTCACGCTGGTTGGCGATCTCGACCCGCAGCTCAACTTCGTCGCCCGCTCGCGCGGCAATGACATCATCGTCTTCATCAATGTTCGTGGCCGTGTTTCCGATCTCAACATCTCGTTCTCCTCGCAGCCGGAGCTGCCGGAAGACGAAGTGCTCGCCCGGCTGATCTTCAATCGCGGCGTGAACGAGCTTTCCGCCGTGCAGATCGCACAGCTGGCCGCAGCGGCGGCAGAGCTTGCCGGCGGCGCCAACACGTCGCTTCTCGGCTCGCTGCGCAACGCCACCGGGCTTGATGATCTGGATGTGATCACCGACAGCGAAGGCAACGCGGCTGTGCGCGCCGGGCGCTACATCCAGGACAACATCTATCTGGGCGTGGAGGCCGGTGCGAAGGGCACGACGCGCGGTACGGTCAATCTGGACATCACCGAAGACCTGAAAGCGCGTGGTTCGCTCGGCTCCGATGGCGATTCAAGCGTCGGCATCTTCTTCGAGAAGGACTACTAGGGTCAGGACGCCAGGTAGTCGACAGAGCAAAAAGAAAGCCGGCCAGAAAACTGGCCGGCAATCGGCGCGCATGGTTCGGGTCGGGGGGATGGTGGGGCGCGCGCCTGGAGCAAGAACACACACGCCCCGCAAAGGTTCCACACCGTTTCAATTTTATCGAAAGCGCACGAACACCCGCGCGTGAGGCCGCCTCAGCGCTGCCAGCCCTGTGCGCCGATGAGCGGCACGAAGGACACCGGCGCGAGATCCTCGGTGCGGAAGTTCTCCTCCCCGTCCCGCGTAACGCATGTCAGCTTCTGGGGACCGGAGGCGGAGCCGACGGGCATGATCAGCCGCCCGCCCATGGCAAGCTGCGCGCGCAGCGCCTCCGGCACACGTGGCCCGGCCGCAGCGATGATGATCGCATCAAACGGCGCTTTCTCGGGAAGCCCGAGCGTTCCATCGCCCACGGAAAGCGTGACATTGTCAAGATAACCGCCCGTCTCCAGCCGCTCGCGGGCGGCTGTGGCAAGCGTGTCATGTCGCTCGATCGAAAAGACGTGGCCGGCGAGCAGAGAGAGGATTGCGGTGGAGTAGCCAGACCCCGTGCCCACTTCGAGAACCCGGCTTTCAGGCCCGAGCTCCGCCGCTTCCGTCATCAGGGCAACGATATAGGGTTGGGAAATGGTCTGCCCGTCGCCAATGGGCAGAGCCCCGTCTTCATAGGCGAGTTCGGCGAGATGATCGGGAACGAAGCGTTCGCGCGGCACCTGCGCCATGGCGTCCAGAACCGCTTCGGCGGCAATACCGCGCCGTCTGAGCACCGCCAGCATCTCCGCGCGGCGCACTGTCTGCATGTCTGTGTCGTCGTCTCTGCTCACGCCTGCCGGGCTCGATCAAGGATTGGTTCCACAATCTCTATAATGTCGCCAAAGGGGCTGCAACGTCCATAGTTGGATGTGATCGGAGCTTGGCCACAAACGTGCGGCGAAGACCCAAAAAGCGGTGCTTTTTCAACTTCGAAGGAAAATATGGTGGGTGATACAGGGCTCGAACCTGTGACCCGCTGATTAAGAGTCAGCGGGTGTTGTATTTTGGACACATAGCAAACGCTAGCCTTGTCAACAAATTTTGCATAAATTTCAATATCTTAATATGAGTTTCGTTAGAAAGTGCCTTATTCTATTGAGCTTTTAAACTTTTTTGGCTGTGGCCTTGGTGTGGCCTTAGAACGAAATCCAAGGCCACATTCTGTCAGCGACTAAGGCCACATACTTGACGCAATCAGCGGCCAAGGCCACACAGTTATGTGACCAATTTTGGCGGAATTTCAGAGAGCTGCAGACGAGCGATGAGAGAGCACTTCGACGGCAATACAATTCGAAAAGCGCGCAATGCAGCATCGAGAAATAAAGAGACACAATTCTTCGATACGGCGTGCTCTGGACTCGCCATTCGCGTCTACAAGAGCGGCCGCGCGTCGTGGTGCATTATGTCGAGAGACTGGAAAGCCACGATCGCAGATCTGTCAGCGTTCACAGCTGAAGACATCCCCGCTCTTAGAGGCCTCGTGCCGCAAGCGAGATTATTGAAGAAATCTGGCAAAGATCCCAGCCATCTCGTCAACGAATTTGTCAGCCGAAAAGACGTAGACGAGGCTGGCGTTCATGCTGATGTGAAATCCGGAGAAACGGAAACCTGGGATCAAGCGAGAGACAATTTTCTTGCATGGGTCAAAGAAAATCGCGCGGCCGACACGCACAGAGGATACAAGTCGTCGCTCGGAGCCATCGAGAAATCGCCACTTCACAACGATTTCGAGCCAATGAACGGCAAGCCACTGGCCAGCGTCACGCTCGAAGATATGGTAATCGTGCGCGAAAACATTATCGAACGCGGCCGAAAAGACGGCTCAGCCAAAATTCGGCAGGCCAATTTGACTGTCGCAGCGTTGAAATCGTTTTGGAAATGGCAACGAAATCGTGTCGGAAACCCGATCTCACACAATCCTTCGCTTGAACTTGGCAAAGCCGCAAATAGGAAAAACCGTTTAAAATCAAGCGGTAATGCGAATCTAGAGCGCGCCCTATCTCAGAAAGAGATCGGCCTCGTGATCGCAGGACTATATCAGCATCACAATGTCGCCGCGCGGACAGCACTCATGTTGCAACTGTTGACAGGTCAGAGACGTCTGTCAGTCGCGCAAGCTCGCAAAGAATCTTTCTACGAAAATCCAGAAATCGGAATCGTCTGGCGTCTCGAAGACAAAACTCAAAGCTGGCGCGTAATTCCTCTGCCGCCGCGCGCTAAGGCCGCATACGACATGGCAATCTCGTTGACACGGCTAGAAAATCCGTACCTTTTTCCGCAGATGAGAGAGAGACGGCTAGGCGGCGGGATGGACGGTGACGTTGCCCCCATCTTTTATCCAGCGTGACGTAGACTCCGGGGGGTTATTTTGGCCGTGCTGAGCCTGGTGGAAGACGGGGGCTGGCGTGGAGCTGGCCATTGAGCGCAGCGCCAGGTCCCGTCGTGGGGTGAAGGTAGTGGCGTATTCGGTTGGGGTGAGCCAGCCCAGCC
>NZ_JAMQML010000027.1:0-22889 GCF_030068685.1 Nitratireductor sp. GZWM139 | reverse complement strand
CCTTAGCAAAGCTGCAGAACTGTCCGAAAAAGTGGGACCACTTCATTGACCGCAGGTAGTCACCGGGCGTGGACTTGCTTCTCACCGGGATGCAGCATAATCTTGAGAAGATTTGTCATGTATAGATTTGGCCGGGCTGCGAAGTCGAGCCGGAAGCGTTTCGCGGCAACCGCAATGTCTTAGGCGCAAACGGCGCGATGCATTGGCTGGAAGCAGGTTGCGGCATCAGGGGCATCGAATGCAATACACCTCACATGAGCTCTTTGTCGGTGCAATCGAGGGAGTGCCGAACTGCACAACCGAGACGCAGGAGCTGGAAATCTGGCCGAAATTCATGCTCATGGTGTTGTTGCAGGGCGCGCAGCACTTTGCGATCGACGGTACTCTTTTCCACATCGGTGCCGGTTCGGGGGAGACGGAGCCGCCGGTCGTCTTCATGCTGAACGTGGCCAGGGACAGCAGGCTCCTCTTCTTCAATGAAAGCGAGATGCCGCTGAACAAGGTGATGATCTCGGCTCCTCTGCCGTGGTTGAAGCGGTTGTTTGACACGCGGGACGTCGAGCAGAGATCCGTTCTTCAGGACTTCTTCAGCGCGCATCTCGCGCATTTTTCTTTCGAACCTGGCAAGCACATCCTTCAACTGGCGAAGAAGATCATGAGCCCGCCACCGGCGCTGAAGGGCGAGTTGCGTTCGCTCTATCTCCGGGCGCAGGCGCACGACATGATGTGGCAGTCGCTTTTGGCGATGCTTGCGGAAAGGAAGGAAAAGGCACTGCCCGCGCCGGCGCTGATGAGCCTGCGCCAGTGCGAGCGTGTGCGCGAATTCATCGTTGCCAATCTGGACAAGGATCTCACGACCGACCTGATTGCGCGGGAAGTGGGGTCCAGCGCCTCCACCCTGCAGCGGCATTTCAAGGCGCAGTTCGGGATAACGGTCTTCGATTTCATCAGGCAGGAAAGGCTGGACGCAGCGCGTGTGGCGCTCACAAGTGGCGGCATTCCTATATCCCATGCCGCTCACATGGCCGGCTACAACAGCATTTCGAGTTTCACCACCGCGTTCCGAAGGGCCTATGGGGTGACCCCCGGCCAGGTTCGCGTGTAGGCGCGTTATGCGCCGTCTCGAATGCGGGTTGCTACCGAACTCGGCTTGCGAAAATCCGTGACATAAAAGGAGCCGTCGCAGAAGGCCGTTGAGGACATCGGTTTGCAGCGTGTTGCAAGGCCAAATGCGCGGCGAAGTCAGCGCATCGGATCGAAAACGCTTTCTGCGTTTCGGTCCAATGCTTTTCAAGAGTTCAGATTGTCCATCGCGCGTCTGATTGGATGCTCGGCGATTTATGCCTGCGTATCAGCCAGAACGCGAACGTTGTAGATCTCGTCAGCCGGCAGGGGCAGGAGCCGTTGCGCCATTTCCGATTTCAGCGCTTCATGGCGTGTAACCTCTTCGGGCGACTTGTCTTTCTTCGCGCCGAGCACCACGAATTCTTCACGAACATGGCCCGCTTTGATCGTGGCTTCGGCAGTGCGTCCCCGATAGCTGAACCGGAACAGATACGGCCCCGGCAGGTCTGAAATGACGTCCTTGCCGCCGATGGAACGATCGACCGTCAGACGATCATCGGTCAGCGCGCGCGTCACGGTTTCCAGCGCATCCCGACCGCCTGGGCCAGAAAAGGCCGTCAGGATGGAAATCTCTCGCCGTTCGACAAGTCCATCCGACAGGAGCGGAAAGGCAGCCTGCATGGCTTTCAGACCATGCACCACCCCACCGGGGAATCCGCCGCCATGAAAGGTCAAAAGCTGGTCGAAAGTGAAGGTAAGTTCGGTTCCGTTCTCAAGAACGGTAATCTTGTCATGCATTCAGATAGTCTTTCAGGTTGGGAATAAAGCGATCAAGAAAGCGCGTGGTGGCAGGCATGAAGTGTGAGCCATGGTGGAAAAACGGGTCCAGCGACGAAACAATCATCCGGCCGGGTGTGGTAACCGTATCCTCGTAGAGGATCGCGTGATCCTCGTGGTCGGTCGCCAGCACATGCGCGCCTTCAGGCGGCCTGAACCAGCCATGCAGGTGCCAGGTCAGATCCTTCCTGCCCATGCCGGCCAGCAAGGCGTGGTCCGGGGCAATGATGGACACGCCGAGATCTGCGCCCGGCTCAAGCCACCACCACCAATTGGTTGGAACTGACGTGAATTCAATGCCGGGCATCCAGAGATCGGAGCGGCTTTCGCCAAGTGCAACAACCGTTCCGCCTGCCTCAAGGTGGCGTAGCACCACATCGCGCTGTTCGATCATCTTGTGCGCCGGTGTACGGCATGGCACCCACAGGGCATCACTCGGCCGCAGCTCATCTGCCAGCATCTCCGGGGCGCAGACAACGTCAAATGTGTCTTCGTAGCGTGGGCTCTCAAGGCTGTGGATGTGGTAATAGGTACCCGATGAGGGCGCTATGAGGCGACGCTTCCTGCTCCGCGACGACTTCATCCCGCTATAGGTCTCAGCCGGCGCAAGTTTCGTCTCCGCCTGCGATGCTTTGGCAGCAAAAACCGGTGTTGAAAGGCACGTACCGCCGCCCGCCCAGTCGATTATGCGCCGGGCAAGCTGCGGAGAGAGCCCCCATTCGCGCCCCATCGAGCCCAGGTCATTGCCGGAATGGGAAAAGACGCGGCCACCTTCCGGCCGGCTCCAGACCCAGTCGACCGGCACATGCGTGGAACCAAGCCCGTTGATGACCACAGCGCCCGGCGGTGGCGGGTTGCAGCCTCGGCCATAAAACCCGGCAACGCCCTTGTTGGTTTCCAGTTTTTCCAGATCGATGCCATCGAACAGCGGGTGCCGGTTGACCGAGGTCAGATCGAAGTCGGCACGCTTTGGTTGGCAGATCGGTCGATACTGGGAAAGGCCATCGATCAGCGGTCGCACCATGTGACCATTGAAAAACCAGCGGCCACCGGCATCAAGGAATGCTGTGAGGGCATCCCTCATCGTCATCATGGCATTCTGGTCAAGCTGGTTGCCGGTGATCAGCCCCTTGTGCGCCAGCAGGATGCCGGGCGTAAGCTCATTCTGACGAACAATTGAGACTTCACCCCGGGTAGCTGCATCAAGAACCGCCTGTGCCGGTTCCTCGTAGGTGGAGTGCAGGTAGAGAACACTCATGCGGCGGCCTCGATGCCTGCGAATGCGGGAACGATGGACTGGCGTTGCGCGCCGGACGGGGCGTCGACGTCGACCCAGCACATGGGCACACCGTAGAGTTCAGAAAGCCGTGCGGGTTCGATCATCTCTCGGACAGGGCCATGTACTTCCTGGCCGCCAGGCATCATCATGAGAACGTCGTCGGCCGCTGCCAGCGCATGATTGGGGTCGTGCGTGGTGAACAGGATCGCCCTGTCCCGCCGCTCACGCAGCCCATCGAGCAGTTCCAGCGTTCGGGCCTGATTGCCGAGGTCCAGCGCTGATGTTGGTTCGTCGAAGACCAGCGCCGGTGAGCCCGTCGCCAGTGCACGGGCGATGAGCACCATCTGGCGCTGCCCGCCCGACATTCGATCATAACGCAGATCCGCCAGATGGTTCGCGCCGATTTCGGACAAGGCTTCAAGTGCAGCCGCACGGTCCTGTGCCTGGGGCTGGCCGAACAGGCCCAGGCGATCAGCGCGGCCCATTATAACCACTTCGGCACCTGTCATCCTTGCCTGCGATGCGCCGTGCTGCGGCACATAGCCGGTTACCCGCGGGGCTTTCCTCGCGCCCCCCGAGAGAGGCTGAAACCCCAGAAGTGCGCGCAAAAGCGTGGTCTTTCCCCGCCCATTGGGGCCAAGCACCGCCATGGAGCGCCCCACGGGCACTTCGAAGCTGATGTTTGTGAAAAGAGCCCGGTCGCCAAAGGAGACCGTAGCATTCTGTAAACCGATCATGCCCGGTTCACCTCCTTGAAATGACGCCGCAGCAGGAACGCAAATACGGGCGCTCCGATGAGGGCCGTAAGGACGCCAAGCGGAATTTCAGCCGCTGTCAGCGTGCGTGCGAGCGTATCGATAAAGGTCAGATAGGCCGCCCCGAGAAGGGCAGAGGCAGGGATCATGACCCGGTGATCCTCACCGACCAGAATGCGGGCTGCATGCGGGACCACCAGGCCGATCCAGCCGATTATGCCTGCAACAGCGACGGATGTGCCCGTCATCAGCGCTATCGCGATGAAGACATACCAGCGCTCGCGGTCTGGATTTACGCCAAGAGCGCGCGCTTCCTGTTCCTCCAGCGCAAGAAGGTTCAGCCGGTAACGCATAAGCCAGATGAGAAGCAGCCCAAGCATCATGCCGGGAACGGCAAGCCACAGGCGCGGCCATGTCGCGGTCGAGAAAGAGCCCATCAACCAGTAGACGATCGCCGGCAATGATGTGTTGGGATCGGCGACGAACTGGACGATTGATACGAGCGCAGCGAAAAGTGAGCCAACGATCATGCCCGATAGAATGACGGTGATGATCTCTGTACGGCCATTGATGCGGGCGAGCAGTCCGACCAGAACAAGCGCCACCAGACCCAGAGCGAAGGACATGCCGAGCAGAATGACACCGGCATAGCCAAAGAGGATGGCCAGTGCGCCGCCGAAGGCCGCCCCCTGGCTGATCCCGAGCACCTGCTGCGATACAAGCGGATTGCGAAAGACACCCTGCAGCGCCGCGCCGCCAACCGCCAGTGCTGCTCCCGAAAGGGCCGCCAGAAGCACGCGCGGCAGGCGCACGAGCAGCACGATGCGCTCATCCATCTGCTCGATGGACGCGGTGGGGTTGGTCGCCGCAGCAAACAGGATTTGCGCGATGCGCGGTGTGTCGACGGAGAAACGGCCAGTGCCGATTGCAAACAGGAGCGATGCGATGAGCACGGCGATCATCACGCCAAACACGCCTGCCTGAAGGCCGGCGACATTGCGTCGTCCGGCCTCCCGGGTCATGAGGCTCATTGTTACTGCGCCCTGAACTGGGCGTAGTTCGCCGCCTCGCCCTGTGTGTTCAGCCGCAGGATATCGTCGATGTCCTGTTCGGTCAGATCATAGCCGTACAGTTTCTGATACGCATCCTTCATCTCCGCCCGCAGATCGTACTGGAACACCTGCGGGTGGAGCAGATTGGCAAGCCACATCCAGGTGAGCGGGCTTTCCTGGTTCGGCGGATCCCAGCGATAGCCGCCAAGCGGCATCTTGTAGACGCGTCCGTCCTGCGCTGCATTGGTCAATGAAAGGATGGGGTCGTCATGGATGCGCTCCAGATCGAGATCGGCTTCGAAGCTGTTCAGCAGGATCACGTCGGGATTCCATTCGGCAATCTGTTCCGGGCTGATGGTCACGCCATTGCCTTCAAGATCGGCCGATGCAGAGAGCCCGCCCGCCAGTTCGATGTAGAACGTGTTGTAGTTGCCCTTGGCGCCCGAGGCTTTCATGCTCTCGAGCGCACGCAGAAGATAAAGCACTCTGGGCTTGTCGGTTTCGGTGATCTCTTTGGCCCTGTCGGCCATCTCGGCCGCCACTTCCTCACGCCAGCGCGTGTTGGCCTCGGCGCGTTCGGGTTTGCCCATCGCCGTAGCGACCATCGACTGATACTGGCGGGTCTTCTCTTCCGTTCCGTAGGAGATCAGAAGTGCGTTCAGACCGGCATTGGTGATGGGGTCTACGTAGTCGGCCCCGCGACCGGCCCACTGAACCACCAGATCGGGGTTGGTCGCAGCGAGTTCCTCCACATTGGGAATGAAGTTCGGCGCCGTGATGTCGGAGGGAATGTTCTGAGCTTCAGGAAAGATCTTTCCAAGAATGCCCTGCATGATCGCGCTTTTTGCGGTCGGGTTCATACCGGCCAGCTTCGACGTTCCGCCATCCATCGCGATGATTGTCGAGGCCATCGGGATGGGGATGGAGGCGATCCGTTCCGCAGGTTTTTCAAGCGTGATGGTGCGGTTTTCGTGATCGATGATGCTGATCGGTTCCGCGAGGACACTTCCAGATAAGCAAACGGATGCGAGCGCCACCACGCCACCGAGCGGAAATTTCAAGCAGGACATTGAGGACTCCAAAAACTGGATAAAAAGAGGAAGGTTTCTGGATGCATATAAATATGACCCATAATGTCAAGTTATATTCTGCTTCTATGGAATGGTTCGTTCGAGGATTTGGGTGAATGCGGGACCGATTGATGAGACTGCTCTGACTGGCCCGCAGGTCGCGATTGGGACGGACATGAAGTTCAGGTGCGCCACGGACGTTTCATGCCGCCCGCGAACTGCAGGCGTGAGATTTTCCCCTGAAAAGTCCGCGAGTTGAAGCTAGCGCGTTCTCAAATTGACAAGCATGAGCGAATGACCCGCGCAGAGAACATCACGTCACCGAGGTTTTCTCGCTGACGTGATGTCCCATGCGGCGTAAACAAGAGAATCAGGCGTCCCGGGGCGCGCCGAGGCGGGCGCGGTGCGGTGCGAAGAGGCAGGTCAGACCCAGGATGATGCCTGATACCGTGGCGATCATGCCAGCGGCACTGACTGCATTCTCACTGCCCAGCCACAACGGTCCGTAACCGGCCAGGACATAGCCGATTGTTGCTGAAAGGGTCGCAAAGACGACGCTCCACAAAACCTGGATTTCCAACCGGTTGGTCATTAGCCGGGCCGCATCTGGCACGCATGATGATCGGCGGTGATCACCGGCTTCTGCTGCTCTTCGCAGCAATCTGCGGCGCAGCGCTTCTTCTGGCCGCCGACACGATCGGGCGGCTGGCTTTCAGCCCGACGGTCCTTCCGGTGGGCATTGTCGTTGCCTTCGTTGGTGTTCCGGTCTTTCTGCACCTGATCGTGTCGCGGCGGCGGGAGGCTTTCGCATGACCCTTCTTGAAGCGCACAATCTGCGGCGGGTGCTGAACGACAACGCCGTTCTCGACGGCATATCGTTACGGGTGGGACCTGGCGAAATCGTCGGTCTGGTAGGGCCAAATGGCGCCGGCAAATCCACGCTGGTCCGCGCGATGCTCGGTCAGATGCGTCCCGAAAGCGGCCGGGTCCTGCTCGACGGGCGCGACTCGTGGCTTATGTTCCCCAGCGCACGCCGGACGGTTTTCCGGTCAGCGTTTTCGATGCCTGTCTTCTGGGGCGAACGCCCTATATGGGTATGAGCCCGGGCGCGCGCGACATTGCGCTGGTGGAGGAAGTTCTGGAAAAGCTCAATCTTTCCAGCCTTGCGTTCCGCTCCCTTGATGCGCTCAGCGGCGGAGAACGACAGCGCGTCATGCTTGCGCGCGCCCTTTCGCAACAGACGCCGCTTATCGTGCTCGATGAGCCGACGAGCGCCCTTGATATCGGCAACCAGCTTTTCACCCTGCGGTTTCTGGCCGATCAGGTGCGCGAGCGGGGTGTCGGCATTCTGATCGCCATACACGATCTGGCGCTGGCGGCGCGCTTCTCCAACCGGATCGCCCTGCTGCACAGGGGGCAGCTTATTGCCGAGGGGCCCTGGCAGGACGCGTTAACTCAGGAAACCATCCGCGCGACCTACGGCGTGGACGCAGAGTTTGGCGAACTGAACGGGGCGCCGGTGATTGCACCGTTCGAGATGGAGCGGCAAGGCGGGGCCTGAGCTTCCTGTCGCCATACCAACTCCGCTTGAAACGGACGGCTTTCCCAGACTATCCGCGCGGTGTTTTTCGTCTCGGTCTGTGCAGCGTCGTTGCCGGTGCTTCTCCGAATTGAGCCCGGTAGGCGCGTGAGAAATTGGCGACATGCCGGTATCCCAACCGGTAGGCCACTTCGCTGACCTGGCACTTTTCATCGAGCAGCAGGCGGCGGGCCGTGCGCAGTCTTTCGGTGCGCAGAAAGGCGGCAAGGCTTACGCCGCGCAACACCTTGAACATCTGCTCCACCCGCGCGATCTTGAGACCTGCGCGCGTTGCAAAGTTCCGCGCAGCCGCACCGTCGTTCAGATTGTCTTTCACATGGGCGACAAGTTCATCGAAGCGCATAAGCTCCCATTCGGTGAACATTTCGCCGTCAGGATCATATTCGCAGAAGGCGGTCATCGCCTGGCTGAAAAGCTGCTTTCCCAGACCTTCAATGGTCATGGCCCGCAACGGGCCATCTATGCTGGGGCCGAAGAGGCCTGTGGCCAGCGTCTTGACGCCGGCTGGAAGCGGAATGCTCTCAAGGCGCTCCAGTGATTTGCCACGCGCCATGAAGGGGGCAAGCCTCATCGGCTGATTTCCGTTTAGCTGGCGTTTGAGAAGGCGCAGCGAGATGGCCACGCCGGTATGCCGTATCAACGTTCCAGCGCGAACATCCAGGATGAAGCCGGAGGGCCCAACCCTCATGAGGCTCAGCGTGTTCTCGGCCATGGGGCCCGTGGTCCCGATGGGGGTGCTGAAATCTGCGCCGCCGGCGAGTTGGACAGAGAAGCCGATCCACGGCTGGGGCAACCGGTTTGTCACCGTAAAACGGCAGTCTGCTTCGGCTTCGATCTCCGACCGATAGATGGCGACACCATTGTCGAATGTCAGGCGCTCCACCCTTCCATGTGCACCGGGGATGGCAATCGCATTGCCTCCGACCATGCGCCATTCCGGTGCATCTCCATTTTGCTGCATTGATCGTTCTGCCCCTGAAACCGTGGAAAACTGCGCGCTGGTTGAACGTCTGAAACCAGAAATGAAAATGATAAGTCATCATGAAAGTGATAATCAATTCATGTAGCTAAATAAAACGCCTGCTAGTAGCTTCCGGTCGAATTTGTAATTTGCGAATACCGGAAAGTCAGGGCGTCCCATGAAAATAAAAACGCTATCGAGCGGTCGTGTTTCCAGCGGCGCGGAGGCGATCACAAAGAGGCGGCTGTGGGCAAGCACGGCCCTGGTCGCCTTCAGTGTCGTTGCGGTGGTGGGACACGGTCGAGCGCAGGAAATCATTGATGGCTCCATGGAAACCGTGGATGGCGATGGCACGGGAACCAAACCGAGCCCGTGGCTGCTTCCTGGTAGCCTTATCCTTGGTGATCAGAGTGCGGGAATGCTGATCCTGCAAAACGGAGGCCTTGCGTCTGCGACCGACGTGCAGCTTGGAGCCAGGGCTTCGGGCGAGGGGCAGCTCTGGCTTCATGGATCGGTAGCTGATCGCGGCGTGCTTGAAACCGGTCAGGTCAGTGTTGGTGCGGGCGGCGGAACGATCAGTTTTGACGGCGGCATTCTTCGCCTGACGCGCGATGAGGCGGACCTCTTTGCGGGCTTTGACGATGGTGACATCAGAATAGGCTATTCGAATGCCTATATCGACACGCAGGAACACTCGGTTGCGACGTCTGTTGGTCTCGAAGGTGTTGGCGGTCTGCTCAAGCGTGGCTCGGGCACGCTGACGCTCACCGGACACAATCGCTATCAATCCGGAACGACCGTTTATGAAGGTGTACTTGCGGTCGATGGCGGAAGCATTACCCATACGGCTGGGCACGTTGTGGTGGCTGCGTCCGGCGGGGATGATGCGTCCCTGATTATCAGCAATGGAGGCGTAGTCAGCGGCTACAACAGTCAGATCGGGTGGGGTTCCGGGACGACCGGAAAGGCTCTCGTCACTGGTGCCGGGTCGTCGTGGCTCAGCGCCGGAACGCTGGAGATTGGCCGTTTCGGAAAGGGTGGGCTCACCATTGAAAATGGTGGACTTGTCGAAAGCCGCGATGCGCGCATCGGATACGCCCAGAGCGCAGTTGGCGAGGTGCTGGTTTCCGGAGCTGGGTCGAATTGGCGTCTGGATGACGGACTGGAGGTCGGTCGAACTGGCAAAGGCGCGCTGACCATTGAGGATGGCGGCGTCGTACAGTCCGGCTCTGTATTTCTCGGGACAAACGCAACCGGTCGTGGGACGGCTTTGGTTTCAGGCTCCGGGACTCACTGGGAGGTTGACGGGAACCTTGTCGTTGGCCGCGCCGGTGAGGGGATGCTCGAAATTTCCGAGGGCGCGCTTGTCTCTGCCGACCGGGTCGAGCTGGGCATGTTCAGCAATGCGTCCGGTACGCTGAGGCTTTCTGGCGCGGCGGGGGCGAGAGGCGTTCTGGAAACGGAGCAGGTCAGCGAAACGTCCGGGGAAGGAAGCCTCATTTTCGATGGCGGAGTTCTGCGGCTTACTGCCAATCAGTACAACCTTTTTGCCGGGTTTGAGGCGGGTGACGTCACAATCTCCGCGGGTGGCGCTTACATCGACACGCATGGCTTCTCGGTTCACAGCGCTTACGCTCTTGGCGGTTCGGGTGGCCTGATCAAGCAGGGCAACGGGTCTCTGACGCTTCACGGCGCGAACACTCATACCGGTGGCACGATTGTTGAGGCGGGAACGCTTGTTCTCAAGGGCGGTGACGCGCTTGCCGATACGGGCGCGGTCGAGCTTCAGGGCGGCGTGCTTCGGCTTGATGACGATGAAACGATAGGGTCACTTGCCGGTGTTGCTGGTGCGCACATCAGTCTGCAGGCCAACACGCTGTTCACCGGCGGAAGCGGCAACAGCTCCGTTCTCGCCAGCAGCATTTCAGGAACCGGCGGGTTTGAGAAACAGGGGGCGGGAACGCTTGTTTACACGGGCGATGGCTCCGGCTTTGACGGAACAACCAGGGTTGTCGATGGTGCGCTGATCGTCGGAGTGGGCGGCAATGGCGCTTTGGGTGGCGCGGTTGAAGTCCTCAATGGAGGGGTGCTTGGCGGATCCGGCGACCTGGGAGCGCTGACCGTGGCTTCAGGTGGTGTTCTGAAACCCGGTAACTCCATCGGGACGCAAAGCGTTTCCGGAAACGCGACCTTCGAAAACGGCTCGGTCTTTGAAGTCGAAGTGGACAACGCCGGAAGCGGCGATCGACTGGCGGTCTCGGGCCATGCCTTTATCAATGGTGGAACAGTGAATGTGCGCGCCGAAAACGGGACAGACGACGGTTCCACCTATGATCCCGCGACAACCTACACGATCCTGACCGCAACGGGTGGTGTGAGCGGTGCGTTCAGTGGGGTGACGGAGAATTTCGCCTTCCTTGATGCCGCGCTTGCCTACGATCCCGACGCTGTGTTGCTCACTCTTTCGCGCAATGACACGGACTTTTCCGAACTGGCAAAAACACACAATCAGCGTGTTGCAGCCATTGGAGCGCAAGGACTGGGGAGCGGCAATCAGCTTTTTGACGCCATTCTTGGCCTGAGTGACGCCCAGGCGCCAGGTGCATTCGACGCGATCTCCGGAGAAATATACGGATCGATCAGAAGCGGCTTCATCGCCGACAGCAGCTTTTTGCGGGACGCGGCTTCGGAGCGCGTCCGGAGTGCATTCGGGATCGGGGTGCCCGCATCTGCGCCGGAGTTCTGGAGCATGGGTTTCGGCTCCTGGCAGAACTTTTCCAGCGATGGGAACGCGGCGCAATACACGCATGATACGCGTGGGCTGTTGCTGGGGGGCGACGCCGAGGTCGCTGGCTGGAATTTGGGGCTCATGGCGGGGTACAGCCGTTCATCCCTTCGCTCGGCAGATCGAGCTTCGGCTGGCAGCAGCGATAACTACCATCTCGGCATCTATGGTGGACGCCAGTGGGAGGCGCTCACGTTCAGCGGCGGGTTCGCCTATACCCGGCATGAAGTGGATGTGCGCCGCTCGGTCGCGTTTGCGGGGTTCAGCGATGCCCTGTCTGCAGGGTATGACGCCGGAACGGCGCAGGGCTTTGGAGAGCTGGGCTATCGGGTGGAGACGCCTGTGGCGACGGTCACACCTTTTGCCGGGATTGCTCTCATCTCCCATTCGTTTGGCGGTTATGCGGAAGAGGGCGGCGCTGCAACTCTGGAGGCGCTCGCGCAGACCGGCAATGTCACATTCACAACGCTGGGAATGCGGATGGGGCGCGATGTCAGTCTCGACGTCTTCAGCGGCGCACTACACGGGGCGATCGGCTGGCAGCATGCATTTAACAATGAAGTGGCCCTGGCGCGCCATGCACTGGCGGGAGGCGATGCCTTCAGCGTTGCCGGTGCGCCCATTGCGGCAGACACATTGCTTCTGGAGGCAGGCTTCTCGTTTGCATTGAGCGATGCCGCCAAGCTCGGAGCAGCCTATGGGGGGCAGGTTGCCCGTGGCGCTGCGCGACACACTCTCGACGCGACACTCTCCATCAGCTTCTAAAATTCGTCCCAGCGTTTCTGGCCTGCCTGTTATCCGCAGGCCAGGCACAGTGACGCGCAGCCTGTGACGGGCAAAAGACAGGGAAACGTCATGAAAACCAGACACAGCATTCTTCTCACTGCGGCAGCCGTAAGCTGCTCCCTCATCACTCTGAACATTGCGGGGGCGGAAGCCGTGCCGGAATATGATCTGGTGATTGCCAACGGCCGCGTGATCGACCCGGAATCGGCACTGGACGCAACGCGGCATGTCGGGATTGTCGGCGGCAAGGTGGTGGTCGTCTCCGAAGAGCCGCTTGACGGCGCAGAAGAAGTCGATGCAACGGGACTGGTCGTCGCGCCCGGCTTTATCGACCTTCATTCACATGCCCTCAATATCCCGTCCGCATGGATGCAGGCCTTCGATGGTGTGACAACCACGCTGGAACTGGAGCGGGGCGCATGGCCGCTGGAGCAGGCCTACGACAATGTTGCAGAGAATGGTCTGCCGCTGAATTACGGCTTTGCCGTCAGCTGGATCGATGTGCGAATAGAGATACTCGGGGAGAAGTTCGACCAGAGGGTGACTTCAGACGTTTCAGAACAGGTGATTGAGCGCATTGAAGATGGGCTCAAACAGGGGGGCATCGGCATCGGCCTTCTTCCAGGCTATGTCCCGAACACAAACCGGGTCGAGTATTATGAAGCGGCGAAGCTCGCCGCGCGCTACAATGTTCCCACCTTTACCCACGTGCGTGGCAAGTTCCATGACGAGCCCGGCCACGCAATCGAGGGCTATGGCGAGGTGCTTGCAGCAGCGGCAGCGACGGGTACTCAAATGCATATCTGCCATCTCAGCAGTTCAGCGACCCGTTTCATTCCGGAGGTTTCCCGGATGATCCTGAAGGCGCAGGAACAGGGGCTGCGTGTGACGACGGAAACCTATCCTTATGGTGCCGGGTCCACGGTGATTTCCGCGCCCTTCCTGCGCGCACGCGAACTTCAGCGTGTAGGGCTGGAACACGACAGCATCGTCTACCTCAAGACAGGCGAGCGGCCGGAGAGCGACGAACGCCTGACCGAGATCCAGGAAACAGACCCGATGGGACTGTCCATCATCCATTACCTTGACGAAGGCATAGAGGAAGATGCGACGCTGATCGACAAGGCCGTCATCTTCCCCGACGGCATCATAGCCAGCGACGCCATGCCGTTTACCGTGGACGGCGAAGAGGTTCTTGATCCCGTCTGGCCGCTGCCAGAAGAGGCCATATCCCATCCCCGCTCGGTTGGCACGTTCGCGCGCGTTCTGGGCCGTTACGTCCGTGAACGTCAGCTCATGAGCCTGAGCGAGGCCATCCGTCGTTCAAGCCTCCTGCCTGCAAGGCTGCTGGAGGATTCCGTGCCCGATATGAAGAACAAGGGCCGCATCCGTGAGGGTGCAGACGCGGACATCGTTGTCTTCGATCCCGAAACCATCATCGACAGGGCAACATTCGAGGATCCACGGCAGCATTCGGCTGGTGTCCGTCATCTGATCGTCGGTGGAGGCTTTGTTGTTCGCGATGGTGAGCTGGATCAGACGGCGCGTCCGGGCAGGCCGGTTCGTGCGACTGCGCACTGAAGGTTGATGGAAACAGGGTGGCAGGGCATCGTTTGAAAGCCCGGTCGACGGGGGGCTTTCCGCCTCGCTGCCCTACGCGAGTTTCACCTGTCGGCATGCCGGATCGAACGCGGTTGGCAGGAATGTTGCCACAAGCGGCTGCGGAAGTGGCGGGTTTCTCCGCCAGAGCTTCGGGCTCGGACGAGCGCTTTGTACAGCACGATAGCCGGTTCGCCCGCGTCAGTTTCGCGGTTCGGCACCATAGGGTGTTTGGTGTTGGGAGCCTCTTTGAGGGCCATATGTGGGCGACCAGCACAACGGCGTGATTTTGATGGTTCTTTTGATTCATCCGTCGGCCTTTTGAGTTGGGCTGATGATGCGTCAGTGCCTCATATTCCTACGGGAACGCCGCTTGCGGCTGACAGGTGTGTGCTGTTGCATCGCGTCGGCCCTGCCACTTTTTGCTTCAGCCAAATAGACGACTGGTAATCGATGGCCGGCATCGCAAGACTTGTCTTGACGGTAGTGTCGGGGCGAGCCGCCTTACTGTCAGATGCTCTGTTCGATTGTGGGGCAGCATTATGTGATCTGTATTTCCGCAGCGGGGCCGTCATGCTTAGGATATTTCTTGCACCGATATTTGCGCTTGTCGTCGCAGTGCCGATGCCGGCAATCGCTCTTGATCTGAATGACATTTCCAGGGGGCTGAATGCAGTCTCCGATCTCGAGAGGGCGCTTCGAAGGCATCAAGAGACGCCCCCGGAACGCTCGCGGCAGGTGCCGCCATCTGCGCGCATAGTGCAGCGCCCTTCTGTCAGGCAGGATGTGCGCGAGGTGCAGTCTTTACTCGCCCGGCTTGGTTATGATCCCGGACCTGCCGATGGTCTGATGGGACGGCGTACCCGCAATGCAATCATTGCGTTTGAGCGCGATTCTGGTCTTGCGGTGAGGGGGGAGGTAAGCAGCAATCTGCTGGATCTTCTGCGCAATGTTGCTTCCGGTCATACTGGAAGCAGGACTGTGGCAAACGAACACCGGCCCAGCTTTGACTGCGCAAAAGCCTCAACCAGAGTTGAACATACCATTTGCGGCAACGCGGACCTGGCAGAACTCGACCGCGCCGTTGCCAGACATTACGCAGCCGCGCTGGACGGGCTTGATGCAGGCGGCAGAGCGCAGCTTCAGGCCGAGCAGCGCGCGTGGATGGCGCAGCGCGATCGTTGCGGCGGTGATGTCATGTGTCTGGTGTACGCGCTCGGCAAGCGGTCACAGGCGCTGGTGGTGATTGCTCAGAACCAGAGCGGCGATGCTGCCGCGCAAAAAGCGATTGTGCAGCAAGGTGTGCTGGACGCGCCTGCTAATTCTGACGGAGCCATCGATGAGCAGATCATCATTCTTTCCGCCGGCTCTGGAGGAAGTCTTGCGCGAGAACTGCTTGGCAAGGAGAGTGTTCAGCGGCAGCGGGACTATCTGGTGTCCATGGTGGCCGCGGCAACCATTGGAACCGAGCATGAGCAGATTTTCGTGAATCACCAGTCGCTTTCGCCAGCAGAAGTGCGCGCGGCAGCGGCAGAAGCCGGCCTTGCAGATACCAGCAAGCTCGAAGCCTATATCTCCAAGGGGATGATCAGCAAGGTACAGGATGTCGAAAACGGCTATCTGACCGTTGACTACAACCAGTTTGAAGTTGCGCGCTTCAAATCTGCGCTGCGGGAAAAAGCACTGGCCGCCATTGCGCGCGATCGCCGCTCTTCACCACAGCGTCTGATGCTGGTTTGTGGCTTGCGTGTTGGCGAGTATGATTTTGAAAAGCAGCATTTTCCGTTCGGTGAAAAAGAACTGGATACCTGTTTTGCGGGAGAGCAGAGCCCTGCGCGTGAGTTTAGTGGCTACCGGGCGCGCATTCCGGTGCATACAACCCTGCGCCCTGAAGGATTTTCAGTCGATCCTGCGGCCGCCGAAGCGTTGATCAATCGGCTTGGACGGGCCCGATTTGCGCTCGCCATACCCGCAGTTGTCGAAAGCCGGATCTCTTCTGATCGCAATGGACGGCCGGAATTTGTCTTTGATGCGCGGCCTGCCGGTCCGCTTGAGCTGCGTTCAGAGCAGAATCTCGCAGAAGTCATTTACCGCTATCCCGATGCCGCGCTGCGTGACATCACCGATACGCCCGAGACGCGCAGGCTGTCAGATTTTAACAGGCCATGGTGGCTGGATACGCAGGAAGAAATCGCACTGATAACAGGCAGGGCGGAAACGGTGCGCATTGACGCGCTCGATGCTGACAGTCTGTTTGGCGCGGAAACCGGGCTGACATTTTCCTTCCGCGTCAAATATGGTGGAGCGCTGGCAGAGGGGAACCGCAATCTTGCTGCCTTTGCGAAGCCACAGAGCGACCGGGCTCTGGAGGAGGTCGCTCAAGCCCTGCAGCTTCCTTTGGAAAATCTGCTGGTGACACCATTGCCGGTAGTTGGCCACAATAACCAGTTCGGGGCGGCCATTCTTGTGTTTCCGCAAGATAGCGCTGGTTATGTCCTCTCTGAGGAACTGCCCGCCCATGAAGAGCAGGATGGCGGGTGGCCGTTTGCTGCAGTGGAAATGGCCGTCACCGCAGAAAAACTCCTCACCCTGCACGGTGGACAACAAAGGCTCTTGCTCGCCGGGCATCCGGAACGACTGGTAGTGCGCCGTACGTCACGCAACACAAGATGGCAGGATGCCCCTGAAATTGGCGCTGCGAGGTTCCCAAGGGCCGCGCCTCGCGAATTCGAAGAGGTCAGTCTTGCCTGGAAGTCGGACCTGCTCTCGGTCGGTGCGAAACTTGCTGACTGGGACACGGAAGAACTTTTTCGAGAGCAGCTGGAAAGCAGCCCTTATGCGCGCAACGATACGTTTGCCAAACGAGAGGCCGCATCACAGCTGGCCGCCGCCGCTTTGGCGCGGAGCGGCGAGGAAAACGTGCACTGGCTAAAGGCGTATATTCGCTTTGAACCCTGCGACTTCGAGCGCAAAGGCTGGCTGGTTCGTCCCGGAATTGAATTCAGTGCCAGGGCCCATGAGGCGGACAGTGCGCTGAACGTTTCATTGGTGTCTGGTGACACTGCGCAAGGCGTCATCTCTGATCAGGGTATGTTCATAGCCATGCCCCCTGAAGAGGCGCAGGCTTTTCAGCAAAGTAGCAAGAGTTTTCCGGTGTTCGACGGGTTGCTGGCCCTTCGGATAACGGATGTGGATCTTTCTTCTGCCCGCACATTCTCAATGGGCATGACGCTGCGCTATCAGCCGGTCGAAATGTTGCTTTTCGATGCCGGGGAGGCGCAGACGATCATCAATCCGCGATCGGTCCGCTTGCGGCATACATTTGAAGTGCCATCAGTTGTCGATGAAACCCCTGATGCGATGGCCGATAGCGCCATCGTGGCTGAGCTGATGGGGGAGTTTGCGGTTCTTGGTGTGTCTCTTGGTGCCGGCTTTGAGGCGTCGGTCGACGAGATCGCAGAGCAGATTGGTGCAGAGCGGCGGCTCTTCGCGCGGACTGCGGCCAGGCAGGATGCTCTGCAGAATGAGCAGCCGATTAATGACTGGGATTCCTACCATAACGGGATCTTGCTGGAATCTGCCGAACGGCAGGAGATGGTCGCCCTCTACCACGAGCCGCCTGCTCTTTCTGATACCGTCACGGCCATCGTGCGTACGAGACTTTTCGGGCCCGGCAAAGGTCCGGCGTGGGGGCAACTGCGTGAACAGCTCTTGCAGACATACAGTCAGATTAATGCGGAGATGTTGCAGGAACTGGAAAGCACCGGTGCTGTCTCTATCTGGGCCGAGCCTGCTGTGGTGCCGGGGGCACGTGTGAGGCCCGTTGATAGCGCTGCGGCGGCGTGCAAGCGCAGCCTAAATGCGATCGCGAGGAGTTCCTCGACGCAGTTTCTGTCGAGTATAAAGGCGCGGGAGGCAGGCAATATGCGACCAGCTGACGCCAGAGCGACATGGGTTGATGGAAATGGACAGCCAACGATTCCCGCCTTTGCGTCAACTTATTCTCTGCCACAGCTATTTGGTGGGCGTCAGGACTGTCCGGATTTTGAGGTGATGGTGCTTGCGATCAAGATCGGCGACGATGGAAAGGTTGTTCATTTCCGGCAGGCGGTTTCTGTCCCCGCGCGCATGGCGGTCGTTGAGGAAGAGCGGAAGGAGGCAGCTATGAGTGATGCAGGCAGCAGTGATTTTGATCTCTGAAGGCTATCGGTACATTGATCATCCGACCGCAGGTTTAGGCAGGATAGGAGGAGCCTGTCTCTGAATTTTCGACCGCTGCTTCCGTGTTTTTAGGCGCCGAAGGTGGAGCGAAGCAGGGGTAAGCTACCTTGGTTCTGTCATTACCTCGCAACTCCGTCTGTTTCGAACGCAGCCTGCAGGACCCGTCGTCTATCACGCTGTCTGGTGAGTTGTTCTTCTCTGGTCTGGTCACCTCTTTTCTATCGCCGCCAGTGAGTTTCATCCAGGTGGCAAACGGCGTTTGACGTGGTGGCGCCTTTCCATAAATCAGAATCGCAAATGTCGAAGTTTGAATCGCTTCACAAGTAACAGGAATCGAATGACCACAAATCGTCTCGACCTGTTTCAATTTGAATTGAGTTGTCGGAGCAGCATATCTAGTTGCCACCGCGCGACAGGTGTCATCACGTGTCCCACGGCACTTGGGGATCCATCAGCGGCATAAGCCTGTCAGGCGGTTCTCCGGTTCTGATGCACGGGAGTGTTCACGGAACCAAACGGTGAGCGCTGCCAATCCTGTGTGCCGTCTCCCCGTCAACCCCTGCCTCATCCGCATAGTGGAGCCAGTTCGCAATGACGTCTCTGACGCTGGAAACCAACGCTCTCGCTCTGGCAGGCTTGATTGATGCGTTTTCAGCGAAGGAGAAGAGGTCGGCAAGCTCGAAGCCATCCCGTTTGCCATTCAGGCTCATCTGATGCTGGCCGGTCCATTCACCGCGTGGATTGCAGGAATAGGTCACGTCAAATGCTGGCGACAGTGCCCACGCACCGGATTGGTCCATCAGAAAAGCGATGTTCTTGACGTGATCGTCCTGATTTCTGGCGATGATGTTGAAGGCTGCCCGAAGAAACTGCTGCTCCCGTGCCCGAGTGCCAAGACCAAGATTGCGAATGGTCATGATTGCCTGCTCGTATGAATGGCTGATCGGGTCGTTGAAATCGAAATGCTGCAGGCCGCAAAGCGATTGCATGTGGAGCTTGTGTGTCGACCCGCTCTCGTCGATGGCTCGGTCAAACCGCCTCGTCATGAAATGACTGCGCCCACCCTCATGGTGCAACCGGCATGGCATCATGTCGATGCCGGCAGCCGTCGCCATCAGATGGTAGCCGTACTCGATCTGACCAAAGCCCTGCGGATCCGGTTCCTCCTTGTCCCTGTTGTTGTCGATGCCGTCGAATTTCATCAACCAGTGTTCAAAGCCGTCCCCGGCGTCAGTCTGGCCATGACGAAACTCTCCGGTCTTCGAATTCCAGGCGAGGATTGCCTTCGCGCGGGCTCCGCCCGCCGAGGTGCCAATCCGAAGAATGTCGTCAAATGCGTCAGGGTCATGCTTGGCTGCGCGCACCATTGAATTGACGCTCTCAGACCCCGTTTTTTCGTTTAGTAGCTGATTGACCATACGAACGAGCGCAACCACCTCGACGCTGCGGGCCTTTCGGTCGCAAACTGCCAGTGCTGGCCTGAATTCGAGAGCTCCCATGCCCTGGGCCCCGAGATAGCAAAGCCGCTCAACCGGGTTGAAGCTTTCGGGTGTGCGCGCCTGTTCTGCAAGCCAGGCATTGATCAGTTGGTCGCCAAACCGGTCTGGGAGGGCGTCTGCCAGCATTCCTGGCAGCCCTTTAAAGGTTGTTCGGGGCAGTGCGGGAAATGAATACGGGTCCCGGCTCAAAGGCATGACCAGCGGCGACAACTCAATGCCGGTGTCGGCAAATTCAGGAGTGTACCGAAAGAGAGCAAACCCATCGTCTGCCGACCAGGAAACGGTCGCGACTTCTCGCCCCCAAAGGTAGATGGATGCATCCGCAATTGGTTCAGTCATGATCGGCTCTTTGTCACCTGTTTGCATTCCCTTGTCGTGCTGCTTGCCCCGCATGAACTCGACGTTGCCATTGTGCCTCCTTCGTTCGTGTCCTCTCGATCGGGCCAGTGCGTTCGTTGGGACCGAGAAGAGCAGTCTTTTCGTTGTCTGTCGAATGCCGTCAATGTCTCCAATGAAAGTCCGTGCCTCTACATGGACGTCGTGCAGACTGCAGCGAGCAGGGCCGGATCGGGTAGTGCAGATAACGTCAGTCTCACCGCCAACTCGTCGATCTCGCCGAGGCTGAAAACAGCAGCCCAAAAGCGGAACTTATTTATCTCCGAGGAAAATAAGTAATTTGAACATTTGCCTCGGGAATGAGGTGGTTCGGATGTTCCGAACTTCCGCAATCAATTGATATTAAATGGTTTTTCTATTCATCGCTTGACTTGACGAGGTTTGCGCGCGAGCAATCCACCGCTTCGAAACTCGATTAAAACGTGGCTCAGGCTACTCGTCCCTGAAAACCCGGGAGACTACACATTGAAGCTCTGGATTCTTTCCGACCTGCATCTGGAGTATGCAAATTTGTCGAAACCGCTGAAGATCCCTGACGCAGATGCCTGCATTGTGGCGGGTGATTTGTGCTGTGGTGTCGCCAATGGCGTACAATGGCTGGCGGACCAGATCGCGCCTGCCATGCCCTGCATCTATGTCGCGGGAAACCATGAGTTCTACAATGGCGGGATCAGGGAGAATCTCGAGGACGGAAGAGCGGCGTGCCGAGGTGTTGAGAATGTCCACTTTCTTGAGAACGATATTGTCGCGATCAACGGTGTCCGGTTCATTGGTGCGACCCTATGGACCGATTACCGGATTGCGGGCCATCAATCTCTTGCGATGAGGCATGCGCGAGAGCGGATGACTGACCACCGAAAGATCGCCCTGCAGAAAAACCCCTGGCAGCGGTTTCTTCCGGAGAGCGCGTATCGGATGCACGTGGAGTCGCGTCTGTTCATCGAGCGTTCGATGAAAGCCGACCAGACACAGGCGGTTGTCGTTACACATCACCTGCCGTATCCCGCGTCGGTCCACCCCAGGTTCAAGGGCGACTTGCTGAACGGTGCCTTCGCATCAGATCTGGGTGCCGTTATCGATCAGGGGCGACCAGCGCTCTGGGTTCATGGACACACCCACGACAGCTGTGACTACAGGGTCGGAGCAACGCGCGTGCTATGCAATCCACGTGGCTACGACAACGAGAACGCAGCTTTCAATCCTTACATGATCGTGGGGATCTGAACGGGGGCAGCTCCACCCGGATGACGAGCAGTTGCGATGATGGGCCTGTCGTCAGGGGGGGCGTAAACGCTACGGCAAGTGCAGCGGATGTGCGCACTCAGCATCTCAGATCAACCTGACTTAAATCGAGATGATTTGCNCAGGGGGGGCGTAAACGCTACGGCAAGTGCAGCGGATGTGCGCACTCAGCATCTCAGATCAACCTGACTTAAATCGAGATGATTTGCGGTCGTCCGATTCAAATTTCCTGCAAGGCGATTCAAAACTCGACACCAACGATTCTGATTTGCGGAAAGGCGTTACGTTTTCAAACGCCGTTTGCTAGAGAGTTGAGGAAGGCAGGTGGAGGGGAAGATGGTACAGTCCAGAAAAGAGCGCCTGGCGAGGCAGCGTGATCGGCAACGGGCGCTGCGGGCTGCCAGCAAGAGCCGACGGAAGCCGTCTCGAGACGACATAGCCAGGACCCTGCTCCACTTTGCCATCACGAAGAACCTGTCCGAGGAGCGGAGAGAGAGGCTTGAAGAGCTTCAGCATCACATTGTCGCGGAGCTGGTTCTCCAGGGGTTCGATGAGAGGGAGACGGAGATCGTATGGGATGCCCTCGTCGACAAATATCAGTCGGGGTGGTCTTTCCAACTGAAACGACATCTTTCAAAGGATGATGATCTCGATGCTGATGAAGCAGATGCCGATAGCTGATCGGGCAGGCAGTCTGCCTTCCACGCAGGCGCTCGGTTTCGATACCGGATTGATGGCATCTTCAAGTGATCGCCAATCCCAAATGTTCGGTTCTCCCCCCCGTTACTCCCTGAAACGGCGTTTGCTGGTGAATCGCTTATCTGTAGCTTTTTCTGCTAGCTTGGCCCGAAACTCGACCATGGTCTGGTTTGAGAATACGGGATTGCGGTAGCTGAAAGCGTAGTCACGATCGTGCCCATATGTGTCGGCACCCCGTTGCAGCTGAGCCAAGGACAAGTCTCAGGCATCTGCCGTGAGCGTCTGTTCATCGGGCTTTCAACGCCATGACAAATCAAAAGAACGTGCCAAGACGTCAATCCAAATCAGAATGATTTGAAATAATTTGCGGTATTCCGATTCTAGGTTCTCCCTATCCGATTCAAATGTGCGAGCAAGCGATTCTGAATGCACGAAAAGCGTTACATGCTCAAACGGCGTTCGATGGGCGGAGACGGGCAGCGGGCACCCCAGGCCGATGCTTCCTGATGGCCCAGTGAAACTCTGGGCTACGCGACAGAATGCGTTTCAAGATGAAGTCGTAGTCTTTCTTCAGAAGACCCGCGGTTAACCATCCGATCGCAAGAAAAACGATCGACGATCATTTTAGGGGCTCCGCGGCAATCTCTTATGTGCCAGGATGCTCTTGCTTTCGGGGAACACATCTTCGAAAACGGCCTCCGAAGGTGCTGGAACACCGACGAAGGCCTGACCCGCAACCTAACGAGGAGGCCTTGGGCTATGAAAGACTTTATTTCCTTTGAACTGGCGAATGAAGCCACTGAGTATCGCAACCCCCAGCTTCATGATGATGGCATGATGTCGCTCTGGGTCGACGAGGATCGACCGGTTTGCAGCGACGATGCGATCGAACTTTTCGACCGTGCATCTTACGCCCCCAGTGCAGCGGCCCTGATTGCCGCCCTCGCGGCTGAGCTTGAAGCCGCTGAAGCGCGCCTGCGCCATGCAGAAGAGAAGCTTGCTGCGGATTTCAGAATTACCGGACAGCGATTACGCTAATTCGC
>NZ_JAMQML010000016.1:0-113952 GCF_030068685.1 Nitratireductor sp. GZWM139 | reverse complement strand
GTCTGAAAAAGCCCTTGCCAAGCGGGTCGTTCCACATATGACAGGATAACCCGCGCTCCAGCCCCATGCGAAGAAGGGCGTCTGCCCGGAATTGATCGACTTCAGATGCGTGCCGCGCTCCACCAGCTCGACATCCACCGGCATGTTCAAAACTTCTTGGAGCTGGCTTGCGAAATAGAGGTGCTGGTTCTTGTTGGGCTCGGTCGTGCTCAGCTTGACCGGCGGCAGGCCCTCGCCATTCGGATAGCCGGCCTCGGCGAGAAGCGCCTTGGCCTTTTCCGGGTCGTATTCGATCTTGGGCAGGTCCGGATTGTAGCCGGCGACACCTTCCGTCACCTGGCCGTAGAGCGGCTTGGCTGCCCCGCTGTAAAGGCCGGCGATCATCGCGTCCTGATCGAGCGAGCGGCAGACGGCCTCGCGCACCCGCTTGTCCTTGAAGGGCTCATAGAGATCGGAATTCATGGCGAGGTAGCGAACCTGCGCGCGCGCCGCCGTGATGGCGCGCTCCTTCAGTTCGGGGTTGCCCAGCACGCGGCGCATGCTCGGCCCGTCCACGACCATCACGTCCAGATCGCCGGTCTCGAACATGGCCATGGCTGTTTCCGGCGAGGGGATCACCACGAATTCGACGCCATCGATGGCAGGCGCGCCACCCCAGTAATCGGCATGGGCCGCCAGCTCGACCTTCTGGCCGCGGCTCCAGTTTTCGAACTTGAATGCGCCCGTTCCTGCGGAGACCTTGTTGTACCATTCAGGGCCTGCCTCTTCGACAATGCCGCTGTCGAACAGGTAGATCGGATAGATCGGAAACAGCACGTCGGGTCGCGTGAAGGCCACTTCAACCGTGTAATCGTCCACCACGGTGACGCCGGAAAGCGTGTCGGCGCTTCCATCCTTCATGGCGTCTGCGCCGACCACGACATCCAGATAGGGCGCGTTGAGGCCCGCCTTGTTGCCGGGGCGCAGAAGCTCTTCAAAGGAGAACTTCACATCTTCCGCCGTGAACTCACGGCCGGAGTGGAATTTCACGCCTTCACGCAGCTTGAAGCGGAAGCCGAGATTGCCTTCCAGCGGTTCCCAGCTTTCCGCCAGCGCGGGGATCACCTGTCCGTCCGCATCGATGGCGGTGAAGCTTTCATACATGTTCGAGATCACCTGACCGGCGATCAGCTCCGAATAGGTGATCGGGTCGATCATGGACGGATCGGCTGCGATGTTGACGCGCAGATCGGCCGCCATGGCGCTGCCGGATCCTGCCAGAATGGCGGTGGCCAGCGCCGTCGCGCCGAGTGCTTTCTTCAGATCGATAGGCATGTACTCACTCCCCTCATTCAAGCTGCCCGATATGTTCAGGCAAAGAGATATCGTCGGCAGAGCCGGTTCGGTCTGCCGCAAATTCCTGTTCATCCAGTTGAGCGTCGTCGCTGCCTGGCGGCCGCCGTTTCGGCAGCCTGCCTTTAGAGCAACAATGTCGAGCCGGTATCGCCCCTCACCGTTTCCGACAACGTCCTCTGATCCTGTCTCCGGTTTGACGTTAGACTCGAAACGCGGTTTTCGCAATATGCATATGCATTATTGCGAAAGGGCGCTCTCGCACCCTCGACAAGGCCGGAAGGGGGAACTAAGGCTGGGGCATGGGCAAGCTCGAAAACACGCCGACAAAGCGAGCGAAGAATGGCGCGGGACGACGCGTCACGCTGCATGAGAAGATCCAGACGGATCTGGAAACCCGCATCCTTTCAGGGCAGTGGCACACCGGCTATCGCATCCCGACCGAAAAGGAGTTGAGCGAGCACTACGCCTGTTCGCGCATCACTGTTTCCAAGGTGCTCATGCTTCTGGCGCAGAAGGGGCTGATCGAGACGCGCAAGCGCGCCGGCAGTTTCGTCCGGCGTCCCATGGCGCATTCGATTATCCTGCAGATCCTCGACCCGGCCAGCGTTGCCGAGCAGATGGGACAGCCCTATCTCTATGAGTTCATCGACCAGGTGGAGCGCGAGGCAGATGCGGATGATTGCGCGCATCTGCGCACGCAGCAGGACGACCGGGACAATGTGCTCGCCGTCCGCTGCCGGCACCATATCGGGGATCGGATCTATTGCTATGAAGAGCGTCTGATCAATCTGGACCTGTTGCCCGAGGCCCGGTCCGTGGATTTTGAGACGACACCGCCCGGCGACTGGCTGATCGACCATCTGCCGTGGCGTTCGGGCGATGTGGAAATCGGTTCTGCGCTTGTCGACGAGACGCTGTCAGACCGGCTCGCGCTCGCCCCCGGCGCTGCGGTCATGAACATCGAACGCGTGATCCACGCCAATGGCGCGGCGGTGTCCTATGGCATGGCCTGGTACGCCGGCGACATGACCAGACTCAAGGCGCAGTACGACACCGCTCCGCTCACTCTGGCTGGATCACCGGCGTCGTAAGCTGCCGGAACCTGGGCTTTTTAATCGGCCACAAAACGCGCAATGTCGGCGTGGGTCGCGCACCACACATCGTCATGCGATTTGATGTGGGCGATGAGCTCTTCAAGGATGAAAATCCGTGATCGATAGCCACTGACATGGGGATGCATCGTCAGGAGGAATAGCCCGCCTTCGGCATAGGCGCGGTCGAATTCGCGCTTGAAGATGTCGAGAACATCCGTGGGCGGCGTATAGGGGCGCAGCGCCTGAAAGCGGTTCATGTTGAAATAAACCGCATCGTCGCGGATCCACTCCACGGGGAGTTCCACGATGCCGGTCGGCTCACCATTCTCCACGATCTCATATGGATCGTCATCGGCCATCAGCGAGCTGTCGTAGAGGAGCCCGAGTTCGCGCTCGATCTCCAGCGTCACATCCGAGAAATCCCAGGAAGGCGTCCGCATGCCCACTGGCCGGATGCCCGTGATCTTCTCCAGCGTGTCGGCGGCGCGCAGATGAAGCTCGCGCTCCTTGTCGGCGGGAACCTTCGTGTTGAGTTCGTGGATCCAGCCATGGAGGCCGACTTCATGTCCTTCGGCGACAACGCGGCGCTGTTCGTCCGGGTAGAGCAGCGCACAGACGGCTGGAACGAAGAATGTGGCGGGAACGGAATTCTTGCCAAGAACATCAAGGATGCGTGGAACGCCGACGCGGTTGCCATATTGTCCCTGCGACATGCGGCCGATGGATTCGCCGCCGTCACGAAGCTCGTTTGTCTCGTGATCGCTGTCGAAGGAAAAGGCGACGGCGCAGCGCGCGCCATTCTTCCAGCTTTGGGGTTTTAGAGAACGGCCTGCGCGGACCTTGTTCACCTTCGAGCGCCAGATTTCCTCGCTCCATTCCCAGGGTTCCATGTTGTTCTCCGATTGAATGATGAAAACGATCAGCAGGCGGTTTCGAGCGCCGGCACGAGATGGCAGGCGGCCCGTCGGCCAATGCCGGTTGTAACGAGCGCGGGGCGAACGCTTTTGCATTTTTCCAGTGCTACCGGGCACCGCGCGTGGAAATGACAGCCGGGCGGCGGGTTCTGCGGTGAGGGAAGCTCGCCTTCGATAGGCTTGAAGACGACATCGATGTCGTCATCGATTTCCAGCTTGGGCACGCTGTCGAGCAGAGCCTGCGTATAGGGGTGTTGCGGCGTTGCATAGACTTCGTCGGTCGCACCTTCCTCCACGATGCGGCCGAGATACATGATCGCCACGCGGTCGCAGAGATGACGCACCACCGAAAGGTCGTGCGAGATGAAGAGAAGCGTCAGATTGAGCTCTTTGCGCAGCTTCATCAGAAGATTGATGATCTGCGCCTGAATGGAAACGTCCAGCGAGGCAACCGGCTCGTCGCAGACGATCAGGTCAGGCTGCATGGCAAGCGCGCGGGCAATGGCTATGCGCTGACGCTGACCACCGGAGAACTGGTGCGGGTAGCGGGTCGCAAAGTCCGGGTCGAGGCCAACCGCCTCCAGCGAGCGGCGCGTGTAATCCGCAGCATTGGCCCGTGTGGTCAGCCCGTGGGCGATGGGCCCTTCCGAAACCGTGTCGACGATGCGCATGCGCGGGTCGAGCGAGGCGAAGGGATCCTGAAACACCATCTGCACGCGCGTGGTGATTTTGCGGGGGCGCACGCCATCGGACATGACCGGCGCATCATCGAGCAGGATGCGCCCCTCGGTCGGCACATGGATGCCCGCGATCATGCGTCCGAGGGTGGATTTGCCACAGCCGGATTCACCCACGAGGCCAACAACCTCGCCCCGCGCAATCGTCAGATTGACGCCGTCGACCGCGTGAACCGAGCGCGGCGGCTTCTGCACGCCAAGCCATGTGGCGACCTTGTCGCCGAAGGTGATGCCGGGGGAAAATCGCTTGGCGGCATCCTCGACCGTGAGAAAGGCGTTCATGCCGCGCTCCTTTGCGTTTCGGGATGATGGCAACGGAAGGTGCGGTCCGCCTCCTGGCTTTCCGGCGGAACTGTTGCGCACAGGGCGTCCGCTCGCGGACAGCGGGGAGCGAAGGCGCATCCTTCCGGCAGGTTGAGAAGCGAGGGTGTCGCGCCGGGGATCTGGGTCAGGGGCTGGCCGGGTTCGGTGCGCGATGGAAGCGAATCCAGAAGCCCTCTGGTGTAGGGGTGTCTGGGCGCACGCAGAACCGCCCCCACCGGACCGGATTCGACAATGCGCCCGGCATACATGACGGCGATGCGGTCCGCGATGGAAGAGACCGTCGCCAGATCATGGCTGATCCAGATCATCGCCATTCCGAACTCGGTCACCAGCGTTTTCATCTCCGCAAGGATCTGCGCCTGAATGGACACATCGAGCGCCGTCGTCGGCTCGTCTGCGATGATGACCTTGGGCCGGTGCAGAAGCGCGATGGCAATGGCGACGCGCTGGCGCATGCCGCCGGAGAACTGGTGCGGGTAGGCGTCGAGACGGGTTTCGGGAGAAGGGATGCCGACGCGGGAGAGCACTTCGATGGAGCGGGCGCGGGCGGCTGCCTTCGATACGCTCTCATGGGCTTCGATGGCGAGCCGCATCTGTGTGGCGATGCTCAGGACCGGATTGAGCGTCATCATCGGGTCCTGAAAGACCATCGCGATCTCCTTGCCGCGGATGCGGCGCAGGCCCTTGGTCGACATGCCGACCAGATCGCGTCCTTCATAGCGCACCGAACCCTCGACGATGCGGCCCGGCTCGTCGACCAGCCCGATCAGGGAGAAGCCGGTGACGCTTTTGCCGGACCCGGATTCGCCGACGAGGCCAAGGACCTCGCCGCGCTGGAGCGCGAATGAAACACCGTCGACGGCCTTGGCGGTGCCCGCCATCGTGGGGAAGTGCGTTTTCAGGCCGGAGACTTCAAGCAGTGGTGCGGTCATCGTTTCAGCCTCGGATTCAGTTGGTCGCGGATCTGATCGCCCACCAGATTAATGGAGACGATGAGAATGATCAGCGCGACACCGGGATAGATCGAGATCCAGTAGCGACCGGACAGCAGATACTGGAAACCGTTGGAGATGAGCATGCCGAGCGACGGCTCGGTGGGCGGCAGTCCAACGCCAAGGAACGACAGCGTGGCTTCGAGCGCGATGGCGCTCGCTACCTGCACGGTGGCCACCACGATCAGCGGCGGAAGCGAGTTGGGGAGGATGTGGCGCAGGACCACGCGCCGCGCGCTGAGCGGTGTCGAGAGTGCAGCCTCCACATAGTCCTTGTGGCGTTCGGCCGAGGCTGCGCCGTGGGCCGTGCGGGCAAAGTAAGCATATTGCGCGAACACCAGCGCCATGATGAGCTGCCATGCACCCTGGCCAAGCAGGGCCGCGATCACGAAGGCAAGCAGGATTGCGGGGAACGATAGCTGCAAATCGATGATGCGCATCACGATCGCTTCGAACCGCCCGCCAAGATAGGCGGCGGATGTGCCGACGACTGCGCCAATGCTGAAGGCGATGGCGCCGGCCAGCAGCCCCATTTGCAGGGAAATGCGCAGCCCATACAAAATCGCGGACAGGAGATCGCGACCCTGAGAGTCCGTGCCAAGCAGATGCAGCATGCCGGTGGTGCCGACATAGCCCGGCGGGCGTCTTGCATCGCGCAGAACCAGACTTGCCAGATCATAGGGGTTCTGGGGCGCTACCAGCGGAGCGAAAATCGCCAATATGGCGATCACGAGCACGACGATTGCCGCGATTGTCGCCGTTCTGTTGCGTGTGAACTCGTGCAGAAAGCGGCCGAGCAGCGTGTTGCGGGACATCATGCGCGCGCCCTCCGAAGTCTGGGGTCGAGCACCGCATAGGCCATGTCGACGAAGAAGTTGATCAGCACGAACAGCAGGGCGACAAGCATCAGATAGGCGACCATCACCGGACGGTCGAGCGAGGTGATGCTGTCGATGATCAGTTTGCCAAGGCCCGGCCACGAGAAGATGGTTTCGGTCACCACGGCAAAGGCCATCGTGGAGCCGAGCTCAAGGCCGAAGATCGTCACGAGGGGAATGGCGATCAGGCGCAGGACGTGGCGCACCAGCACGGTTCTTTCCGATATGCCTGCCGCCCGGGCGAACTTGATCGTGTCTGTGAGCATGATCTCACGCGTTCCGGCTCTGGCCAGACGGATCATCATGGCGAATTTGAAAAGCGCGAGGTTGATCGCCGGCAGCAGCATGTGCTGCAAACCGTCCACCGTCAGGAAGCTCCATTCGATGCCGAAAAGCGATGCCGTCGCGCCCCGTCCACCGGCAGGCAGCCAGCCTAGCTGCACGGCAAAGGTCATGATCAGAACCAGGCCGATCCAGAAGCTGGGAACCGAAAAGCCGAGGATCGAAAGACCCATGATGATCTTGGCGGCGGGCGTGTCGTGCTTGTAGCCCGCATACATTCCAAGCGGAATGCCGATCAGGCTTGCACCGACGACGGCGAACAGAACCAGTTCGAGCGTGGCGGGCAGGCGCGACAGGATCAGTTCCGTCACGGGCATGTTGTAGACGAAGGATTCTCCGAAATCGCCATGCAGCATGCGGCCAAAGAAGGTGAAATATTGTTGCCATAGCGGCTGATCGAGCCCGTATTGCGCGATAACCTGTGCGCGGATTTCCTGCGTGGCGTCGGGCGATATCAGCACGTCGATCGGATTGCCGACCGCAAATACGCCGCAGAACACCAGCACGGACATGGCGATGATGACGATCATCGCCTGCCACACGCGCTGAATGATGAAACCGATCATGTTGCTTTTTGTCCCCTCGCTTTATCGGTTTTGCTTCAGTCAGTCCCAGGCGCCGTCCAGAAGCTCTCTGGCCTCGCTGATGGCCACCTCCCAGATGGCCGTCATCTCCTCGTCTGGGCGCTGGTAGAAACCGTGATAATTGCCGTCGCCAAGGAGTTCGCGCTTGCGTCCGGCATCGACCCGGGCGAGCCGCGCATAGTCGATGCGGGGCTTCTGCGGTTGCGGCATCTCGACGCCCGCAAGGCGGGTCCACGGGAAGTTTTCCATCCATGACGCATGCGATGCGGCCGGGTCGGTTTCCTGAACCTTCGCCCAGACCTTCGGTGCGCGCCACCAGTCATGGAACTTCACGCTGGCGTCCCGATGGGCGTTCAGCCATTCCGAAACGAGCGCCGTGACGGGCGTGTTGCCGCCGTGACCGTTGACGATGAGGATGCGGCGGAAGCCCGAGCGATACAGGCTGTCGAGCAGGTCTTCGACCAGCGCGACATAGGTTGAAAGCCGAAGCGACACGGTGCCGGGATAGTCGGCAAAGCTGGCCGCGAGGCCGTAAGGCACGACCGGAAACACGGGTATGCCGAGAGGAGCGGCGGCCTCTTCGGAAACGCGCTCGGCGAGGATCATGTCCACCGCCAGGCTCAGATAAGCGTGCTGTTCGACGCTTCCGAGCGGCAGAACGCAGCGGTCATCCTTCGCGGCTCGTTCCTCGACCTGCATCCAGTTCATTTCGGCAATGCGCATTGGGCACCTTGTCTGCTTCTTGTTGTTTATGGCTCGGTCCTGTCGACCGCTTTTAGTTTCATACGGAACAATAAAAAGATATTGACGGCGACTAAACGTTGCGTCAAGTTCCATATGGAACAAAAACACGAAAGGAAATTTCGTGAACGATCATCGGGAGGCGGGCTCCGCCACGCGTGGATTTAGTGATTTGGTGATGGGCGGCGGCATGACCGAAAGCGCCACAGGCGCTGTGGACGAGCTGGTCGGCGTCAAGCTGTGGGAGAACCCCTGCTGGTTCTCGTTCCGGCTGAACTACCTCGCCCTCGGGTTCAACATTCCCGTCTACAACTGGATCGAGAAGGAATACGGCCTGCCGCGGCCTGAATTCGTCGTGGTTTACTCGATCGGGCTCAAAAGCGGCATCGCAGCGCGCGACATCTGCTCGTCTTCGGGCTTTCCGCGCAACACGATCAGCCGAGCCGTCCAGAAGCTTTTGGACAAGGACATTATTCTGCGTGAAGTCGCGCCAGACGACCAGCGCAGTTTCGTTCTGCACCTGACTGACAAGGGGCGGAAAATTTTCGACGAAACACTCCAGCCGATGGTGGAGCGCGAGAACACCATTCTCGCCAAACTCACCCAGGCTGAACGTCTGATGCTCTCCGAGCTTCTGGCGAAAATGGTCGTCGATTCAAAGAACTGGCCAACCAGCATCAATCCAGAGGAGTAGGAGATGAAGTTCACACCGCAGTTTCGTGCAGCAGCACTGGCCGCAGCCCTGATGACGGGTGTTTCCGGTCTTGCCATGGCTGACGATCTCACCATTGGCGTGCGCGCCGGACCGCTGTCCATCGATCCGCATTTCACCGCCGCTGGCACCCATGCCGAAGCGATGAAACACATCTACGATACGCTCGTGAAATCGGGCAATGGTCTTGAGCTGGAGCCGGGGCTGGCCGAAAGCTGGACCGCAATTGACGACAGCACCTGGGAGTTCAAGCTGCGGCAGGGTGTGAAGTTCCACGACGGTTCCGACTTTACCGCCGAAGACGTGAAATTCTCCATCGAGCGCATTCCCAATGTGGCCGGTCCCAACCCGACCACCATCTATGTGCGCCGCGTTGCCTCGATCGAAATCGTCGATCCCTACACGATCCGGGTAAAGACGGACGGGCCGGCTCCCACGCTGCCGAATGATTTCATTCGCCTCTTTGTGGTTTCGCACACGGCTGCCGCTGACTTTTCGACCAAAGACACGGCCAATGAGGGCTTCAATTCGGGCAAAGCCGCGATTGGCACCGGGCCTTACAAGTTCGTTTCCTGGACGCCCAAGGAAGAGCTGGTTCTGGAGAAGTTTGACGGCTACTGGGGCGGGACCGAACCCTGGGACAAGGTTGTCCGCAAGGAGATCCCCAACGATGCGTCTCGCGTGGCGCAGCTGAAGGCGGGGCAGGTCGATATCGTTGCGCGCGTTCCGGCCGCAGACGTGCCGGTGCTTGAACGCGATTCAGCGCTCAAGGTAACGCGTGAAAACAGCGTCTACCTGTTCAATGTAGAATTCGACTTCCGTGAAGACAGCCCGCAGATCACGGCGAAGGACGGTTCCAGACTGGACAAGAACCCATTCCTGGACCCGCGCGTGCGTGAGGCCATCGACCTCGCCATCGATCGTGAAACCATCACCGAAATTGCGATGGAAACGATGGGAACGGCGCCGAGCCAGCTCGTGACGCCGAACATCTTTGGCTACAACGATGCGCTGCAGGTGCCGGAGTACAACGTCGCCAAGGCAAAGGAACTCATGGCCGAAGCCGGATATCCGGATGGTTTTGCGGTGACGTTCTCCTTCACCAATGACCGTCTGCCGAGCGACAAGGACGTTGGCACGACGATTGCCCAGATGCTTGCCAGCATCAACATCAAGGCCGACGCCAATGCGGCTCCGGGAGCGGTGTATTTCCCGGCGAAGACCCGTGGCGAATTCTCGTTCACCATGTCTGGCTGGGGCACGCTGACAGGCGAGGCGAATTACACGCTCTCCTCGCTCGTTCACACCAATGATCCCGAGACGAAAATGGGCGCGTTCAATGTTCGCGGCTATTCCAATCCGGATATGGACCGGTTGATCGAGGAAGCGGCAGCCGAGATGGACGAGGGCAAGCGCCGCGAGCTTCTTGAAGAAGCAAACGCACTGGTGGCGACGGATCGTCCGAACCTGCCAATCGCATCGATCGTCAGCGCCTGGGCGATGAAGAAGGATCTTTCGATCACGCCGCGCTCCGATGAGGACACGCTTGCGATGAACATCCGCCCCACCGAATAAGGCGGACAGAATTCCGGCCGCAGACTCCCCTGCGGCCGGTGGCTCTGGGTGCACTTTCGCCATCGCAGTCAACACCAACGTCACCTGCGATGCATTCGCCCCAACCCGGCTGTCTCTTGGCGAGTGGTCGGGTATTTTTTTGAGGAAATGACAATGAAGCCTGTGGCACTGGCGATACATGGCGGTTGCGGCGTCATGGCCAAACTCGATCTGAGTGAAGAGGAGTGGGAAGCAGCGCGCGCGGATCTGGCCGCCTCATTGCGCGCCGGTTGGGCGGTGTTGCAGGCCGGCGGCTCGGCGGTGGACGCCGTGGAGGCAGCCGTGGTGGTGATGGAGGATTCGCCCCATTTCAACGCCGGTTACGGCGCTGCCCTCAATGAGAATGCGGAGCACGAGCTCGACGCTTCCATCATGGACGGGGCGGATCTGGATGCCGGCGCGATATCGGCGGCGAGCCGCGTTCGCAATCCCGTGAAGGCGGCGCGCGCGGTGATGGAGAAAAGCGGAGCCGTGCTTCTCACTGGCGCGGCAGCCGACCGGTTTGCCGAGCGTTGTGGGCTCGACATCGTCTCACCCGATTACTTTACGACCGAACGCCGCCGCAAAGCACTGGCATCGATGAAGGCGCATGCAAAGGCTGGCACCTACGCCGCAGCCTCCGAAGCCGAGAAGCATGGCACGGTCGGCGCCGTGGCGCTCGATGCCGCAGGGCATCTGGCTGCCGCCACCTCGACGGGCGGCTACAACAACAAGCCGGAAGGGCGGGTCGGCGATTCCCCGATCATCGGTGCGGGCACTTACGCGCGCGATGGTGTCTGCGCGGTATCGGGCACGGGCCAGGGCGAGTTCTTTATCCGGCATGTGGTCGGGCACGAGATCGCAAGCCGGATCGCCTATCTGGGCGAGACGCTCGAAACCGCAGCGGACAGGGTCATTCGCGAAGACCTGAAATCCTACGGCATCGGCGCGGGCGCCGTGGCCGTCGACGGCGCGGGCAACATCAGCGCGCCTTACAACACGGACGGCATGTTCCGGGGATGGGTGACGCGCGACGGTGGGCTGCATGTGGCAAGCCATGATGCCGTCTTCTTCATCGAGACGCTGGAGGTAAGCGGATCATGAGCGAGCCGATCCTGATCTGGGGCGCAGGGGCGATAGGGGGCACGCTTGGAGCCTACTGGGCGCGCGCCGGCCATCCGGTTCTGATGGTCGACCTTGTTGCCGATCACGTGCGTGCAATTTCAGCCGAAGGGCTGAGCATCGAAGGGCCTGTGGCGGAGTTCCGCCAGCAGGTCGACGCGGTGACGCCCGATGCACTTACGGGTGTGTTCAAGCGCATCGTTCTGGTCGTGAAAGCGCAGCACACAGCCGAAGCCTGCCGCATGCTCCTGCCGCATCTGGCCGAGGACGGCTTTGTCCTTTCGGCGCAGAACGGGCTGAACGAGCTGGAAATCGCTTCAATCGTTGGCCGCGAGCGGACCATGGGGGCGTTCGTCAATTTCGGCGCTGACTGGATTGGCCCCGGGCGCGTGCTCTACGGCAATCGTGGCGCGGTGGTGGTCGGTGAGGTCGATGGCTCCATCGGCGAGCGCACACGCGCCATGCATGCCCTGCTGCGAGACTTCGACCCCGACGCCATCCTCACGGATGACATCTGGTCCTATCTGTGGGGCAAGCTCGCCTATGGGGCGATGCTTTACGCAACGGCGCTCAACAATGACAGCATGTCGGACAATTTCGCCGATCCGCATCGTTTCGCGGTTTTCAATCGCCTCGGGCGTGAGGTTTGCTCCGTCGCGGCGGTGCAGAATGTGAAACCGAGAGGCTTCAACGGTTTCGACCCGTCTGCCTTCACGGCGGGAGCGGGCGAGGCGGAAGCGCGTCGTTCCATCGCGGATCTGGCCGAGTTCAACCGGTACACGGCCAAAACCCATTCCGGCATCTGGCGCGACCTTGCGGTGCGCAAGCGCCGCACCGAGGTCGATGCCCAGCTCGGCATAATCTGCGAACTGGCGCGCGATTCGGATATCGCCACGCCGGTTCTGGCGGAGATGATTGCGCTGATCCACCGCATCGAAGACGGCAAGCTCGAACAGGGAAGCGAAGCCTTCGATCTGCTTCTGGACGTCGCGAGAGCCGCGGAAGCCGAGAAGCCGGGAGCCTAGTGCACCTTCCCTGTCTCAGGCTCAAGCGACACGATCACCCGACCCTGCGCCCGTCCGCATCGAAGATGTGCAGCGCATCCGGCGCGACCTTCAGAGGTAGGAGCGCGCCGGTTGGCGTGTCGAGAGCAGGGGGCAGGGTTGCGACCACCTTGTGTTCGCCAAGCAGGCCGGAGACAACCACTTCCGGGCCCGTCATCTCTGCAATTTCGGTGCGTGGCGCGAGGGTGGCCTCCTCGGCATTTTCCGCCATATGAAGCGCTTCAGGGCGAATGCCGATGATAATGGGCTGGTTTTCTTCCAGAAGGCCGGAAGATGTCGCGGGAAGATCGAAGGCCGTGTCCGTGCCTTCCACAATCGCCCTGTTCCCGGCAACACGGGCAGGAAGCATGTTCATGGGCGGTGAGCCGACGAACTCGGCGACATATCTTGTCGCAGGCGTGTTGTAGATTTCCGCCGGGGTTCCGAACTGCTCGACACGGCCGTTGCGCATCAGGGCAACCTTGGTTGCGAGCGTCATGGCTTCGATCTGGTCATGGGTGACATAGACCACCGTGGTCTTGAGCATGGCGTGCAGCCGCTTCAATTCGGCGCGCATTTCCATGCGCAACTTGGCGTCCAGATTGGAAAGCGGTTCATCGAACAGGAAGACTTTCGGCTTGCGGACAAGCGCGCGCCCGATGGCGACACGCTGGCGCTGACCACCGGAAAGCTGACCGGGTTTTCGGTCCAGCAGGTTTTCGATCTTGAGCAGGCGCGCGGCCTCCTGAACGGCGGCGGCGCGCTCTTCCTTCGCCACACCGCGCATTTCCAGACCGAACCCGATATTGCGCGCGACGGTCAGGTTTGGATAAAGCGCATAGGACTGGAACACCATCGCGATGTCGCGGTTCTTCGGCGCAACACCCAGAACCGAGCGGTCCTCGATGCGTATGTCGCCGGCAGTCGGATCGGCCAGTCCCGCAATCATGTTGAGCAGGGTGGATTTGCCGCAGCCCGAAGCGCCGAGAAGCACAAGGAAATCACCGCTCTCCAGGCTGATGTCAATGCCCTTCAGGGTCTCCACACTGCCGTAATTCTTGCGGATGTCGACGATTTCGAGTTCGCTCATGGCGAAGTCTCCCTCAAGGCTGTTTCAAGCTGAAAATCATAATTGCGGGGGGTGGTTGAGCACCGAACCCGGCCCCGGCAGGAGGCCGATGAAGGTTCCCAGAACGCCGGAGCGGATAAGGGTTCGCCAGTATCGCAGCGTTCCGATGATGCGCGAAAAATCGAGTGTGTTGCGCCCGAGATCCAGCCGGTCCGTCTTGAGGATGCCCTGCTCGAGAAGCAGCAGAGACTGGCCGATGCCGAAGATGCCAAGCACCAGCGCGACAAGATCGAAGCCGTTCTGCATCGGCCAGAAGCCAAAGGTGAAGCGCGCGCTCAGTGTCGGACCGTCAATGCCGATGGTGGACAGGAAAAGTCCGACGCCGAGGAGAAGAAGGCCGCGTGCCAGTTGATCGCGGAAGGACACGACGACGAGCGTGACGCCGAAAAGTGCCGCGACCAGATATTCCGGCGGCCCGAAGCTTGCTGCCACGTGTGAGAGGAGCGGCGCGAGCATGATGAGGATGACGATGCTGACGAGACCGCCGCCGAGGGAACCCACGAGTGCTGCGGAAAGCGCGGTCTGCGCCTCACCGCGCGCGGTGAGCGGAAACCCGTCAAAGGCGGTGACGATGGAGGAGGGGACGCCCGGTGTTCGCAACAGGATTGCGGGAACCGCGCCACCGAAATAACCGCCGCAGAACACGCCGAGCAGAAGCGAGAGCGCCACGGACGGTTCCAGCGAAAAGGTGAAGGGAAGGAGCACCACCATGCCCACCATCGGGCCGAGCCCCGGCAGAACGCCCACGATGATGCCGACCGTGGTGCCGATGACCAGCGCAACGATGTTTGCGAACGAGAAGGCCTGGCTGAAGCCCTGTGCAAGAAATTCCATGAGTTCAGGCCCCGATCATTTCAAACAGCCAGGGTGCTGGAAACCAGATGTCGAGAAAGGTTTTGAAAGCCAGATGCACGGTCAGGGTCATGATAGCGGCGATGGCGACGGACTGCCAGGGACGCCGATAGACCATCAGGAGCCCGATGAGCACAGCCAGAAAGGTTGCGGCGGAAAGGCCAATTGCAGAAATGCCCAGCGGATAGAGGCACATCAGAACGAACAGCGCCGCGGCGCGTCCGGGGAAGCCATTCCCATCCACATGGAAGGGCAGGCCGACACGGTGGCACAGCAGGCGCAGGATCGCGGGAACGGCCGAGAGAGCCGTTCCCGCCAGAACGATCATCGGGAAGATCAGCGGACCCTTGTAGAAAGGATCCGGACCGGACCGGTCGACCAGCCAGGGCGACAGGATGAGAAGTACGGCGGCTGCCAGGCCGATCCCGGCAGCCAGCGTTTCATGCCCTGACGGCGCTTCTGCCGCGCTGTCTTCGTCCGTCCGGTTTGTCATGGGTGACTATTCCATGATCCCGAGATTTTTCATGGTCGTGCCGAATTCGGCCAGCTCGCGATCCATGCGCGCGCGCGCCTCATCGGGCCCGCTGGAATGCGGCACGACACCGACATCCTCGATCACCTCGGCCACTTTCTCGTTCTTCATCGCGGAGAAGAAGGCCGCGGAGAGCTTGTTGACGATTTCCTTGTCGGTCTGCTTGGGAACAAAAGCGCCGAACCAGATCGAATAGGCGTCACCATAGCCCTGTTCGGACACGTTGGGCACATCGGGATAGGCCGGCAGGCGGTCGGGGACCATGGCTGCCAGGATCTTCATCTTGCCGGCGTCGATGTAATCGGTCAGGCCCGGCGTTGAGAAGGTGATGACATCGGCATCGCCCTGCACGACCAGAAGCGGGTTGAGCTCTGAATAGGCGGTCTCCTTCCACTCGAAGCCGCCGGTTTCGGCCACTTTCATGGCAATCAGGGTCGGCACTGCTCCAAGGCCCCAATGCGCCAGACGCAGTTCGTTCTTCTTGCCGTATTCGGCGAGCTCATCGAGATTGGAATAGGGAGCGTCAGCGCGCGCGGCCAGCGTGAAGGGGCTCGACCACACCAGGCCGAGCGGCTGGAGGTCATCGTTTTTGTATGGCGTCTTGCCGCGCAGCACCTGTGTGATCATCGGGCCAATGGAAACCAGTCCCATCGTGTAGCCATCGGGACGGGCGTTCGCCAGATCGGCAGCGCCAAGCACCGCGCCGCCGCCGGGCTTGTTGACCACCTTGACCGGCACGCCAAGTTCATCCGACATCACCGGCGCGATTGCGTTGGCGACCAGCGTGGACGGATCGTTCGGCGCGGGCCACGGAATGATGATCTGGATCGGCTTCGACGGCCAGTCGGCCATGGCCGCCCCCATCGAGACGCCGAGAACGGCGGTTGCAGCGAGCGCTGCGCGTAACAACTTACCAAACATGTTTTCCTCCCATTTCGTTTTTCAGGCCCGTTTCAGGTTTCAGCCTCCTCGGCCGGGCGGGCAGCCCGGTGGCTCATCATTGGCTGCAGCTTGTCGAGAAGCGAAAACAGGGTTTCAAGTTCGCCCGGCGTCAGCGCCGCCACGACAAGCTGGTTGCGCTCAAAGGCGCGTGCGAGAATGCGCCGGTGCACATCCGCGCCTTCGCCGGTCGTGCGCAGGCGGATCGTCCTCTGGTCGTCCGGATCGGGTTCCGCCTCCACGAGCCCCTTTTTCGCCAGCACATTCACGACGCGGCTCAACTGCCCCTTGTCGATGAGCAGGGCGCGGGCCACTTCGAAGAAGCGCACCGGCTCCGATGCCGCGATGATACCGAGCACCCGCCACTCCACGATGCGAAAGCCGAATTCCGTCGCAAGCCATTGCTGCGCGATGCGGTCGCCCGCCGCGCCAAGCATGGCGACGCGGAAGGTGAGCAGATCACGAATGTCGCCGATCCGTGGATGGAGCGCGACGGTCTCGTCTGGTCCTATCGATGCTGGCATGCTGCCTGCCATTGCTTTCCACTCGATATCGTTGCGTTTGTCAACGATATCGTGTTTAGTTTTGTTGTCTTTGTCAACGGTCTATCGAGCGGAGTCCCATGTCGGGTAAGCCCGGGAACATCCTTTTCATCATGTATGATCAGCTGCGGTTCGATTATCTGAGCTGCGCGGGGCATCCCTGTCTGGAGACACCGAATTTCGACCGGGTTGCATCCATGGGCGTGCGGTTCACGCGGGCCTATGTGCAGTCGCCCGTGTGCGGCGCTTCGCGCATGAGTTTCTACACCGGCCGCTATGTGCATTCCCATGGCGCGAGCTGGAACGGCTTTCCCCTGAAGGTGGGCGAGATCACGCTCGGCGACCATCTGAGGCGGCTCGGCATGGATGCGGCTCTTGTCGGCAAGACGCATATGCGGGTGGACGCCGACGGCATGGAGCGGCTTGGCCTGACGCGGGACTCGATCATCGGCGCACGGGTGGCCGAATGCGGCTTCGACATCTTCGTCCGTGATGACGGCCTGTGGGGTGAGGGGCCGGCTGGCCACTATGATACGGGTCCGCAGCCCTATAACGACTACCTCAAGGAGAAGGGCTACCCGGGCTCAAACCCCTGGCATGACTTCGCCAATTCCGCCGTCGATGACGATGGTGACATGGCGTCCGGCTGGTTCATGGAAAACGCCGACAAGCCGGCAAACATCGCGGAAGAGGATTCCGAGACGCCCTGGCTGACGCGCCGGGCGGAAGAGTTCATCGCGTCGCGCGGCGACAGGCCGTGGCTTTGCCACCTCTCCTACATCAAGCCGCACTGGCCCTACATCGTGCCCGCGCCTTATCACGACCTCTATTCCGCGCGTGACGTTATCGCGCCGGTTCGTTCCGAAGGTGAACGGCAGAACCCGCACCCGCTTTATCGCGCCTTCATGGACAACACGATCGGGAAGGCCTTCCGCCGCGACGAGGTGCGCGCGAAGGTGATCCCGGCCTATATGGGTCTCATCAAGCAATGTGATGACCAGCTTGGGCAATTGCTGGACTTTCTGGAACGGTCCGGCCGTCTGGAAGACACGATGATCGTGATTACCTCAGACCATGGCGATTACCTTGGCGATCACTGGCTGGGCGAGAAGGATCTCTTCCACGAGCAGTCGGTGAAGGTGCCGATGATCATTTTCGATCCTTCTGCGGAAGCTGACGCCACGCGCGGACAGGTCTGCGACGCGCTGGTCGAGTCGATCGATCTGGCGGCAACTTTTGTTGAATTCGCCGACGGCGAGGTGCCTGATCATGTGCTGGAAGGCCGTTCTCTGATGCCGTTCCCCCACGGTGAAGAGCCAGCGGAATGGCGGGATTTCGTGATCTCGGAATATGATTATTCCCAGACTTCGATGGCCGAGGAACTGGGCGTGCCGCCCAAACAGGCGCGGCTTTTCATGGTTGCGGACAAGCGCTGGAAGTTCACGCATGTCGAGGGATTCCGCCCCATGCTGTTCGATCTCGTGAACGACCCCCAGGAGCTGCGTGATCTTGGTGATGATGCGGAGTATGAGGACATCCGGCGTATGATGGCGGAACGCCTTGCGGAATGGGCGCGCAGGCCCTCGCAACGAACCACGAAATCCGACGCGCAGATCATCGCCGGGCGCAATGGTTCCGACGGCAAGGGCATCCTGATCGGCGCCTATGAAGAAGCCGATATAGGGCCCGAGTTCACCGAGCGATACAGGGGCAAGCCGGGGCGTTAGACCCGCGCGGCTGGCCACTCATCGGGAAGCCTCAGCGTGAAGGTGGAGCCGATCCCGGCGGTGCTGACGAAGTCGAGCCTGCCGCCGAGAAGCTCGGCGAGCTGGGCGGAGATGCTCAGTCCAACGCCGGTACCGGGAACCTCTTGGGCGGTGCTCGCCCGGAAGAAGTGGCCGAACATCTTGTCCTGCTCCTCTGCCGGAATGCCGATGCCCTGGTCCTGAACCGAAAAACAGATCTGCCGGTTCTCCGCGCGGACGCCGATCAGCACGGTCTCGGTCTCTGGCGAGTATTTGACGGCGTTGGAGACAAGGTTGGTCAGAACCTGCTCCGCCAGAAACGGGTCCGACACGAAGGAGGGCGGAACTTCGTCGCCGATCACGATGTCGATGGCCCGATCCGGCGTTTCCGTTAGCTGGCGGGCTTTTACCCGTTCCAGAAGAGCGGCGATGTCGCAGTTTCGCGGCTTCATCGCGACCTGACCGGTATCCAGACGGATGACCTCAAGCGTTGCCTCGATCAGTCTGGTCAGATCGCGCACCTCCGAGCGTACCTGAAGCGCGCGGCGTTCGATCTCGGCCTGGTCCATGGCGTCGCCGCTGCGCAGAATGCGCTGCATGGAAGAATCGATCACGGCAAGCGGGGTCCGAAACTGATGCGACACCAGCCCGACGAAACTGCGGTATAGCTCTGCGCTTTCGCGCTCGCGCGAGAGCGACATGCGAATGCGCTGTCTCTCCGCCATGGTCCGGAGCATCATGACCGAAAGGAAGATGCCGAGCGCGATGATCCCCAGGATCGACACGATGACCTGAATGATGGCCGCCTGCTGCCTGTCGAGGCGCGCGCCGGTTGCATCCCAGTGTTTGACCATGGAGCGATTGGCTGCGCGACCGAGATCCCGACTGAGGGTTTCAAGCAGTTCGTGGATCGAGAGCGCCACCGTGGCGTCGCCGAGGGCGAGCGTGTGCAACCCGGTCTCCAGTGCCCGGATGGCGCTGTCCTGCCGGGCAAGGCTCTCTCCCATGCCCAGTTCTTCCATATAGCGTGCCTGCGGACCTTCGGTGAGAAGGGCGAGACGGCTCAGGAGCACGTCATAGCGCCGCGCGATATCCACCTCGCTATCCGGAATGGAGCTTTTCTGCGAGACCGCCACATCAAGCAGCAACGCGGCCGATTGCGCCTGCGATATGGACCACAGCATGTTGTCGCCCTGGCTGCGCCGTATCTCCGCCTCGGTGTCGAGCAGGCGGATGAGGGCGAAGACCAGCAGCACCGCGAAGGCGAGGATCGTGACGCCAACCGTGACATAGGCGAAGAGGTCGCTTCCGCGCTTCATTCCACGTTCAGCCGAACGAGTTGCCAGACCCAGCGATAGTCATAGCGGATGTCCTGCAATGCGTCGTGATCGTCGCGCGGATAAACGATCCACAGAGGACCCTTGTCGCTTGGCTGGAGTCTTTGGCCGTCCATATGCGTCGCGACGAGAACATCGAAGCGCGAGAAATCTTCCATCGGAATGTCGATGATGTAGTCGTTGATGGCGCTTGCCGTCACCGTTTCTCCATCCGCCCCGAGATAATCGAGCAGATCGCGCATCAGGAAACCGTCGAAGCGGCGAACCCCGTCGGTCACAACCGTTGTTGTCTCGACGGATTTCTGCGGCAGCGCCGCCAGCATGGCCTCGTCAAAGAGCGCTCTATCATCGGCATTCGTACGTTTGATACTGCCGGTCACCGTCAGCACCACATCTCCGGTCGGGGAGGAGAGATTGTCTTCTCCGGCAAGGGCTGGCGGCAGGAACGCGACAAGCCCGGCGCCGAGAAGCGCGATGCGCGCAAGTCTTCTGATCTGCCCTGTCCGCGATGCATCCGACCGCGTTTCGCAAGCGCCGGCCATGCCGGCGAAAGTGTTTTGCGACATTGGTGTTCCCCCGTTTCACCGCCCCGCACCATCAAACTCTCAAGGACGCGCGCGTTCAAGGGCCGATGGCTGCAAGAGCGAAGTCTGATCCGCTGAGAGACGGGTTAGCAGGCATGGGTGATGAAGGGGTGAAGGTTTGGCGCGGGCCGAAATGATGCTCCGGGGCGTCCAGCGTGTTGTGGACGCCCCGGAATGGCGCTGCCGCGGGAGGTCAGCCGTTCGCGGTCGCCGGATCGGGGTTGGCGCGCGGCGGCTGATAGGACGCGGCCTTCTCCTTGAGGCTGGAGAATTTCTTCGAAAGCTGTTCAAGCTTTGCTTCCCAGGCAGGGTCCGGAACCTGCCCCTTGATGGTGCGGAAATAGACTTCCATCATGCAGGTGATGGCAAATGGCTCCAGCAGCGCCGCCTTGACCGACCATGCGAAAAGCAGGGCGAAGACAACGCCACCGGCCGACCATGCGCCGGGAATGAGATAGACGGCGAGGCCCGCAGGCGCGAGCATGATGAGGAAGACGAAGAAGGACAGCCCGTAGACGATGAGCGCCAGCCAGGCCGCATTCTTGAGCATCGGCTTGTAGTTCTGGGCATAGAGCACCAGCCCGGTCCGCGCGGATTCCCAGGCATTGTCGGAATTGGTGCGGATCGCGAATGCCAGGATGACTTCATCGATGAAACCCACCGCAATGCGCAGGAAGGCGTGAATGATCGAAACGAACTGCTGTGCGCCCGGGATCGGCAGAATGCTCACCATGCCGCGCACCAGCCCGGTGATTGCGCGCAGCACGCCCTTGACCAGCTGATCGATGCCGAAAAGCACGCTCGCCTGTACAAAGCGCCGCGAAATTTCCTCACGGGCATAGGAAACCTGCGAGCGTCCTTCGGGCAGTTCTTCCCCGTCGAGCAATTTTACAAGCACGGCGATATGGCCGGCCTTGACGACATAGAGAACATATTCCCGCAGCAGATACATCACCGCGGCGACCACGCCGAAGCCGATGACGCCGCCCCACATGGTCGTCGTCGCCTGAAAGTCGGGATCACCGAACCCGCCGATGCCCCAGCCGACGCCGGCGCCGACACCGGTGACGAGAACATAGGCCACGGCAGCGCCGAAATAGACCGCCATCCGCAGCACAATGAACGGCATTGTCCGGGCCATCAGCCCCAATGCGCGCCCTATGGAAAAATCCCACATTCCCTTGTCTCTCCGACGGTTGAATCAGTTTTGCAAAAACTATTGACGATAGGGAAGATGCGCCCCCTTCGTTTGAACGGGGATATGCCGGAGGCTTTCGAACACAACCGGTTGGACAGGCGGCATGGATGCACGGGCGCGTCATTCTTGACGGGGTGTCGTCGGAGGCTCACGCATGTCATTCTATGGGTTGGCGACAGGGAAGGGGGTACACGGGCGGCAATGGCAGGCAACGGATCGAAACCAATTATTCTGTGCGTCGAGGATGAGCGTCATCTGAGGCAGGACATCATCGATGAACTCGGGATCGCCGGCTATGAGGCGCTGGCGGCCAGAGACGGGCGCGAAGCGCTCGCCATGCTGGAGACAAGCCGCCCGGATCTCATTCTCTGCGACATCACCATGCCGCGACTGGACGGCTATGGATTGCTGGAAGCGGTGCGCAGCAGCCATCCCGGTCTGGCGGATGTGCCTTTCGTGTTTCTGACGGCGCTCGACGAGCGTGACGCCGTCATCAATGGCAAGCGTGCGGGCGCTGATGATTATCTGGTCAAGCCGATCGACTTCGACCTGATGCTTGCCACCATCGAGGCGCGGCTGCGACAGGTGGAGCGACTGGGACAGGGCGCGGGGCGCGAACTGGACGCGATGCGTCAGGCGCTGACCGACGCACGCGCCGGCACGGCTGCCGGCATGCGGCGCGTTGTCAATCTTCTCTCCTTCGGTGTCGTTCTGGTGTCGGGCTCTGGTGTTGCATTTGCCAATCGCGCGGCGCAGGCCATTCACCGGGCCGGCGACGGTCTGGTCATCGACAGGGCGCTTCGGCCTGCCTCCTCCAATCTCGCGGCTGAGATGAAATCGTTTCTGGCCGAGGCCTGCGAGGCTGCCCGGCTTGGCCGGGATCACCTTTCGAGCCTGTCGGTGCCGCGCCTCTCCGGTCAGCGCGACTTTCTGCTTACGGCCTGCGCGCTGCCCGATACAAGCGAGGCCATGAATGGAGATGCGCAGGCGGTGGTGTTCATCTCCGATCCCGAGCGCCGGCCTGCGGTTCCTGACGAACTGCTTGCCAAGCTGTTTGACCTGACACCGACAGAGGCGCAGGTCGCGCGCGCTCTGGCGCATGGTCGGCGAACCGATGAGATCGCTCAGGATCTTGCCGTGTCACCCACCACGGTCGCGTTTCATCTGCGCAATCTTTTTGGAAAGACAGGCACCCATCGGCAGGCGGATCTGATCGTGCTGCTTTTGACCGGGCTTGCATCCATCTCGGGGCCGGAATTGGAAGCAGCTCCACAGCCGCAAACTTGAAGCGCCTGGTGTGCTCGGCTTTGGGAACATCGCGGCGACCTTTCCGCGATGCTCCAGATTGTAGGCAAGTTATCGATTGTTGATTGACCCGGCAGCCCCCCGCCCCCGGGCGAAGTGAACCCCAACAGTTTCATCGAGACCACCGGAGAGCGTATCCATCTGGTCGAAGAGCGCGCCCTTCGTTTGAATAGGGCGGCTAACTTTTTTCGAAGCGCCGCCCTGTATGGCGTCAGCCGGCATTGTTGCTGGAAGTGCTGGAAACGCATCTGATCGTTCGCCCGACGACCGGCAAGGCCCCGTAACAGGGCAGTCTTTCAGGGGCGAGTCCTAGACGATCCTGAACACCGCGCCGCTGCCGGCATCGCGGTAGAAATCAACGCGTTCCCCGTTCCAGTGATAGTCGATATGGCGACCCTGCAAGGGGTTTGCCGCGTTGTCGGGGTGGAAGAGGCCGACGCATTCGCCCTCCTCATGACGAACGCTCGGATAGACGACGCCTTCCGAGCCGTCAGCGCGCAGCAAAGCGGCGAGAGACTGGCCCGCTGCATAATCGTCCGGCGCAAGCGCCAGTTCCCAGCCTTCGCCACGCAGATCGTGTAACTCAGCCCCCACATCGAGCACGATCTCGCGAAACTGGGAGGTCCAGCCAGCGGGCTCGTTCGTCGCCGCCATGAAACGGGCGTGGTGGTGGATCGTTTCGAAAAGCGCGGTTTCGAAGCCCTTCGCCACATAGAGAACGCCAAAACGCCCATCGCTGAAGCGGCTCGGCCGGTCCGGGCTCACATGGGTGAAGGGCGCCATCAGCCATGTTGCGCCGGGGCCGGCGACGCGGCGATCCTCCGGCACGAGATCCAGCTTGCCGATGGTCTCCATAATGCGCGGGTTGGTTTTCTGTTCGGCGGAGATGAGCAGCGGTCAGTCGGCAGGGTCGGCGATGTCTTCGAACAGATCGATCGGCGGAAAGATGCTGCGAATGATCCGCACCGCGCCGCGCCATGCGACGGGCGCAAGGGGAGGGGTATTCATTTCGTTCACCAGCCGCCCCGTTCGGCATCGAGATAGCGCCGCACCCGCATGAGGTCGGTCAGTTCTCCACCCAGCATGATCTCGAGCGCGGAACGGCCGCCGAAGGCTTCATTGGGCTTGCCGATCCATTGGTAGGCGCGCTGGGGCTCGCGGAAGATGAGGCGTAGCGCCTTGTGTATGCCTATCAGGTTGGAAAGCCGCGCCTTGCTGTCGCGGTCGATGCGGCCGAGTTCCCCTGCTTTCCAGCGCTGATAGGTGCGCAGCGGCAGGTCAAGCAGGGTTGCGGCCTGCTCGTCGGTGATCTCCCATAGCCGGAAGAGGTTCACCGTGGCGCGGAACATGGCTGCTGCCTCGTCATCCGTGATCGGGGCGGGCCGGAACTCCCTTGAGCGTGTATCGACCGGCTGCAGCTGCGCCATGGTATTTCTCCTTTTGGCATTAAATAGTAGATGTGATGCCAATCGGCAAGATTCATCACCCCGGAGGCATGGAGCAAAGGGAGAATGGCGTTGCCGTAAGGCCGCTCTCGGAGATCAAAAGCAGCATATAAAATAATACCAGTTCAAAACCTGTAGAAATTTTGTCATCATGCGCAGCGGACACAATGACCGAGGCAGAGCGGAATGAATGAAGCGGCACTTCTCGAATTCATACGGGGGCATATCGCCAGCGGAAACGGAGCCGAGCCGCTCTATCGCCAGGTCGAAATGGCGCTGGCGGAAGCCATTCATTCGTCGCGGCTGAAACGCGGCGCCGTGATCCCGAGCGAGCGCACCCTTTGCGCCGCACTCTCCATGTCCCGCGTCACCATCCGCCGCGCCATTGAGGATCTGGAGGCGGATGGTCTGCTGCATCGCAGGCATGGCGCAAAAACGGTGGTTTCGTCGCGGCTGGAGAAATCTCTCTCCACCATGACGAGCTTTTCAGAGGATATGCGTTCGCGTGGTCTGGAGCCCGGATGCATATGGATTTCCAAGGAAACAGGGCGTCCCTCGCCGACGGAAATGATGGCGCTTGGCATCTCGGTTGCCGATGAGGTCGCGCGCCTGAGGCGCATCCGCACCGCTGACAACACGCCCATCGCGATCGAGACGGCGACGCTGCCTCTGCGTTTCCTGCCGAGACCCGCCGAGGTGGGCGATTCCCTCTATAAGGCTCTGGAGGCCAGAGGGGCCATGCCCGTGCGTGCGGTGCAGCGCATGCAATCGACCCCGATCACACCGGAGGAGTCGCGGCTTCTCGAAGCCCCGCCGCAGACCAGCCTTCTGGTGATGGAGCGTCGCTGCTTTCTGGAAGACGGGCAGATCGTCGAGTTCACGGAAACCAAATATCGTGGCGATGTCTACGATTTCGTCATAGAGCTGCACCGCTAATACCAGTTTGAAACTGGTTGTTATCTGGTATTTTGTCTGCCTATGATATCCTCCACAGATGGAGGAGAAAGCGTGCCGAACCGCATCCTAGCGCTCGAAAACGGGCTGATCGTCTCCTGCCAGCCGGTCACCGGCGGGCCGATGGACACAGCGCCCATCGTCGTTGCCTTTGCGCTGGCGGCGCTTGCCGGCGGCGCGCAGGGGCTGCGCATCGAATCTGCCGATTATGTGAAAGCCGTGCGGGCCGCCACCGATGCGCCGATCATCGGCCTGATCAAGCGCGATCTGGACACGTCTCCCGTGCGCATCACGCCGTGGATCGAGGATGTGGAGGCGCTTGCCAAGGCGGGGGCGGACGTCATCGCCTATGACGCCACGCAGCGCGAGCGTCCCGTTCCGACGGCAGATCTGGTCCGGCGCATTCACGCGGCGGGCAAGCTCGCCATGGCCGATTGCTCGATTGTTTCCGATGCCCGGCAGGCGCTTGACGAAGGGGCCGACATGGTTGGTTCCACGCTCTCCGGTTACACGGACGGGCCGGAACCCACGGAGCCCGACCTTGAACTGATCAGCGCCATGCGTGCGCTCACGCCTCATGTGGTGGCGGAAGGCTGCATTCGCCTGCCGCGTCATGCGGGCGAAGCGCTGCAGGCCGGGGCGCGGCTGGTGGTCGTCGGCTCCGCGATCACGCGGCCCGAGCATGTCACCTCCTGGTTCCGGGCCGATATGGATGCCGGGGCGGGAGCGCGTGATGCGTGAGGCTCCGACGGTTCTGGCGCTCGACATTGGCGGCACGAAAATGCTTGCCGCGCTCGTGCGTGGAGAGACCGTTGTCGACAGCCTGAAAGTGCCGACCCCGCGCGATATGGGCGGACCCGCCCAATGGCTCGAAGCGCTCTTTGCGCAGATCGAGCACTGGAAGGGCGCCTATGGATGTGTCGGCGTTGCCGTAACGGGCATCGTGGATGACGGGCTCTGGTCCCCGCTCAACCGCAGGACGCTGGATTTTCCCGACCGCTTTCCGCTGCTTGAAACAGTTGGCGTGCTTTCCGGCACGCCAACCATCGCCGCCAATGATGCGCAGGCTGCTGCATGGGGCGAATATCGCTTCGGCGAAGCCGAGGGCAATCTCGTCTTCCTGACCGTTTCCACGGGCATTGGTGGCGGCATTGTCATGGATGGGCGGCTGAGAACCGGACTTGCCGGGCATTTCGGCCTCCTGCGGGGGCAGGACTTCGAAGGCGCCGGCGGGGATGACAGCGCGCTGGAGGATCACGTTTCGGGCAATTTCATCGCCGCTTCCGCGGCGGCGCATCAGCCGGGCGCAACGTCGAATGACGTTTTTGACGCGGCGGCCAGGGGCGCGGTCTGGGCGAACGAAATCATCGACCGTTCGGCCCGGCGCGTGGCCATTCTGTGCCGCAACATTAAGCTCAGCTTTGACCCGGACCGCATTGTCATCGGCGGCGGCATCGGGCTTGCCCCGGGGTATCGCGCGCGCATTGAAGCGCAGCTGGATCACGTTCCGGAACGGCTGAAGCCACGGCTCGTGGCGGCCCGGCTGGGGGAGAGGGCCGGCGTTGTGGGCATCGCTGATCTCGCACTTCAAAACACGACACAAAACCAAGTCAAACAATGAATGGGAGAATGGATATGAGACCTGTTGCACGATTTGCGGCCATGTTGGCAGGAAGCGTTTTTGCTGCGGGCCTGTGGGCCGGCGTGGCAAGCGCCGAGGTCACCGTGCTCGGCTGGCCGGGCGGCCCTGAAGAAACGGCGCTGCGCGCCGCAGCCGAAGCCTATAACGCGAAGGACGATGTCAGCGATGAGAACAAGGTCGAACTCCTGTTCTTCAACCGCGACGGCTTCTGGGACAAGCTGCAGGCAGATCTCGCTGCAGGGTCCGATGCGTTCGATCTGAACCTGCTCGCCACCTATTCGATCGGCCGCTATGCGCCGTTCATGGAGCCGGTGGAACTGCCCGACGGGGCGCAGGCGCTTTATGGCGATGCCGTTCTTTCGACCATGCAGTTCGAGGGCAAGCAGTATGGCGTGCCGACCGATCTTTCTCTGCATTTCATGTATTACCGCAAGGATCTCATCGATGCGCTGATGAGCGATGACAGCGCCAGGGCACGGTACGCGGAAATCAGCAAGGAGCATCTCGGCCAGCCGCTTGAGCCCAAGAACCCGGATGACTGGACCTGGGACGATTATGCGGCCACCGCGCTTTATTTCACCAAGGCGGTGAACCCGGACAGCCCGACCCGCTACGGCACCGTTCTGCAGATGAAGAACCTGCTGTTCAACATCATGGTATGGCAGTCGACCGCGCGTTCCCATGGTGGTGACTGGATGGATGCCGAAGGCAACATCACGGTCAATTCGGATGCATTCCGCGAGGGGCTTGAGCTCTACAAGATGCTCTACGACGCCGGCGCAACGCCGCGCGACTCGCTTTCCTACGAGTTTGCCGAAGCCAATGCCGCCTATGCGGCGGGGCAGGTGGCCGCCATGGTGCAGTGGAACGCGGCTGCCGCCGATCTCACCAATGCGGAAAAATCACCCGCAGTGGGTGACGCGACCGCCACCATCGCTCCACCCGCCGGGCCTGAAAGCCGGGCCACGCATATCCATGGTCTCGGTCTTGGCCTCAACAAGAACGCCGGCAACAAGGACGGTGCGAAAGCCTTCCTGAAATGGCTCTCCACCGAAGAGGCAGCCCTCATCTATGCCCGTGCGGGCGGTGCGCCGGCACTGTCGGCCGAGGCTGTCGCGGCAGTGGCGGAAGAGCGGCCGGATCTGGTGCAGCTCGGCGAATATGCCGGTGCCTATGGCTACGTCATGAATGGCGGCGCATCGGCAAATGCGCTGGCCATCTACGAGCTGCAGGCAAAGGAGTTTACCGGCTACTGGTCGGGCCAGCAGGACCTCGACGCCGCACTTGCCAATGTCGAGAAGGGCATGGCGGATCTCCTGAAATAAAGCTGGCGTCAGCCCCTCATCCTCCCCTTCTCCCCGCACGCGGGAAGAAGGGGAGGTAGACGTTGCCACTTCTTTCTTCTCCCCGTGTGCGGGGAGAAGGCGCCGGTAGGCGGATGAGGGGCAGCGCCGACCACCAAACCGATCTGGATCACAGACCAAGAAGCACCATGGAAACGACCCATCGCACCGAATGGACGCTGCTTGCCACGCCGCTGATGGCGTTTCTGCTGGTCTGTCTCGGCTTTCCGGCCATCGTCAATCTGATCTACTCGGTTTCCGAAATCAGCTTCGAGACGCTGCGCAGTCCGCAGATCTCCGGTTTCGGCAATTTCGTCGCTGTTCTCACCGATGAGGCGTTCTGGCGCGCCAATTGGTTTTCCCTGCGCTTCGGCCTGCTGACCGCTGTTCTGGAATGTCTGATCGGGCTTGGGCTGGCTGTTTTTCTGGCCCCGCTTTTCAAGAACCGCAGCTGGCCGATTGCCATTCTCATGCTGCCGCTCATGGTGGCTCCGGCCTTGATGGGGTTGATGTATCGCCTCGTTCTGCACGAGTTCGCCGGCCCCGTGCCGCATTATCTCTGGGCCTGGTTTGGAAACAGCCCGGCCTTTCTCGGTGCCAATTCGGCTTTCTGGACGCTTATCGTGGTCGAGACGCTGCAGTGGACGCCCTTCGCCTTCCTGCTGTTCCACATGGCCTATCAGGCAATTCCGGAGGAGCTTCGGGAAGCCGCTGCAATCGATGGTGCGACCGGGTTTGCCCGTTTCTGGCGCATCGAGCTACCGCTGATGTTGCCCACACTGGCGGCGGCGCTTCTGATCCGCTTCATCGATGGCTTCCGGGTTTTCGACAATGTCTACGTGCTGACCGGCAGTGGGGCCGGCGGCTCCACCACTTCGCTGTCGATCTACATTTACGAAGCCTTCTTCAAGCAGGCTGCCATCGGCAAGGCGGTCGCGGCTTCGGTCGTCCTTTTTGTGGCATCGTTCATGGTGCTTTACGGCCTCAACCGCTTTGCCCGGCGCAGGAGACGATAGATGCTCAACGCGCTCCGCTGGGCCGTGTTCGCCCTTGCCGCCTTTGCAATGAACTTTCCGCTCATCGTCACGCTTGTGACCTCGTTCAAGAGCGCGCGTGAGATCTCGACCAATCCGGGGCTGTGGATCAATGCGCCGACGCTTGAGAACTATGTGACGGTGCTCACGGTTTCGGACCGGCTGAACATTTTCCTCTATCTTGCCAACAGCTTCGCCATTGCCGCGATGGGCACGCTTCTGGCCGTTCTTCTGGCGCTGCCGGCGGCCTATGCAATCGTGCGCGGCCGTTTCGGCGAGAAAACGCTGCTGCCGCTGATCGTCAATCTGCGGGCGGTTCCGCTGGTGATCTTCGCGATCCCCATCTACATGATGTTCCAGTTTATGGGGCTGCTCGACACGCGGTTCGGCCTCGGCCTTGTGATGACCATCGTCAACATCCCGCTGGTGCTGATCATTCTCGTCAACGCCATATCGGATGTGCCTTTCGAGCTCGATGAAGCGGCCATGATCGACGGCGTGAGCCGGCCGGGGATTCTGGTGAAGATCATTGCGCCCGTCATCCGTCCGGCAATTGTGACCAGCATGATCTTCGGCTTCATCACCGCGTGGAACGAGTTCCTGTTCGGCCTGATGCTGACGACCTCGAAGGCTGTGCCCGTAACGGTCGGCGCATCGTTCTTCTTCGCCGCTTCCGGCGGCGGCGTGCAATGGGGCGTGGCCGCTGCCGTGATGATGGTCGGCGCATTGCCGCCCATGCTTCTCGGACTGGTCATGTACCGCAAGATCAGCGGAACGATGATGGCAGGCGCCGTTAAGGGATAGAGAACGGGCTAGAAGTTCCGCTCGTTCCGATGCGCCATCAATAGCCGGGACACGCCGTCTTGTCTGTCTTGCCGCTCTCTCGCCGAGGCGCGCGGGCTGCTTCATCACGCATTTTTTCCAGAGCGGGGCAGGGGGCTGTCTTCGGCCCCAGCCGCGGGCCATTGCGGGCGGGTTTGCATTCGTTTGCCGGCACATATGGCGCGCGCGTCTCGGCAGCCTGCGACAAAAGCGCTTGACAGAAAGCCAAAAGACATCACTAATTATCTAACCGTTTGGTTAGTTAGGGGAACAAAAATGAAGAGCAAGACACTTGCCGCACGCTTGATTTCTGCGGCTTTCGGAGCGTCAGCGCTGCTTGCCGCTCCGGCTTTCGCCGAGGAGTGGAAGCCCACTGAACCGGTGACGATCATCGTCCCGTGGTCCGCTGGCGGCTCCACCGATACTGTCACCCGCGTCGTCGCGGGAGAGCTGAGCAAGGCTTTCGGCCAGAACTTCGTCATTCTCAATCAGCCCGGCGCATCGGGCTCCGTTGGCACACGCGCCGTCTGGGAAGCGCCGCATGACGGCATGACCATGGCCGCCGGCGCGGCTGCCGATCTCGGGGCCTATCCCGTTTTCGGAACGCTCGACGCGAACCTCGATCAGTGGCGTCTTTACCTCCACGTGGCCAATCCGGGCCTCGTCTCGGTACGCGCCGACAGCGAGTGGGAGGATTTCGGCGATCTTCTGGAAGCCATGAAGTCGGGAAGCGAGCCGATCACGGTTTCTTCCGGCGGGCTTTCCTCCGCCACGGCGATCTCCATGCAGGCGCTTGAGAAGGCCGCGCCCGGCATCAAGTTCCGCCAGATCGTCTATGAAGGCGGCAACCCCGCCGTAATCTCCACGGTTTCGGGCGAGACGCAGTTTACCGCGCAGACGGCGACCGAGCAGGTGGACATGATCCGCGCCGGGCGTCTGCGTCCTCTCGCTGTCATTGCCGACCAACCGCTTGAGCTTCAGGGCTATGGCACGGTTCCGCCGGTCACCGACTGGCTGCCGGAGGTTGCCAGCGCGCCGAACTTCTTCGGCATCTACATTCCTGCCGATGCGCCCAAGGAAGTGCTCGACGCCATGGACAAGGTCTGGGCGGAAAAGATAGCCAATTCCGACGTCATGAAGAAGCACGCCGCCGAGCGCGGTGCGCTGTTCAAGGCGACCCATGGCGAGGAAGCCGCGAAGACCGCGCTGCCCTTCCTCTCGATCAATGCCTGGCAGCAGTTCGACAGCGGCGCTGCGCCGAACGATCCGAGCAAATTCGGCATTCCGCGCCCCGAATAGGGCTGGAATTGCGGCTCCCCCTCCTGTGAGGCGGGGGAGCCTTGACGTTTCGCCTATACGCAACCGGAAGGTATCCGCTGCCAGCTTCCTGGCCGCGCTGATCCCTCCTGTCGACAAGCATGGCCATGGACGGACTCACTCATTTCCTGAGCGCGATCGCCGAGATCGGTTTTTCCGCGCAGATCATCGTTGTTTTCTGGGCAACGCTCCTCGGCATCACCGTTGGCATGATCCCGGGCCTCACGGCCACGCTGGGCGTTGCCCTTGTGACCACGCTGACCTTCGCGATGGAGCAGAACACGGCGATCCTGGTTCTGATCTGCGTTTACATCGGCGCGATCTATGGCGGCGGACGCACGGCCATTCTGCTCAACATTCCCGGCACGCCGGCCAATGCGGCTTCCGCTCTGGAAGGTTTCCCGCTTGCCCGGAAAGGGCGCGCAGGCGAGGCGATGGCCGTTGCGACCACCGGCTCCTTTCTGGGGTCGGTCGTGGGAATGGTCGGACTGGCGCTGGTTGCCCCATGGCTTGCGGAATTCGCGCTTGATTTCACCTCCTTCGAGTTTTTCTGGCTTGCCGTCTTCGGCATTGTCCTTTGCGGCCAGCTCACCGCCATGGATGACGCGCTGAAAGGCTGGATCGCCGGTTTCTTCGGTCTGCTCGTCGCCATGGTCGGGCAGGAGAGCATCCATGCCTATGCCCGCTTCTCCTACGGCATTCGTGACCTTGAAGGCGGCTTCGGCCTTCTCCCGGTACTCGTCGGCGCGTTTGGCTGCACGGAAGTCTTCATCGTCATGCGGCAGGAAGCGACCCGCGCCGTCGCCGGCAAGGTGACGGGCGTCTTCCGCTCCGCGCTTTCCTCCTTCGGCCATGCGCGCACCTGGCTGCGGTCCGGCTTCATCGGCACGTTCATGGGCGTTGTTCCCGGTGTCGGCGAGGATATGGGCGCGTGGGTTTCCTACGCTGCCGCAAAGCGCGCTTCCAAGCGCAAGGAAGAATACGGGCAGGGCTCGACCGAGGGGCTGCTCGCCGCCGAGACCGGCAACAACGCCGCCGTGCCCGGTGCGCTGATCCCGGTTCTGACCCTTGCCATTCCCGGTTCCGCGCCGGCTGCTGTTCTGCTCGCCGCCATGATCATCCATGGCCTGCGCCCCGGACCGCTGATCATGATCACGCAGGCCGACTTCTTCTATTCGGTTGTCGCCATGGTTTTCTGGGCGAGCTGCGCCATGCTGACCCTCGGCCTTCTTCTCACGCGGCCGCTGCTGCTCATCCTGCGCGTGCGGCGTGAATGGCTGATGGGCATCATCTTCGTGCTGTGCACCGTCGGCGCATTCGCCATTGCCGGCCGCATCTTCGATGTCTGGGTCATGATCGGTTTCGGCCTGATCGGCTTCATGATGCGCGAGGCCGGTTTCCCGGTCGCGCCGATGATCCTCGGTGTCGTGCTTGGGCCGATCCTCGACAACAATCTGCGCCGCAGCCTCGCATTGACGCAGGGCGATCCGCTGCCCTTCGTAACGCGCCCGATAAGTGCGGTAATCGCTTCGCTGGTCTTTCTCATCATTATTTTCAGCCTGCCGCCCGTGCGTCGCCGCGTCGCCGCCTTCCGTGCGCGGTTTGCGCGGGGAGGTGCACAATGACGGTGCGAAACGTTCTCCTGTGCGGCTTTGGCGCGTTCGGCGCGCAGCATGCCGCCGCCTGGCGGCAAACCATGACGGCCCCGCGCCTGTTCATCAGCGATCCCGATCCGTCTGCCCGCGAAAGGGCGCGCGCCCTCGGCCTCGGGTATGTTGCGGAGGATCCGTCCGTCTATCTGGATCAGGTCGATATCGTCGACATCGTCACGCCGCCGCGTTTGCACCTGCCCGTGGCTCTGGCGGCTCTCGCGCGTGGCAAACACGTTTTCATCGAGAAGCCGGCAGTCACGTCGCTGGATGAGGCGCGGCAGCTGATGGCTGCGGTTGATGCCTCAGGCTGCGCCGTCCAGATCGGCTTCGTTCTGCGCTGTCATCCGCTCGTCGAAAAGGCGAAGGCGCTTATAGCGTCGAGGGCCATCGGCCGCCTGCTGGCGGTCGAAGGCGACTTCTCGGGATGGAAGCGCATGCGCGACGATTCCACCATCATCGAAAATGACGGCGTGCATTTCCTCGATCTCATGCGCCATCTGGCAGGCGTTCCCGTGCGCTCGGTCGAGGCCCGTGGGGTAAGCCTGCTCGGCGCGGACAAGGACGATGACATCCGCATCGATCTTGCTTTCGAGGAAGGCATATCCGGCAATCTGCGGCTTGGCGTCCTTGCCTGTGGCGAGGTGGAAGACGGGTTCATGCAGGGCGCGGTGACCACAAAGCGGCTGCGACTGATCGGCGATGCCGGCAACATCGTCATCGATTTCAACCGCAATACGCTCACGCAGGCGCAGGTTTCCTACACACCGTCGGCCGGGGGCTGGAAGGTTTCACCGGGCGCAATGACCAGCGAACAGGTGATCGGGGTTACACCGTCATCTCTTCTGGCAAAGAGCTTCGATCTGTTCGCATCCGTCATCGAAAGCGGTGGGCCGACCCTGTGCGCCGCCGATGAGGGCGCTCTGGAAATGGCGGCCCTTCTTGAAGCCATCGACCGCGCGCTTGTGCGGGAACCGCTGCCGCAGATCGCACTGGAGAAGGGAGCATGAGCATGCGCACCATCAACAGGACCGATTTCATCTCCGGCATCGTGGTGGCGGTGATGGGCGCTGCCGGGCTGGTCGGCTCGCTGCGCATGCCGCGTTTCGAGGCGCGGGGCGCAGACCCTTTCACCGTGCCCGGTCTCACGCCGGGGCTTCTGAGCGCGGTTCTCTGCGTTCTGGGCGTCGTGCTTCTGCTGCGCGGCATGTCGGGCCGGGTGTTGGCTGAAGGTGCGCGGCCAAGCATCACGGAATGGACCCGCGCCAGCGCGGCCCGCACGATCTTCACCATCGTGATGGTGCTTCTTTATGGAACGCTTCTGTTCGGCCACATGCCGTTCATCCTGGCCACGGCGCTTTTCATCTTCGTCTTCACGGTGGGGGCGGAGCTGATCGACACCGAACGAAGCCTGCCCATCTGGAAGCTCGTGATCGGTGGTCTGGTGCTGGCCGGAGTTGCGGCGTTCGCCATCGACTTCGTTTTCACCGATCTCTTCCTCGTTCGGTTGCCGGGGTGACGTGATGAAACTTTCTCTGTGCAATGAAGTGCTGCGCGATCTCTCTTTCGAGGAACAGTGCCGGTTGGCCAGCGCGCTGCGTTATGACGGGCTGGAGGTTGCTCCCTTCACCCTGTCGGATGAGCCTGCCTCCGTTCCCGCCGCCGAGCGTCGCCGTTTGCGGCAGATGGCTGCCGACCATGGCCTTGAAATCACCGGCCTGCACTGGCTTCTGACCGCCCCGGAAGGGCTCTCCCTTACGAGCGACGATGCCGCTTTGGCCGCGCGCACCCGCGATCACATGCTGGCGATGGTCGAGCTCTGCGCCGATCTGGGCGGCAGCGTTCTTGTTCACGGTTCGCCCGGACAGCGCCAGTTGCGCGACGCGGCTTCGCCCGAGCATGCGCGCGACATTGCCATGGCGCATCTCGCTGCAGCAGCGGATGCGGCGGCGCATGCCGGTGTTCTTTACTGCATCGAACCGCTTGCACCCTCAATGGACGATTTCGTGAACACGGTTGCCGAAGCGGTGAAGCTTGTCGAAGCCATTGGCTCGCCCGGCTTTGCGACCATGCTCGACACCTATGCGGCGGTGGGCGGCGAAGCCGAACCCGCAGAAGCGGTTCTGGACCGTTTTCTGCCCGGCGGCCATGTGCGCCACATCCATTTCAACGACCGCTCCAAGCGCGGGCCGGGCCTTGGCGCAGACCGGTTTGCACCAATCGTCGATTGCCTCGTCCGGCATGATTATGACGGCGTCATCGCCGTGGAACCGTTCGACTACCACCCCGATGGGCCGGGTGTTGCGGCCTTCGCCGCAGGCTATGTCCGGGGACTTTTGGAAATGCGGGAGGAGTGTGCATGAGCACGACCAAACTCAAGGTCATCGGTGGCCGCATCGGCATTGCCAATGCCTTTGCGCGCATGCCGTTCCGCTTCGGCGTGGTGACCATGGAAGCCGCTGCCAGCGCGACGCTGGAGCTTGAGGTTTTCGTCGATGGCAAGCCGGTTCTGGGCTATGCCTCCGACCTTCTCGCCTACAAATGGTTCGACAAGCGGCCGGAAAAGACGCCAGCCGACAATGTTGCAGACCTCCTCTGGGTGGTCGAGGAAGCACTCGCCGTCGCCAGAAACCTGCCGGAGGGCTCCCTGTTCACGCTCTGGCGGCAGCTTGATGAAGAAGTCGACCGTCGCGCTGTCGCAGCCGGTTTCAACAGGCTTGGCGCTTCCTTTGGCGTCTCAATGGTGGAGCGCGCCATCATCGATGCGCTGGGCAGGTCAACCGGGCAGAGCTTCTTCGGCATGGTGCGCGGCAATGCGTTCGGCATTGATGGCGGCGCGGTCTTTCCCGAGCTTGCGGGCATGCCGCCGGCCTCGATCCTTCCCGAAAAGCCACTGGAGCGCATCGGACTGCGCCATACGGTCGGTCTGGTCGATCCGATTGAGGCTGGCGACATCGCGTCGGCTGACCGGCTTGATGACGGCCTGCCCGAAACGCTTGCAGACTATATCGAGCAGGACGATCTCAGCTATCTCAAGATCAAGATTTCCGGTGATCCGGCATCGGACATGGCGCGACTGGAGCGCATCGCAGGGCTGATGGATCGGACCGGCAGGACATTTGCCCTGACGCTCGACGGCAATGAGCAATACAGCCGGCTTGAGGAGTTCGCCGCGTTGATGGACGCCATTCGCGGCAATCCGGCGCTTGATCGCTTCTATGATGCGATCCTTTTCATCGAGCAGCCGCTGGAACGCTCGGTCGCGCTTTCCGCGCCGCTCGATCCCAGGGCTCTCAAGACAATCGGAAAGCCACTTCTGATCGACGAGGCCGATGGCTGGACGAGCGCCTATCATGAGGCGATTGCGCTTGGCTATCACGGTGTGAGCCACAAGAACTGCAAGGGCGTCATCCGCTCCCTGCTGAACGCGATGATTGCCGAAACGCGCAATCGCGAAGCGGGGCCGGGCGTCTACTTCCAGTCGGCGGAAGATCTCACCTGTCTGCCGGTGGTGTCGCTTCAGGCCGATCTCGCGGTCGTGGCGGCGCTTGGCATCACGCATGTGGAGCGCAACGGCCACCACTATTTCCATGGCCTTGAGCATTTGCCCGCCGGTGAGGCGGAGGCCGCTCTGGCCGCCCATCCCGATCTTTATCGGCGCGAGGGTTCTTCCATCGTCACCGCCATCAATGGCGGCGCGCTCGACATTGCCTCATTGCAGGTCCCCGGCATGGGGTTCGCCTGCCTGCCCGACCTCGGTCAGCGCACACGCGCTGCCGACTGGACTTTCGATAGCCTCAACAAAAGCGATGCCGGACATGCCGGCACAGGAGACTGAGACCATGACCCGATCCCTGCCTGACACCGTTCTGGATGAAGCCCAGCTCGAAGACCTGCTGTCGCAGCCGAGCGACCGCCTTGTTTCCGTCCTCGCCGAGCTGGATGGCGACATCACCATTCTTGGCGTTGGCGGCAAGATGGGGCCGACGCTTGCGCGCATGGCCAAGCGCGCCGCGCCCCACAAGCGCGTCATCGGCGTCGCCCGTTTCTCCGAGCCGGGGCTGAAAGAAAAGCTGGAAGGCTGGGGTATCGAGACCGTTTCATGCGATCTTCTCGACCGCGAAGCGGTGGAAAGCCTCGAAAAGACGGAGAATGTGCTTTTCATGGCTGGCCGCAAATTCGGTTCCAGCGGCAATCAGGGCCTGACCTGGGCCATGAATGTTCAGGTTCCTGCGATTGTCGCCGAGGCGTTCAAGGACTCGCGCATCGTCGCCTTCTCGACGGCCTGCGTTTATCCGTTCGTCAAGATCACCGAGCAGGGCGCGCGTGAAGATGTGGTGCTCGACCCGCCCGGCGAATACGCCAATTCCTGCGTGGGCCGCGAGCGCATGTTCGAGCATTTCGCCAGCGTGCATGGCACGCGCGTGGCGCTGATCCGTCTCTCCTACGCAATCGACATGCGTTATGGCGTTCTGCACGATGTCGCCAATGCGGTGCAGCAGGGCGAGCCCGTGCAGATCGACAGCGGCCATTGCAATGTTATCTGGCAGGGCGATGCAAACGACATTGCGTTGCAGTCGCTGGCATACGCGGATAATCCGCCCTTTGTGCTCAACCTTTCGGGTCCGGAACTGGTCAATGTGCGCAGCCTCGCGCAGAAGTTTGGCGAGTTCTTCGGCAAGGAGCCGGTTCTGGAAGGTTCCGAGCAGGAGCGGGCATGGATCGTTGACACGAGCCTGCAGCAGAAACTCTTTGGCTATCCCTCCGTCCCGCTGCCGCGGCTGATAGAGTGGACGGCAGATTGGATGAAAGAGGGCGGCCGCTCGCTTGGCAAGCCGACCCATTTCGAGGTGCGCGATGGAAAATACTGACCGGCCCACGGCCGGCGCCGGGGCAGCGAAGAAAAACGGGTCCGGAACGGGCCAGAAGGCGACGCGCGACGCAGCGGCGACGCGCGCCCGCATTCTCAACGCTGCCTCGAAGGAGTTTGCGAAGAAAGGACTGAAGGGAACGCGCATCGACGCGATCGCCAAGCGTGCGCGCTGTAACAAGGCCCTGATTTACCACTATTTCGGTAACAAGGAGGCCCTGTTCAGCACTGTTCTGGAGAGGAATTACGAGGCCATCCGCAGCGCCGAGCGTCAGCTCGACCTGGCCCACCGCGAGCCGGTGGCTGCCATGCGGGAGCTTATCGGTTTCTCTTTCGACTATGTGAGCGCGCACCCGGAGTTCATATCGCTCATCAATGATGAGAACATGCACGGTGGCGTGCATGTGGCTCATTCGGTCAAGGCGCGGGACCTCAACAGCCCGCTCGTGGCGATGATCGAGACGATCCTGGAGCGCGGGCAGGGCGAGGGCAAGTTCCGCTCCGGCGTCGATCCCGTGCAGCTCTACATCTCCATCGCAAGCATCTGCTACTTCTTCATTGCCAACCGGTCGACACTGTCGGCGATCTTCGGCCTGCCGAAGACGTCCGAAGTGCTCGCGCAGCGCCGCGAGCACGTGATCGAGGTCATTCTGGGTTATCTGCGCCCGGAGGCCGGCGGACAGGACCTGCCTTCCATGCCGAAGGCCTGACAACGAAAGTTTCAACATGAAAATCAGCGATCTTCCCGCAACGCCGCTTGCCGCACTGCGCAAGGGAGGCGTGATCCCGGCGCATCCGCTGGCGCTTGATGCCGACCGCCGGCTCGATGAACGCCGTCAGCGTGCGTTGTCGCGTTACTACCTCGATGCGGGCTCCATCGGGCTCGCCGTGGCGGTTCACACCACGCAGTTCGAGATCCGCGATCATGGTCTTCTGGAGCCGGTTCTTTCGCTGGCGGCGGAAGAAGCGAACGCCCATGCGAGCACCCCCTTCATGGTGGCCGGCGCGGTCGGCAAGACCGAACAGGCCGTGCGCGAGGCCGAGCTTGCACGCTCCAAGGGGTATCACGCCGTGCTTCTCAGCCTGGCGGCGATGCGCGATGCGAGCATGGACGAACTGATCGCTCATTGCCGCGCCGTTGCCGGTGTCATCCCGGTGGTGGGCTTCTATTTGCAGACCGCCGTTGGCGGGCAGCCTCTGCCCTATGCATTCTGGCGACGTTTCGCCGAGATCGAGAATGTGGTGGCGATCAAGATGGCGCCGTTCAATCGCTACCGCACGCTCGACGTGGTGCGCGCGGTGATCGACGCCCGCGCGGAAGACCGCATCACGCTCTACACCGGCAATGACGATCACATCGTCTCCGATCTGATGACGAAGTTTACCTTCATGCGCGATGGTGAGCCGGTCAGCGTGCGGATCAAGGGTGGGCTTCTGGGGCACTGGTCGGTCTGGACGCGCAGGGCCGTGGAGCTGCTCGAAGAGATCCATGAGCGCCCCGACGGCAGGAGCGCCAGCGAGTGGCTGGAGTTCGACGCCCGCACCACCGACGCCAATGGCGTTCTGTTCGACGTGGCAAACGATTTTGCCGGCTGCATCGCCTGCCTGCACGAAGTCCTGCGTCGGCAGGGCCTGCTTGAAGGAACCTGGTGCCTCAATCCGGACGAGACCATGGGGCCCGGCCAGATGGAAGAGCTCGAGCGCATCTGCCGGGATTATCCCGAACTCAACGACGACGCCTTCGTTGCCGCCAATCTGGAGCGCTGGCTGACGGCCTGACTATTTGGCAAAACGGCAGGCGGCCGGCTATCCGGCCGCTGTCAGGGCAAGCTCTTCCGCGCGGCAGCATCGCACGCCGTCGATGAGCTGTTGCGGCTGCCGGCACGCCTCGGTGGCGAAGGAACAGCGATCAAAGAAGAAGCAGCCACTGGGAAGCCGGCGGTTGCTCGGCAATTCGGTGTCCTCGATCAGTTCGTCAAGCCCGTCTTCATCGAGCGTGGGAACACTGCCCAGAAGAAGCTGCGTATAGGGGTGGCGCGGGTGCGTCAGCAGGCTTGCGGCGTCGCCGATCTCGACGATCTGGCCGAGATACATAACTGCCACGCGGCGGCACATATGGCTGATCACCGATATGTCGTGCGAGATGAAGATGTAGGTGAGACTGCGTTCACGCTGCAGCTCATCGAGCAGGTTGAGGATCTGCGCCTGAACCGAAATGTCGAGCGCCGAGGTTGGCTCGTCGAGCACGATCACATCGGGATCGGAAGAGAGCGCCCGGGCAATCGCTATACGCTGTCTCTGACCACCCGAAAACTCATGCGGGTATCGGTCCAGCGTCTCCTCGCGCAGCCCCACCTTGGCGGCAAGCTCCACGGCCAGCCGCCGCAGTTCCGTCGTCGATTTGCGCTGTCGCGCGAAGACCGGCTCGGTGATCACGCGCCAGACGCGCATGCGTGAATTCAGGGATGACTGCGGATCCTGAAACACGATCTGCAATGCGGACTCGTCGCTCGCGGCCGCGCCTGAAACAAGGCCTTCGCTCGGCTGAAGAAGCCCAAGCAGCACCTGCGCGAGCGTGCTCTTGCCGCAGCCCGATTCCCCGACAATGCCCAGCGTTTCGCCGCGCTGAACATCGAGATCCACCCCATTCAGCGCGTGCACATGCGATGTGGGCCTGCCCAGCCAGTCGGAGCCTGAGGGAAAGCGGACGCTGATGTCGGAAAGCTCCAGCACGGTGTCGTGTGTTTTGCCGGCGCTCATGCCGCATGCTCCTTCTCACACAGCCAGCAGGCCGATGCACGGTTGTCCTCATCAAGCGAAAACAGCGGAGGAATGGCGCTGCAGGCCTCGAAAGCGCTGTCGCATCTTTCACGGAAGGCGCAGCCGGTCGGCATGCCGGTCAGGTTTGGAACGACGCCACGGATCGACCGCAGCGGTTGTCCCGGCTTCGCGCTCTCGGGCAGGGCGCGGATCAGAGCCTGCGTATAGGGGTGTTTCGGCGCGCGCAGCACCTCCCGTGTAGGCCCTGTTTCCACCACCGATCCGGCATACATCACATAAAGCCGGTCGCAGAATTGAGACACGACGGCCAGGTCATGCGAGATGAACAGAATGGCCGTGTTCAGCTCCCGGGCCTTCTGGCGCAGCAATTGCAGCACCTGTTTCTGAACCGTCACATCGAGTGCGGTGGTCGGTTCGTCGGCGATCAGGAGTTTGGGCGAACAGGCGAAGGCCAGCCCGATGAGAATGCGCTGTCGCATGCCGCCGGACAGCTCGAATGGATAGCGTTCGAGAATTTCCTCGGCATCGTTGATGCGCATGTCCGTCAGCAGCTTGATCGCGTGGAGCCTGGCCTCACGCTCGCTCAGCTTTGTGTGCAGCCGGATGACGCCGAGCATCTGTGCGCCGACCTTTTTGGTCGGGTTCAGGGCGGTCAGCGGTTCCTGAAAGATCATTGCAACATCGCGGCCACGCATTGATGCAAGCTTCTGCTCGCTGAGAGCGAGCATGTCCTGGCCGAGCAGGGTGATGCGGCCAGAACGAATCCTGAAGGATTCGCTCGGTAGCAGGCGCATCGCGGTCATGGCGGTGACGGATTTCGCGGAGCCCGATTCACCGACAATACCGACGATCTCTCCCTCCTGCACATGGAGGGAGACGCGGTTCACCGCGCTGACCGTGCCCTTGTAGACAGGGAATTCGAGAGACAGATTGTCGATATCCAGAACGGTCTTGCGCATGTCAGCGTGCTTTCTGGCGCGGGTCGAGCATGTCGCGCACGCCGTCGCCGAAAAGATTGAAGCCGGTGGCGGTGAACAGGATCGCAAAGCCGGGGAAGCCCGAATACCACCACTGGTCGAGAATGTAGTTTCGCCCCGTCGCTACCATCGCGCCCCACTCGGCCGTGGGCTGCTGCGCACCAAGGCCAATGAAGCTGAGCGCCGAGGCGAGGAGGATCGTGCTGCCGAGGTCCAGCGTGCCCTGCACGATCACGGGAGAGAGCGTGTTCGGCAGGATATGCCATCGCAATATGTGCAGCCGCCCCGCGCGGAACGTGTGGGCCGCCTTCACATAGGCCATCTCGCGAACGATAAGCGCCTGTCCGCGCACGAGCCGCACATAGAAGGGTATCCGCACGATCGCGATGGCAAGCGCCGCGTTGACCAGGCTGGGGCCAAGCGCTGCGGCAAGCGCCAGGATCAGCGCCAGCGAGGGAACGGAAAGAACCACGTCCATCAGGCGCATGATCGCCGTATCCGTGCGTCCGCCGATCAGGCCGGACAGCGCCCCCAGAACCGTTCCTGTGAGGCCGGCCAGAAACACGACGAAGAAACCGACGGCGATGGACTGTCGGCCGCCAAAGAGTATGCGGCTATAGATGTCGCGACCGACTTCGTCCGTACCGAAGAAGTGCGCCATCGAGGGCGGTGCCAGCCTTGCGCGCAGGTCGATGGCGTTGGGGTCGTGCGTGGCGAAAACAGGCGCGAATATCACCACGATGAGAACCAGAACCACCATGATCAGGCCTACCATGGTGAGAGGGCTGCGCTTCAGCTGGTAGCCGAAATATCCGAAGTCGAATCTGGACCTTTTGGCCGTGCTTTGTGCTTCCGCCATCAGTTGACGCTCCTGATGCGAGGATCGATCACCATGTAGAGGAGGTCGACGGCCAGATTGACGAGGACATAGGCGAAGGACACCACGACGGTGAAGCCCATCACGGCCGGGAAATCCAGTGCCTGAATGGAATTGACCACATAGGCACCCATGCCGGGCCAGGCGAAAACCGTCTCAGTGAGAACCGCCCCATAGAGAAGATCGCCGAGAGCCAGCCCCATGACTGTGACCGACGGGATGAGCGCATTGGGCAGCGCCTCCCGGAAGATGACGCTGCGGCGGCTGAGGCCATTGGCGCGCGCGGTGCGCACATAGTCCTGCTGCAGCTCTTCCAGCATGGCCGAACGGATTTGCCGGGCGACCACGCCCAGATGCACGAAGCCGAGTGTAAGTGCTGGCAGGATGATGTGGCGGAGGGCGCTGGTGAAGGCCGTCATGTCGCCGGCAAGGAGAGAGTCGATCAGAAGAAAGCCGGTTATCGTGGGTGGGCGGGGTATGTCAGGATTTATCCGTCCGCCACCCGGCAGAATTCCCAGGTCGCCATAGAACAGGACAATCAGAAGAAGCCCGAGCCAGAAGGCCGGCGTGGAAATGCCCGTCACCGCCAGTGCGCGGACCAGATGGTCGATGGGCTTGTCGCGCCATACGGCCGAGGCAACGCCAAGCGGAACACCAACGGCTGTCGCCAGCATCAGCGCCACAAGCGCCAGTTCCATCGTCGCCGGAAAATAGAGTTTGAGGTCTTCTGCAACGGGCCTGCGTGTGCGCAGGGAGGTTCCCAGATCGCCGGAGAGAATGCCCTTGAGATAGATCCAGTATTGTTCGGGCAGAGGCTTGTTGAGCCCCATGTCTTCACGAACACGCTCGACGATTTCAGGGGTGGCCCGGTCGCCCGCAACCAGCATGGCTGGATCGCCGGGGATGAGATGCGAAATGGCGAAGGTGATCATCGACACGCCGACCACCACAAGAGCAAGGAAAAGCAGTCGTTTCCTTATCACATTCAGATATTGCACAGTTCACCTTCACCTGAATTCTGCTGGACGTGACCCGTGCACCGCCCCGGAACGGCCATTTGCTCCCGGGCGGTGCATGTCGTTTCAGCCGTGCATCACTTGCTCATGCCGGCGATGTTGTAGATGTCCAGGAGCATCGGGTTGAAAACGAACCCTTCGACATTGTCGCGCATGGCGATGCGGTAGTCTTTCTGGAAGAGATAGACGTAAGCCGCTTCGTCGGTGACGATCTTCTGCACCTCGGCATAGAGCTTCTCGCGCTCTGCCTGATCGCTGCTCAGCGCCGCTTTCCTCAGGAGCTCGTCGACCTTCTCGTTCGTGTACCAGGACCGGTTGCCGGCAAGGCCGTGGCGATCGGAATCGAACCAGTAGCTGGTGAACATGTAGGGATCAGCGAAATCCGGGGTCCAGTTGCCTGTCGCCATGCCGAAATCGCCCGTGTCGAAGCGTTCGCGCATGGTGGCGTTGGCAAGCTTCTCCAGTTTAACGTTCAGCCCGATCTCGGCCAGATTGGCCTGGGTTGCGATGGCGATGGGCTCCCAGTTCGGGTCGACATCGGAGTAGAGGAAGGTGATCTCCGCGCCATCGGCCCCGGCGCTTGCGAGCAGTTCCTTGGCCTTGTCGACATTGCGGTTGTACTGGATGACGCTCTCGTCGCGTCCCCACATGCCATCCGGGATCGGGCCGTGCATCTGCTTGCCATTGCCATTGAGAATGCCGTCGATCAGCCCCTCATAGTCAACCGCATAGGAGATCGCCCTGCGCACGTCGGCATTGTCGAGCGGCGCCTTCTGGTTGTTCATGTAGAGATAGGTGACGCGCAGGCTCGGATAGTTCTGGACCGCGATGCCGTCCTTGCTCTCCAGCGCCTCGAGCTGGTCTTCCGGCAGGGCTTCGGCAATGTCCACATCGCCTGCCTCAAGCTGCAGTCGCCGTGCGGAAGCCTCACCGATGATGACGATGCGCATCTTGTCGATGGCGGGCTTGTCGCCGCCATAATGCGGATTGGGCTCCATCGTGATGGTCTGGCCGCGTTCCCAGTTGGCCAGGCGATATGGGCCCGAGCCGGCGGTGTTGGAGGCGAGATACGCCTTGCCGTCATCGTCTCCCTGTTCGGCAACCTTTGGGTTGACGATGGCAGCGCCATTGTTTGCCAGTGCATAAAGGAAGGGAGCGTAGGTCTCGCCCAGCTTGAACGAGACGGTCATCGGATCGACAACGGTCACTTCCACACCGCTCGGCAGCGCTTCCGAGGGGCCCTGACCAATGCGAAACAGCCGGTCGAAAGAAAACTTCACGGCATTCGCATCAACGGCAGTGCCGTCATCGAATTTCTGCCCGTCCTTCAGCTTGAAGGTCCAGGTGAGGCCGTCTTCAGAGGCTTCCCAGCTGTCGGCCAGGTCGCCTGTCACGCTGGTCAGTCCTTTCCCGTCCTTCGTCTCATATTTCATGAGGCGCTGATAGGCCGGGTAAGTCACGGTCCAGTCGTTGTTGTCCATCGTCACGGCAGGGTCGAGCGACTGCGGATCGGCCGGCTTGGCGATGACAAGCGTGTCGGCCGGCGCTGCCGCCAGTGTCGCGGTCGAACCGCCTGCCAGAACGGACAGGGCCGTTGCGCCGGCAAGAAACACCCTGCGCGATAATGTCAGGTTCATCATTTGCATACCTCCCAGAAATGCGTGCTTTTACATTGACGAAATCAGATCGTTTCCTCGTGCCAGAGCGACTGCGAACTCCGTTTCGGGCTGATACGCGCCGCCGGTCGTCCAGATCACACGCGTGATCTCCCTGTCGCTGTCCGGCACTTCTATCTCCCCCCCGAATTCGACAAGTGCAGCAAACCCCGAAGCGGCCGAAGGTTCAAGTCGCATCTTTTCAAGACCCCACATATGCGTGAGCCAGACCAGCAGGGAATTGTCGCTGACGGTGGCTATGCCTTCGACCATGTGCCGGGTCTCGCGGGCCACGAGCTGGGAAGCCTGCGCGACGGCCAGACCATCGGCGATTGTCCGGTTGTCCAGGCCGAAATCATAGACGCTGACCGGACGGTCCGTGCCAAGCGCCAACTGCACCAGCATGCAGGGCGATGCGACGGGCTCGACATAAATGCAGCGCACGGCGTCTCCAAAAACGCGTTTCAGACCAAATGTGACGCCACCGGGCGCGCCGCCCACGCCGCATGGCAGATAGACATGCAGCGGGTGATCGGCGTCCACGGGGATGCCGGCCTCTTCAAGCTGGTCTGCAAGTTCGCGCGCGGCCGCTGCATAGCCCATGAACAGCGTGATCGAGCGTTCATCATCGACAAAATGGCTGTCGGCCTTTCTGTCCGCCGCCTCGCGCGCGGCGCACACGGCCTGCGAGAAATCGCTGCCATGCTCCACCACGCAGGCTCCAAGCGCGGTGAGCCGGTCTTTCTTCCACTGCTTGGCGTCGTGCGACATGTGCACTTCGACGTCGAAACCGAGCCTGCACCCGGCCAGACCGACGCTGTAACCCAGATTGCCCGTCGAACCGACGAGAAGCCGGTGCCTGGCAAAGAACGCTTTCGCCTCCGGCGTCGCGAGCTTCGAAAGGTCGTCGCCATCCTCCACAAGTCCGGCTTCCCGGGCTATGTCGACGGCGTGTGTCAGTACCTCGAACACACCGCCGCGCGCCTTGATGCTGCCGGTGGTCTGCAGGGCGTAATCGCATTTTGCGAGAAGTCGCCCGCGTTTCAGCCCGATCATCCCGGCTATCCGGGGCAGTTCCCGCAGGTCCGAACGATTGCGGCCGCCATCGGCCCTGGTTTCAGGAAACAGCTGCGCCAGAAGCGGGCCATACCATTCCCACGCGTCTTCGGCCTCTTTCACCATTTCGCCATCAAGCGAGCTTCGCGCCATCGCAGCGTCGACGGGGAGGGCGTCCGGATTGCGCCACCATACCGGTGTGCCGTTCGGGAGACCGGGGGGCAAAGTCCCATCGTTCATGAGTTCTAGACCTTTCATCATTTGTCACACGGGCCGCCGGCGGGCGTTGCTCTGCTTCCCCGGACAATCAGGCCGCATGGCTTTCCGCGCGCACGAAATGCGTGTCGGAAATCCTGTGCATGGGCCGTTGCACGGGCGTGTAATCGGGAGGGCGTACGGCGCTTGGAATCTCATCGACCATCAGGGTGCGCCGTTCCGGCCGGCGGCGCGGATCGGCCACCGGAACCGAGCCCAGAAGCTTGCGGGTATAGGGGTGCTGCGGGTTTCCGAAGACGGAGCGCCTGTCGCCAATCTCGACGATCTCGCCGAGATACATCACCGCAACCCGGTGCGCCACGCGTTCCACCACCGCCATGTCGTGGCTGATGAACAGGAGCGAAATGCCGAGTTCCGCCTGCAGGTCCATCAAGAGATTGATCACCTGCGCCTGAATGGTCACGTCGAGCGATGCCACTGCTTCGTCCGCTATCAGGAGCTTTGGATCGAGGGCGAGCGCGCGCGCAATGCAGATGCGCTGCCGCTGGCCTCCGGAAAAGGCGTGCGGATAGCGGTCGAGATGGGTTTCGTTCAGTTCCACCCGTTTCAGAAGTTCCGCTGCCTTCCTGCGCATGTCTGCGCGGGACCCGCCCGCACCCTGCACCAGCATCGGGTCGATCAGCGCGCGGGCGATGGTCATGCGCGGGTTCAGCGAGGCGAACGGATCCTGAAACACCATCTGCACGTGACGGCGAAATGATTGCAGCTTCTGCGACGATACGCCGACCGTTTCCTCGCCTTCAAAGCGGATAGAGCCGGAGACGGGGCGGTCGAGATGCATCACGGTGCGCGCGATGGTCGATTTCCCGCAGCCGGATTCTCCGACAAGCGCGAGGGTTTCGCCACGCGCGATGGAGAATGAAACATTCTCGACCGCGTGAACGCGCTCGGTGACCCGGCCAAACAGGCCCGAGCGCAGGTCGAAGCGGGTGACGAGGTTCTCGACCTCCAGAAGCGGCCGGGCATCTTGGTTTTGCGAAGGCCCGGTCATGCGCCTGCTCCGGCATTGCGGTTCCGCGAGAACTCCACGAGCGGGAACTTGGCGGGCATGTCCGTTTCCGCCATGCTGCCAAGCTGTGGAACGGCGGCAATCAGTGCCTTGGTGTATTCATGCCGGGGCGCCTCGAAAATCGAGAAAACGTCGCCCTGTTCCACAAGCGCTCCGTTGTACATCACGCAGACGCGGTCGGCGACTTCTGCAACAACGCCCATATCATGCGTAATGAAGAGGGCGGACATGCCGATTTCCTCCTGAAGCGAACGCACCAGATCGAGAATCTGGGCCTGAATGGTGACATCAAGCGCGGTGGTCGGTTCATCCAGGATGAGAAGCGACGGCTTGCAGGAGAGCGCCATGGCGATCATGACCCTCTGGCGCATGCCTCCGGAGAACTCGTGCGGATATTGCTTCATCCGCCGCGCGGCATCGGGCACGCGAACGAGCTGCAGCGTTTTCAGCGCGATCTGTTCGGCCTCGCGCATCGACTTGCCCTGATGCTGGACGATGGCCTCGCATATCTGCTCGCCGACGGTGAAGACCGGGTTGAGGCTGGACATCGGGTCCTGAAAGACGATGGAGACATCCGCCCCGCGGACATCGATTATCTTGTCCAGCGGGATGCGCGTGATCTCCATGACCCGTCCCTCGCGTCCCCGCAGCCTGATCGAACCTTCGGTGATCGTGGCCCCGTCATGCTCCGTGAGGCGCATCAGGGTCATGGCCGTCACGGATTTCCCGCTGCCCGATTCCCCGACGAGGGCCAGAGTCTCGCCCCGGTCGATGTGAAACGAGACGCCGCGCACGACTTCGATCGGCGTCTTGCTTTGCGCCGCAAAGGCGATCCTGAGGTTCTCCACCTCCAGCACCCGTTCGGCCGGCATTGCCGGTTCGGCGTCAACATGGCTCATCTTTCCGCCACCTCCCCTGGACAGGTCGCATCGCGTGATCGAGGGACCGTTTTGGCCAGATCGGGAGGCGAAGAGCGGGGCTTGTCAAGAGAGCCGGAAACGGGCGCGGGCGGGAAAGTCAGGCTTTGTCAGCGTTTCCGGGCGTTATGTTTTTTTTGCATAAATCATTCTGCCGCAGCTGGCCCGGCCAAATCCTGCCCGTCGGCCGTCTGTCGTGTTTCCCATGGCGTGATGGCAGGTTCGATTCCGTGCCAGAATGTTTCGAGATGCGGGCTGCGGGAGCCCTGTCGCCGGAACAGCCTCACCTCCATGTCGAGCTGAAGTTCCGGCCCGCCGATCTGGCAGAGTTCGCCGCGTTCGATGGCGTCCCTGACGCAGCACAGCGGCAGCCAGCCCACGCCTTCGCCGGCCATCACCATGCGCTTGATGCCTTCGGAAATCGATGTCTCATACACGGTTGCCAGTGGCAGGGGGCGTTCCTGGCGCGCATGGATGAGCGAAACCAGCTTGCCCAGATAGCCATCGTTCCAGGAGTAGGCGAGATAGGGAATGCGGCTTTCCTGATCGTGGTCCAGTGAATAAAGCGGCCTGCTTTCCGCATCGAGTGCGGAGACAGGAACCAGCGGATCAATGCCGAGACACACGGATTCGAAAGGTCCGGCGGTCAGAACCGGCGGGCCCTCAGGGTGGCTGTAGACGATCGCGAAATCACTCCTGCCCATGGCGAGGGCTTCGACGCACTCGTAAAAATCGGTCGCCTGCATGCTCACCGGCAGCAGTGATCTGGAGGCATCCGCGCCCTTGATCCATTCGGGGAAAAAGAACAGCGCGATTGTGTGCAGCGCGCTGAAAGAAACCGGGTTCTGGCGGGTGCCCGCCTGCTGCTGGCAATCGTTGCGCAAGCGGTATAGCTCGCGAACCAGTTCCTGGCAGCGCGGCAGGAAGAGTGTCCCGGCCTTTGTCAACTGGACCGGATAGGTGCTTCTGTCGATGAGTTCCACGCCGACCCAGCGTTCCAGTGCCTTTATGCGGCGGCTGAAGGCCGGTTGAGAGATGTTTCGCGCTGCGGCTGCGGTCGAATAATTCCGCGACGCGACAATCTCAAGGAAGTCTTCCATCCAGATGAGTTCCAAGATGCCCTCCATGCAGTTTTTGCATAGTTCATCTATAAAGAGTATTAGACAGCCTGCAAAGCTCCCCCTACCGTTTGCGCAAAAATAAGCCCGCCCAAAGGGCATATGGTTCAGCGCAGAATCTGAATTGAGGGGAATCCAATGCTCAAGAAAATCGCCCTGTTGGCCGCCTGTGCCGTGTTTGGCCCGGTCGGAATCGGCAATGCGCAGGTCAACAATCCCGGAACTCTGGTCTTTCTCTGGACTGACGGGATCCAGTCTCTCGACCCTGCCTATATCGGCAACACGCCGAGCACCTATGCTTCCTTGAACATGTACAACCGGCTTCTTGGCTATGACGGATCGAACATTTCCGAGTTCGTTCCTTCCATCGCCTCCAAGGTGCCGTCGCTTGAAAATGGCCTGATCGAGACGGGTGAAGACGGTTCGGTCCGCTACACGTTTCCGATCCGCGAGGGGATCTACGCGCACAAGGTCGGCCTCAAGGGCGCCGACGGCAAGATCGAGTGGCGCTACTACGACGAACTGAACGAGGAGGAGCGCGGGCGCATCGAGCCGGGTTACGGTGAGATCACCGCAGAAGATGTTCGCTACAGCTTCATGCGGGCGATCCTGCAGGGCGAATCCTGGATGGCCAATGCCGTGACGGAGATGGTGACGGCAGGGACCTATCCCAATATCCGCGCCTGGGCGACGGCGCTCGCCGGTGTCGAGAACTTCGATGATCTGGACGAGGCCGGCCTTGTCGCGGTGCATGATGCGCTTGCCGAGAAGATCACCGTCGAGGACGGCAAGCTCGTTCTCACGCTGGAGAAATCCTTTCCTGCCACGCTGGGCGTGATCGCCTTGCCCTACGCCACCTCGGTGATCGACAGGGAATGGGCTGTCGACCATGGAGCCTGGCCGGGCACGGCCGACAGCTGGGTGGAGTTCCACAAGCCGGACCTTGGCGAAAGCGCCTTGTTCGAACAGGTCAATGGCAGTGGCCCGTTCATGCTTGAAGAGTGGGATCAGGGTGAAAAGCGCCTCGTGATGAAGCGTTTCGAGGGCTATATGGATGGCCCGGCGCAGCTGGAACGCGTCGTGCTGCGCTCTGTGCCCGAGTGGACCACGCGACGCCTGCAGCTCGAAGCGGGTGACGCCGATGTGGTTGCAACGCCGGTCGAATTTCTCAAGGAGATGAAGACCCGCCCGGGCATCAAGGTTCGGGAGGGGCTGCAGAACATCTTCGGGCGCAGCCTGTTCTTCATGTGGCCGGTTCAGGCCGATGGCAATCCGGCAATCGGAAGCGGCAAGCTGGACGGGGCCGGCATACCGCCGGACTTCTTCGGCGACATCGATGTGCGCAAGGGCTTCAACTACGCGCAGAACTACCGGCTTCTTCTCGAGCAGGTGAACCTCGGCAACACGGTGCAGCTGCGCGGCCCGACGGTTCGTGGCCTGATGGGCTATCGCGACGACAGTCCCGTCTACAGCTTTGATCCCGAGAAAGCCGAAGAGCATCTCCGCAAGGCCTTCGATGGCAAGCTGTGGGATGTCGGCTTCGAGATGACTGCGTATATGACTGAGGGCACGCAGTTGGCAAACGCAGCGCTTTCCGTTCTCCAGCAGAATCTGGCGCGCATCAATCCCAAGTTCCGCCTCAAGATCCAGGCGCTGCCCTGGGCCACGATCTCCGACCAGATCTACACGAACAACAATCCGAGCCTGCCCATGGCCTATATGGGCTGGGGGCCGGACTATTCGGATCCGGGTGGTCCGCTGGGCGCCGCCACCTACTATCTGGCCAGCACGGGTCTTGTTGCAGGGTTCAGCGGTGAGGGCTATCGCGAGCTGATGCGCAAGGAGTTCGACGGTCTGCTCGCAGAGGCGTGGGCGCTGAACGATCCTGACAAGCGCCGGCCAATCTATGAGCGGCTGCAGGAAATGAGCCATGAATATGCGACCACGCAGTTCCTGTGGGAGGACTACACGCATGTGGTCTCGCGCGACTGGGTGGATGGCTACGTGCACAACATGATGCTGTACGGCGCATGGGATTTCTACAAGGTCACCAAGTCTGAATAGACGCCACGATCCATGAGCCTCCGCGCGTTCAGCGCGGAGGCCGCCCGGTTTCGCTCTCCCGAACACATGGATGCCATGCTGTATTATCTCCTGCGCCGAGCGGTGTTCATTCCCGTGGTGCTGCTTGCTCTCACCCTGATGATCTTCTCCCTGCAGATGATGTTGTCGCCCGTGCAGCGGCTCGCCGCTTATGCGCCCGGGCCGGAATTTCTGAAGGGGGGCAGCGCACAGATCGCCGCTCTCATTGAGAAATACGGTCTCGATGAGCCATTTCTCGTTCAGTACAAGGAATGGCTCGGCAATGTCCTGTCGGGCAATCTCGGCTGGTCGGAGACCGCGCGTGCGCCTGTATCCGAGGCGCTGCTGGACCTGTTTCCGGCAACGGCGGAGCTGGTCTTCTTCGCCTTCATCCCCAGCCTGTTGGGGGCCATCTGGCTTGGCACCAAGGCCGGCGTTCACCTGAACAAGGGCATCGACCATGCCATTCGCATCTTCACCATCATTGGCTGGTCGTTTCCGGTGTTCGTGTTCGGCCTGATGATGCTGCTGATCTTCTACGGCACGCTGAACTGGTTTCCGCCCGGCCGTCTCAGCCAGTGGGCGGAAGTGGTCGTGGCTGGCGACGCCTTCACCCGCTACACCGGTGTGAACACGCTGGATGCGCTACTCAACGGCAATATGGCGGTGTTCTTCGACGCTATACGGCATCTGATCGCGCCGGTCATAACGCTCACCTATGTCAACCTCGCCAGCATGACGCGGGTGATGCGCACCAGCATGCTGGAGACCCTGCGACAGGACTATATACGCACGGCGCGCGCCAAGGGGCTTCCCGAAAAGGTCGTTCAAAACAAGCATGGGCGCAGCAATGCGATGCTGCCCGTGGTCACCATCGCCGGCATGGAGCTGGCCTACATGATGGGGGGCGTCGTGATCACCGAAACGATCTTCGACTATCATGGCATTGGCAGGTTTGCCGCCGATGCCGCGTCCAATCTGGATTTTCCCGGCGTGCTCGGCTTCGCGCTCTATTTTGCGCTCGTTCTGGTCGTCATCAATCTGGTCGTGGACCTGCTCTATCCGCTGCTCGATCCGAGGGTGAAGCTGGCATGACCGTGCTCCGTTATCTCCTGCGCAATCCGCTTTCAATGTTCGGCATGGTTCTGTTGGTCGGCTTTGTCGTGGTGGCGCTCTTTGCGCCGCTCCTGGCGGTTCCCGAACCCTATCAGATCAGCCCTTACGACACGCCGCGCGCCGGCTTCTGGGCGCAGCCGCAGCCACCCTCCGACGAACATCCGTTCGGCACGACGCAGGGCCAGTTCGATATCTATTACGGCCTGGTCTGGGGCACCCGTACGGCTTTCAAGATCGGCCTTGGCGTCGTTCTCATTTCCGTTTTCGTCGGTGTACTCATCGGCTCTGTCTCCGCGTTCTACGGCGGTCTGGTCGATGAAGTGCTGATGCGCATCGTCGACGTCTTCATGGCCGTTCCCATTCTCATCGCTGCAATGGTGCTCACGGCGCTGCTCGGCAAGGGGCTGGTGCCCATGATCATCGCGCTGAGCGCGTTTGGCTGGATGAATTATGCGCGTGTCGTGCGAAGCGAAATCCTTCGCGTGAAGGAGATGGATTTCGTGCATGCGGCGCGTGCCTATGGCACGAGCGACAGGCGTCTTATCCTCCAGCACATTCTTCCCAACACCTTCTTCCCGGTTCTGGTTCTGGCAACCATGGCGACCGGCTCCATGGTTCTGGCCGCCTCGGCGCTCAGCTTTCTCGGGGTCGGAACGGAAGAGGGCTATGCGGACTGGGGCCAGTTCATCGCCTATTCGCGCAACTGGATCGTTGGGCAGGGCGATAACCCCTTTGCCTATTGGTACACGCTGTTTTTCCCGGGCATGGCGATCTTCCTCTTCGTTCTCTCCTGGAACCTGGTCGGAGACGCATTGCGCGACATTCTCGATCCGCGGATCGCAAAATAGGGGGCAATCTTGAGTTCAGATGTGACATCGCTCGCGGAGCGTTTTGAGAAGTTCGTCGCCCATGAAGTGGAGGACAAGGCTCTCCCTTCCGTGTCCTATGTGCTTGTCGACCGGGATGGCGTCCTGGCGAGCGGGCATGTCAGGCGCAGCGATCTGGACCATGCGATGGGTGAGGATACGGCCTTTCGCATCGGCTCACTGACGAAAATGTTCACGGCGCTTGCGCTGATGCAGCTTGCAGAAGCGGGCAAGGTCGATATCGATGCCGATATCCGGGAGTATCTGCCGGAATTTTCACCGCACAATCCCTTCGACAACGACCCGTCCGGGCCGCATGGCAACAACATCACGCTGCGCAAGCTGATGAGCCACACCTCCGGTCTGGTGCGTGAGCCGAAGAGCGGTCACTATCTCGATTCCCAGCGCCCGGTTCTGTCCGAAACGGTGCGCGAACTGGCGGAATCCACCCTGAAGGAAGACCCCAGCGCGGGCGTTTTCCGCTATTCCAACGCCGGCATTGCGGTCGTCGGGCGGGTGGTCGAACTCGTGTCCGGCTGCGATTTCAACACCTATGTTGCGGATCATCTCTTCCGCCCGATCGGTATGTCGAACAGCGCCAACACCGTATCGCCGGAACTTCTGGCGCGGCTTGCGCCTGCGTGGATGTGGACCATGGAAGCGGATGTTCCCGCACCCGTCTTTGATCTCGGTGGTTCGCCCGCCGGCAACATCTATTCGACGCTGTCCGACATGGGGCTCTTCGCCCGAACGCTCCTTCGTGGTGGCTTTACGTCTGATGGCGCCTCGATCATCTCGCCTGGAAGCCTGACGCGGATGTGGATGCCCGTCGGAGAACGGCCGCCGGGCTATAGCGGTGACCTGAAGGGTTATGGCCTTGGCTTCGGGCTGGGAGAGGTGGATGGCTGGATGTCGATTGGCCATGGCGGCGCGGTCTATGGTTTTGCGACCCAGATGACGCTTCTGCCGGCTGCCGGACTCGGTGCGCTGATTTTCTCGACACTGGATTTCAGCAACCAGATCGCCAGCCGGTTGACCGTGAAGGGGCTGCAACTCGCACTGGCTGATCGCAAGATGGGGGCGGCGCCGGTGCCGCCGAAGCCACGCACGCCTCTGGCTCCCGAAGAGCTGGAGGACCTCGTTGGCCATTATGCCGAGCAGGATGCTACCGAGGGCGAGGCCGTGGAAGTGCGCGCAAGCAATGGGCGGCTTTACCTTATGGGTGATGGCGTGCCGCTGGAACTTCGCCGCGTCTCAGGGGGCGATTTCCGGATCGATGGCCGCATCTACGGAGAGGGCGCGGATTACGCACATATGGATGTCGCTTTCCCGGCGCAGGACGAAATGCGCTGGAAAGAGAAGGAATGGCGGAAAACCCAACCCTGTCGAAGTGAAGTTCCGGCAGAAATCGCGCCGCATCTTGGCGATTATGGGCCAGACTTTAACGTCACCAACCTGTTTTACGCCAATGGCGGGCTCAAATGCCTGATCGAATATTTCTGCACGCATGCGTGCGAACCGGTTGGTCCGGGGCGCTTCAGGATGCACGGCATACTCTATGACAATGAGCTTCTGGAACTCGATGCCGTCAATGAGGAAGGCAGGCGGGGCATTCGTGTCGGTCAAATGTTTCTGGAGCGGCGACCCTGAGCGGTCACGAGGGTATCATGTCCATTTCGCATATCGAGATTTTCAAGGCGGGATTGCCGCTCAAGCGCCCGTTCCGGATCGCCATTGGCGAGACGAGCGTTACCGAGACGATTTTCGTCAGGGTGCATACGGATGACGGCCTCTATGGGCTCGGGGAGGCCAATCTCTTTCGGCCCGTGGTGGGCGAGACCCGGGAGGCCGCGCTGGCCAATGCGCGCGATCTGGCGCAATGGCTGATCGGCCGGGACCCGCTGGATATTGACGGTTGCGTCGCCGGCATGCGCGCCTTCCTGCCGAACAACGCCACGATCCGTTCGGCTTTCGACATGGCGCTTTACGACCTTCTGGGAAAGACGGCGCAATTGCCGCTATACGCGGTTCTGGCGGGGCCAAGGCGAGAGATCGTCACCGACAACACGGTGGGCATCGATACGCCCGAGACCATGGCTGCGCACGCTCTTGAGTTCCGCGAACGCGGCTTCACGGCGGTCAAGGTCAAGCTGGGCGCGGGCGTTGCGGAGGATGTGGCGCGCGTCGCGGCGATCCGTGACGTTCTGGGGCCGGACATCGCCATTCGGATCGACGCCAATCAGGGCTGGGACCGGGTGGAGGCGCTTCAGGCGCTCAGGCGATTGTCGGCCTTTGACATCCAGTATTGCGAACAGCCCGTTGCAGCCTGGGATTTCGAGGGTCTCGCCGCCGCACGTTCTCTTGGAGCCATCCCCATCATGGCCGATGAGGCGCTTTTCGACGAGCACGACGCCATGCGCCTCGTCACGACCGGAGCCTGCGATTATTTCAACATCAAACTGGCGAAGTCTGGCGGAATTCACGTGGCGCTGAAAATCAACGCCCTGGCTGAAGCGACAGGCATAAAATGCATGGTCGGCTGCATAACCGAGACCCGTCTGGGGCTCACCGCTGCCGCGCATCTGGTCTCGTCACGCGGAAATATCGTTTTCGCGGATCTGGACGGCGCAGATATGCTGCGTGAAGATCCGGTCGTTGGCGGCATGGTCTATGGCGAGGGCGGGCGCATTACGGTGCCCGATGCTCCGGGACTTGGCGCTGATCTGGATGCCGGTTTCATCGCCGGTCTTGAATGCGAAACCATTGGGCGGAATGCAGAATGATTGTTGAGGAGCCACTGGACGCGCAGGACAGAATGGATTCGCCCATCGGCGCGCGTATGCGCATCGGCGGCCGTGACGTCGATTACTTTTGCGGAACCAGTTACCACGCCCTGCATGGGCATCCCGTCGTCATTGAGGCGGCGGTGCAGGCATTGCGGACGTATGGGCTTGGCCCGGCAACGCGCGCCGACATGCCGGTCTATACGGAGACCGAAGCGCTGGTCTGTCAGCATTTCGGCTGCGATGCCGCAGCCTATGTGGCTTCCGGTTATCTCTCCATAATGGCGCTTCTGCTCGCCCTGCGTGACGACTACGATGTGGCCTTTGCCGATGAACGATCCCATTTCAGTGTGAATGACGCGCTGAAATGCGCCGAGCGGCCGGTTGTCCGTTTCAAGCACCGCGATCCGCAGCATCTTTCAGAGCAAATGCGCCGTCATCTAAAGCCCGGGCAGGTGCCTGTCGTGGTCAGTGATGGCGTGTTCCCGTCAACCGGTGCTCTGGCTCCGCTCGATGCATACGCCGATATTCTGGAAGCCTGGCCGGGCGGGCTGCTCTGCATTGACGATTCCCATGGTGTCGGAGTTCTCGGCGGCACGGGGCGTGGAACGCTCGAGCATTTCGGCCTTGAAGGGGACCGTGCGTTTTGCGCCGGCACGCTCAGCAAGGCGTTTGGCGGTTTTGGCGGCGTCGTGCCGGCAAGCCGGGCGCTTGCGGAGAAAATCGCGACCAAGGGCGGCGTCGTCGCAGGCGCTTCGCCTCCGCCTGTTCCGGCTGCGGCTGCTGCCGGCGCTGGGTTGCGGCTTTTCATGGAAAGCCCGGCCATGCTCCAGTCACTGCGCGCGAACGTGGCGCATATGCGTGCTGGCCTCGCCGAGCTGGGGCTGGCTGTTCCGCAGACGCCCGTGCCGATCTTCAATGTTCAGGCGTCGGTCGATCTGAAGCAGGTGAGCGAGAAGCTTCGCGCGCGCGACATCGTGGTGAAGCATGTGAGCGCCGGCGGTTACTCGGATGCGCCGCCGGTGGAAACGCTCAGGATCGCGGTCTTCTCCAGCCATACGCCGGAGCAGATCGATGGTCTGCTCGCCGGCCTTGCCGCGTATCTTTGACGCTGTCTTGTTGACGAGAGCGAAAGCCAGCCAGCTTTAGCACAGCTGGCTTTCCATCATCAGCACTCGGGCGCGCGGAGCGCCTTGTAGACGCGACTGGTCGGGGCGATGCCCATCGTGTCCGCGCAGAAGGAAACGGCGTCGAGAAGCGGACCGAGCCCGATGCCGGTCTCCATGCCCTGACCGTTCAGAAGATAAACGACATCTTCCGTCGCCACATTGCCGGCTGCGCCGGGGGCAAAAGGGCAGCCGCCGAGGCCGCCCGCTGCCGCATCTACGGTGCGAACGCCGAGCCTCACCGCTTCCCAGACATTGGCGACGCCCATGCCGTAAGTGTCGTGGAAATGGGCCGCGATTTCATCCATTGGAACGTTTTTCGCGACCGCTTCGACCACGGCGGCAATGCGCGCCGGTGTCGCCTTTCCGAGCGTTTCGCCAAGGGCGATTTCCTGGCAGCCCATCTCGCGCAGGGCCTTGGCCACCGGGGCGACGGCCCCGGGTTCAATCGGGCCGGCATAGGGGCAGTCGGTGATGGTGGAGATGTAGCCACGCACGAACACGCCCGCGTCACGCGCCCGCGCGACAATGGGTGCGAAACGCTGAAGAGAGGCGCTGACCGTGGAGCCGATGTTCTTTTCCGCAAAAGCATCGCTTGCCGCCGTGAAAACGGCGATGGCGCGCGCGCCTTCTTCAAGCGCCTGTTCCAGCCCCCGCTCATTTGCAACCAGCACCATGTCGCCGCCGCGTTCTGGCGCGCCGACGGCTTTCATGACATCCGCCGTGTCCGCCATGCGCGGCACGCGCTTTGGCGAGACGAACGCGCCCACCTCCATCCGCGCAATGCCGGCGCGGCGCAGCCGCTCGATCAGCGCGATGCGGTGGGCGGTTTCGATGTGTTCCCTGCGCGCCTGCAACCCGTCACGGGGTGCAACCTCGACGATTGAGACGCGCGTGGTCACTTGTCGCCCCGGATGCGCTTCAAAATCTCTTCGGCCAGATCCTGCCGCACCTTGCCGAGGGTCTTGAGTTCGCTCGCGACCAGATCGATCTCATCACCGACCGCGCCGACCATCAGGGCGACATTCTGCGCATGCAGCGCCATGTGTCCCTTCTGGATGCCGGTCGTGGCAAGCGCGCGCATGGCGGCGAAGTTCTGCGCAAGACCGATGGAAACCACGATGCGGGCCAGTGCATCGGCCGTTTCGACGCCGAGCAGCTTCAGATTGGCCTGGGCGGTCGGGTGGATTTTGGTTGCGCCGCCGATCAGGCCCACGGCCATCGGCATTTCCAGAATGCCGACCAGATTGCCGTCTGCATCCTTTTCCCAGCGCGACATGGAGCGATAGCGTCCATCACGCGCGGCGAAGGCATGTGCGCCGGCCTCGATGGCGCGGGTGTCATTGCCGGTTGCCAGCACGACAGCGCTGACGCCGTTCATGATGCCCTTGTTGTGGGTCGCGGCGCGGTAGGGGTCTGCATCGGCGAAGCGGTAGGCGGACAGCATGTCGTCGCGCACCTGTTCGCCGCCGATCTCTTCGAGCTTCCATACGGCGCGGGCGCGCACCACGCGCCGGTCTGCCAGATTGGTGAGAATGCGCAGCAAGGTGCGGGCGCCGGTCCATTCGGCGAGCCGGGGGGCCAGCGCCTCGGCCATGCTGTTGACGGCATTGGCGCCCATTGCGTCGCGCGTGTCGACGATGATGTGCACGATGGTCATCGGCCCTTCATCACTCGCAATGACCCGCACATCGATATCGCGGAAACCGCCACCGAATTTCACCAAAAGCGGGTCGGTTTCGTCGCAAATGGCTCGGATTTCTTCGATTTTCTCGTAAACCTTCAGGCGCACATTTTCGGGGTCGCTTGCGCCCAGAAGCTGGATCTGCGCCGCCATGACGGGGCCGCTGCCGGAGGTGAAGAAACCACCGGTGGAGCGGCAGCGCTTGGCTGCGTTGCAGACGGCGGCGACGACGGAGGATTCTTCCGTCGCCATCGGCACCAGCATTTCGCGCCCGTCGACAATCATGTTGGTGGCGATGCCCACCGGAATGGCCATGGTGGTGATCGCGTTCTCGACCATACGGTCGGCGAGTTCGATCTGACCTTCGGCTGCTGCGGTGAGGCTTGAAATGGCCTCGTTTCCAAGCTGCGCCTGCCGGGCAACGGCCTGGAGGCGCTCTGCCGGGGTCATCTTGTGAAGGCCTTCAATACGGGACGATTGGACGTCGCTCATCATGTGTCCTGTTGTTACTGAATCATGGTTTTGGGGAGCCAGAGCACCAGCTCCGGGAACAGCGCGCAGATCAGGATGCCGAACGCCTGAAGAAGCATGAAGGGAATGATGGCCCGATAGACCGTTCCCATGCCGATACCGGCCGGCAGAACGCCTTTCATATAGAAGAGCGTGTAACCGAAGGGCGGCGAGATGTAGGCCATCTGCGCCGACACGAGGAACAGGATGCCGAACCAGAGCCTGTCGAAATCCAGAAAGTCGATGACCGGCAGGAAGACGGGCACGCAAAGGAGAATGATGCCGATCTCATCAAGGAACATGCCGAGGAAGAACAGGATCGCCAGCATGACGGCCAGCACGACCCAGCGATCGGCGTCCATGTCCTGAATGAAGCCGAGCAGGAAATCCGCGCCGCCCGTTCCGGTGAAGATCGCGACGAAGGCGCGCGCACCGATGGTGATCCAGAGGATCATGGTCGTGACCTTGACCACGTCCATGCCAACCCCGCGCAGAAGCTCCCAGCCGAAACGGCGTTCGATCAACGCTGAAACGAAGGCCAAAGCAACGCCCACGGCGGCTGCTTCGGTCGGCGTGGCGATGCCCATATAGATGGTGCCCAGAACGCCAACGATGATGAGCATCGGCAGGACAAGGGACTTCAGCGCGGCTATGCGCATGGCCCAGGTGATGTCTTCATTCTCTTCCGGACGCGGGGCAATCGACGGGTTGAGCGCTGCACGCAGCACGATGTAGCCGATATAGAGCGAGGCGAGCAGAAGGCCCGGTATCACGCCGGCGATGAACATCTGCCCGATCGAGGCCTGCGCGGTGACCGCGTAGACAATGGTGATGACCGATGGCGGGATCAGGATGCCCAGCGTGCCGCCGGCGCAGATCGTGCCAATGGCGAGTTCCGGCTGGTAGTTGCGCTTGAGCATTGAGGGCAGGGCAAGCATGCCCATGGCGGCAACGGCTGCGCCAACAATGCCGGTCATGGCGGCGATGATCGTGCAGATGGCGATGGTGCCCACGGCCAGCCCGCCGGGCAGGCGGCGCGACCACAGTTCCATCGCCTTGTAGAGGCTCTCGATCACGCCCGAACGCTGCAAAACGCTGGCCATCATCACATAGAGCGGAATGGCGAGCAGCGATTCCGACTGCATCGTGTCAAAGAGATTGAGAACGGTGACGGAAAGGGCCGCCGGTCCCCAAAGGGTGATCGTGAAGACAAGGGCGAGCGAGCCCAGCGTGAAGGCGAGCGGAAGACCGGTCAGAAGCAGTCCGACCAGACTTGCGAACATGATCACCAGAACGAGTTCGGAGCTCATGGGCGCGCCTCCGTCCGTGCATCATTGCGCAGGGCGGACACCGCCTCGACCAGCGCCTGTGCGCACAGCATGACAAAGGCGAAAGGCACTACGAATTTCAGCCACCAGATGGGTGGGTTCCAGGCAGAAAAGCTCGTCTCTCCGAGCGACCATGCATTGACGGCCAGAGGCCAGCTCACGGCGGCGAAGACGGCCGCAAACACGGCGATCACGAGAAAGGCGAACACATTGAGCATGCGCTGAACGGGGGCGGGAGCCTTCTCGCTCACGATGTCGACCGCCACATGTCCGCGCAGATGCAGCAGATAGGGGCCGGCCAGCATGAAGTGTGGGCCGAAGACGAGCGTACTCGCTTCCATGGCCCAGACGGTGGGCGCATTGAAGGCGTAGCGCGCGATCACCTCATAGAGGAGCATCGGCACGACGGCGAAGATGATCACCGCAGCGATAACGAAGAGAACCCGGTTCACACCGGTGACGAAGGCGTAGACTGCCTGCATGGAAATGACATTGAGCCTGAGGGTCGATAGCGGGCGGCGCTGTGGCCGCCCGCCTGGAACAAGGGTCAGATAAGACCGAGCGACTGCATGAAGCCGATCTGGCTGTCGACGATCTTGGTCGCCAGCGGATCTTCCTTCGTTGCGGCTTTCCAGGATGTGACGGCCTTGGAACGGGCCTCTGCGACATCCGCCGGATCGAGGTAGATGACCTCGACGCCCTGCTCGCGATATTTGTCGAGCACCTGGCTGTTCTGCACGATGATGCGCTGACGCAGCGAACCCGAAATCTCGCGGGCTGCGACGGCAAGGGCTGCCTTGTAGCTTTCCGGCAGTGCGTCATAGGCGGCCGAATTCGCCACATAGCTGGTGGCCGTCGTGGGCTGGTGAACGCCCGGCAGGATGATGAACTTCGCGACTTCTGCGAGGCCGGCCTCGTAATTGGCCGTAAGGTCGCCACGGTCTGCAAAGTCGATCAGGCCCTTTTCAAGACCGGAATAGACTTCGGCCGTCGCCATCGGCGTGACCGCAACACCCAGATCGCCCATCACCGCAGAAGCGAGGCCCACAAAGCGGCCCTTCTTGCCGGCCATGTCGGCAATGCTCTCGATCTTGACGGTCGAGTGCATCGGCTCTTCGCCATAGACGGTCGGCGCGATGTAGGTCAGGCCGGCCTTGCCATAGGCTTCACGGGCCATTTCAAGACCGCCGAGCTCATAGAACCAGGCTTCGTACTGGTCGGGATCCGGGAAACCGAAAGGAATGGTCGAGGTGAAGGCGAAAGACGGGATTTTGCCGGCTTCATAGCCGTCAAAAGTCTTCATCAGCTGGAATGCGCCGCTGCGAACCGCATCGAACGCCTGATTGGCCGGCACGAGCTGGCCCGCCGAGAACAGCTTGATCTCGAACTGGCCGTCGGTCAGCTCCGAGACACGCTCGACAAACTTCTTCTCGAACTCAAACGGCGTTGTTCCGCCGTCCCAGAGCGCCTGCATGCGCCACTGGACTGCTGCTTCTGCGCGCGCCACTGCGGGCATAGCCAATGCTGCTGCACCGCCCAATGCGGAAGCCGTCAGAAAACGGCGTCTTTTCAAATCGGTCATTGCTTCCTCCCAAGACAGCATGTTTGTTCATAAGCGCAAATTGTCCTAAAATGAATTGGGACAATCAAGGGACAGTTTGACGCAAATTGGCGATGACTGTCCCAGCAGGAGGAATGGGACAATAAGCGATGACTGAAAGCGATACGCGCCTCTCTCGCGTCGACCGCATTGTCCAGCATGTCAGCGGGCTGCTCGCCGCCGGAGCCTATAAATCCGGTGAGCGACTGCCTTCCGTGCGCCAGGCCGCGCGGGAGCATGGTGTTTCCAAAAACACCATGGCGGAGGCCTATGACAGGCTGGTTGCGCGGGGGCTGCTGGAGGCACGCGCCGGGTCTGGCTATTACGTCGCGCAGTTTCAGATCGACCGCCCCGCACCGCCCGCCCCGCATGTGGCTGCGGCGGTGGATGTGGTCTCGCTCCTGCGCGAACAGCTCGACCAGCACTATGAGGTGCGGCCGGGCGACGGCAGACCGCCGGCCTCGTGGATGGAGGGGGCAGAACTCAAACGGTATTTTTCCAGTTTCAGGACGGCGGATCCGGCTGCGGTGGATTTCGGCTATGGCAGTTCCTGGGGCTATGCGCCGCTGCGCGAGCGCCTTCGGGTTCTGCTTCTGGAACGTTCGATCACCGCCCAGCCGGACGGGCTTCTTCTCACGCATGGGGTCAATCACGGGCTCGACCTGATCATCCGGCATCTGATCGAGCCGGGTGACACGGTGTTCGTTGATGATCCGGGCTATTATCCGCTTTTCGCAAAACTGACCCTCGCCAAGGCGCAGATCATCGGCATTCGCCGCAGCCATGACGGACCGGATCTGGAAGATCTGGCCGCGAAGCTGGCGCTGCATCGGCCCAAGGTCTTTTTCACGCAGTCTCTCGCCCACAACCCCACCGGCAGCACATTGTCGCCGGCGGTTTCGTTCGGCCTCATGCAGCTTGCGGAACGCTGGGGCTTTCTGCTTGTGGAGAACGATGCCCTGGCCGACATACTGCCCGCGACATTGCCGCGGCTTGCCTCCCTCGATCAGCTCAACCGTGTGCTCTATGTCGGCACCTTCTCGAAAACGCTGTCGGCCAGTCTGCGCTGCGGTTTCGTCGCCGGTCATCCTTCCATTGTCGGGGCGCTCGGCAATCTGAAGATGCTGACCACGGTGGCCACTTCCGACTATGTGGAACGATTCGTGTTTCATCTCATTCAGGGCGGGCAGTATCTGCGGCATCTTCGAAAGCTGAAATCGCGCGTCGAGGAAGCGCACAAGACCTCGCTTGCGCGGCTTGAGGCGCTGGGGCTGACAGTTCGCAAGAGTGTCTCGCCGGGCTTTTATCTCTGGGTGGAGTTCCCCGACTCGATTGACGAGATGGCGCTCTGCCGTGCGGCCTCTGAGGAGAGCATATTCCTTGCGCCGGGCAGCGTCTTTCGGCCGGGCAGGCCGACGCAGGGCAGGGCGGCGATCCGCGTAAATGTCGCTTACGGGACGCATCCGCGCTTCCTTGCGTTTCTTGCGGATCAGCTGCAAAACGCTCCGCGCGCGTAAAGACGATGTGAGCCGGACTGTCAGGAGTGTCCTGGGGCCAGAGCCGCTTCCGATTGCAAGTTCGCGGCGCGTCTTCGATAAGGGCGCATCAAGATGCTTCGGCCTCGCCGCAAATGCATCTCCCGTCAGTATGGCGGGAGCGCGGTGGGAACAGGACAACGCTGGTTCAGAGAGTTCTTTCATGGAAGGCCGCTTTGAGATGATCTCAACAGGCGAAGGTTCCGCCACGCTCGCCGATCAGGAACTCGGTCGGGATGCGCTACGCCAGCTCACCGGGTCGGGTGCGCCGGTGGTGCTGCGGAACTGCGTTCTGGAAGACGCCGATCTCTCGCGGCTGGACATGGAGGGATGGCATTTTGAGGAATGCAATCTTACCCGGACCTGTTTTGATGGCGCGCAGCTGGATGATGCCGCTTTTGTTGGTTGCCGGGCTGCGAAGGCCAGTTTCGTTGGCGCAAAAATGACCGACGCCCGGATTGAGGGTAGTGATTTCAGCAATACAAACTTTCGGCGCGCAACGCTCACATCGGCGGTCATCACTGGCTGCAAGATGCTCGGCGCGGACCTGACGGAAGTGCGCAGCCTTGAGCTTCAGCTCGAGGAAGTGCTCCTGAGAATGGCCACCCTGCCATCGTTCTCGTTTCGCAAGAAGGTGTTGAAGCGGGTCGATTTCGGCGAGGCGGACCTGCGGATGTGCGACTTTCGCGGGGCGACATTCGAGGGCTGTTCTCTGCGGGGCGCGAATCTGGCGGATTGCCGTTTCGAGCTTGCGGATCTGCGCGACACCGATCTTGGTGAGATAAAGCTGACCGACGCCCGCCGCTTCAGGGGGGCGATGATCTCAAGGCAGCAGGCCGCCGAGCTTCTGGAACAGCTCGGGCTGCTGGTTTTCTGAATGGTCCCGATGAGCCTGGAAGAAGCCGCAGGGTTGCAGAACGTTTCGGAGAAGAGCTTCCGCGATGAGGTTCTCGACGACCTTGCGATCTTTGAAACCACGTTTTTTCGATGTGAATTCGTGAACTGCATTTTCGATGGCGGCCGGATCGGCCTGTCCACCTTTCACGACTGTCAGTTCATCGGCTGTTCGTTCCGTGACGCAAAACTGCAATCCTACCGTCTCAGCGGAGAGGAGGAGACGCAGCGCTGCACCTGGTCGCGCTGCGACCTGTCGAATGCGGTTCTGTTGAAATGCGATGTCTCGCACAATGTGTTTGGCGACTGCCTGGGCTTCATGCTGCGTCTGGAAGACTGCGATGCGGGTGAGGCGCAGCTGAAGCTCGACGTTCAGCGGCAGATCAACCATCGGCACATCATGGGCGGCTTTTCTTGCGTGCGCACGAAACTTCAGGACGCTGATCTGAATGGCCTCAATCTTGAAAGCAGCACGTTCGAGTTTTGCGATCTGCGTGGTGCGAACCTGACCGGCTGCAATCTCTCGTCCGCCAGTTTTGCAGGCTCCAATCTCAATGGAACCCGGCTGACGCGTGCGGTTTTGACGGGGGCAAGCATCGCGCATGCGCAGATCGATGAACTGGATCTGACCGAGGCGCTGACGACTGATGATCTGACCATCAGCCGTGACCAGCAGGAAAAGGTGCTGGCGCAATTCCGGATCAGGGTGCTGAATTAGAGTCTGAATCATAACGAACGCCATGTTTTCAATGTCTTGCAAGTCTGCGGGTGAGAAGGCGGATGTTGGCGATCAGGACCCATGCCTCGGCGGAAGCGATGGTTCGTTCGAAGTCCTTTGCGAGCCTGCGGCAGCGTCCGAGCCAGGCGAATGTCCTCTCGACCACCCAACGGCGCGGCAAGACCTCGAAGCCTTTGGCGGTGTCCGAGCGTTTGATGATTTCCAACGTGAACTTGCCGACCTTCTGCAATGCTCCCCTCAGCTTCGGCCCGGCATAGCCGCCATCGGCGAAGACATGACGCAGCCACGGCCAGCGCTTGAGGATCGATTTCAGGACGGCGGGCGCGCCGTCGCGGTCCTGAATGTCGGCGGCGTGAATGACCAGCCCGACCATGAGGCCGAGTGTGTCGACGACGATATGGCGCTTGCGGCCCATGACTTTCTTGCCGGCGTCGAAGCCCCGTATTCCGCCGCTTTCGGTGGTCTTGACCGACTGGCTATCGATGACGCCGGCACTGGGACTGGCCTCCTTGCCTTCGCGTTCGCGAGCCGCCATCACCAGTTCATTGTTGATGGCGCGAAGCCGACCCTCGTCACGCCAGCGGTAGAAGTATTTCTGTACCGTCGAGAACGGCGGAAAATCCTTCGGCAAGAGCCGCCACGCGCCGCCCGAGGAGGCCATATACAAAAGCGCGTTCACCACCTCGCGCAGGGCCGTCTTGCGCGGCCGACCAATGCGGTTTGGCGACGGCATCAGCGGTTCGATCAGCGCCCACTCCGCGTCGGTCAAATCGCTTGCGTAGCGGGGGCAGCGCCGCTCATAGTGCCGGCGAGTGGTTTCGGTCCAGGCCATCGTGATCTCCGTCGAATCTCAGAAATCCGACTGAATCATAACCCGCTGAAATCACTCGCTCCTTTTTGGAACGGACACTTAGGGTCAGGACCCAGTAATATTGATCATCTGAAAAATACTTTTACCGCTCCGGTGAGAGTTGATGGAAACGATGCAGGAAATGGCCAAAATCATCTGGCGTATGTTTCGGCTTTCGCGACGCTTTCGGAAAAAACCAGTTCACTTGCCCTGTATGATGAAATAAATGTTTGTGAGTTCTGAGTTTGGCGAAGTTTTACGCTGAATCCCAGGGACAAGGGGTGGCCGGTGTCTGCCGGAGCGAGGGGGGAATATGACCGAACATTGTGCGGGCAAGAGTGGTGGTTTCTCAGCTGCGCGCCTCTTCAGGGCCGCGCTGGCGGGTTTTGCCCTGTGCTCTGCGTCCGCTGCGGCGCAGGCCAGCGACATGCTTGGCGCGACAGAGGCCGAAATCCAGGATCAGCAGCGATGGCGGGTGATTTTCAGCCCCTATGTTTGGGGCGCGTCGCTCAACGGCACGGCGGGCGTTCTTGGATATAGCACTGATGTGAAAATGCCCTTTCATGAGATCTTTAAGAATCTCGATGTCGGATTGATGGGCAATCTGGAAGTCACGAATGGCCCGTTCGGCGTCTATGTCGACGGCCAGTACGTCAAGACCAGCCAGGATGAAGACATTCTGGACAATGAACTGGCGTTGCAGGTCATCAACACCACGCTTGCCGCCGGCGCCTATTATCGCGTTTACGAGCAGGAGTTGGGTGGCGCGACGCTCTTTGGCAGGCCGCGCGTGTTCGCAATCGAGCCGACGCTTGGTGTTCGCTGGACACAGATAGACGCCAAGGTCGAAGTCGGACCGATGACCGCTCGCCGGAAGGTGCAGTGGACCGACCCGTTCATCGGCGCGCGGATGATCTACGACATTGATGACCGGTGGAATTTTGCGGCGGAAGCAGACATTGGCGGCTTTGGCGCCGGCACTGATTTCAGTGCGCACGGTCAGGCCTATCTCGGCTACCGGACCATGATCCGCGACGTTCCGACCATGTTCCGCGTCGGCTATCGCGTTCTGTATCAGGACTATGATGGCGGCGACAATGTCAGCGACTTCAAGTATCGCGTGACCCAGCATGGCCCGGTCGTTGGGCTTTCCATCACATTTTAGGGTGTTGTGCCGCCAGGGGAAACACTTGGCGGCACATGCCTGAAGACTGTGGAGGCCGGTCAGTCCTTGGGCTGATAGGTCATGGTCCGCGCAATGTTCTGTGCAGGGCGTTTTTCGCCGGCCAGAACCTCGAAGTCGAGGTGGTTTTCCGGCGGAACCAGCGGGCAGGTCACGAAGTTCGTGAAGGCGCAGGGCAGTGCCACAGCATAGTTGAAATCGATCCAGTCGATGCGGCTGTTGGTCTCGTCGGTGAACTGAAGTTCAATGACGCGGCCGGCGCCATAGCTCACGGGACCATTGGTCTTGTCGCGCACATGGGCGACCGGCTGTACGCCGTCCGGCGTGTCCTTGCCGATGAGAACGAGTTCGTGGCTCTTGCCTTTGTACTCGAAGGTGAAGGTGCCCATGCGCGGCGTGGATTCACGCACGCCTTCTTCCACGGTTTCGGCCTCGTAGTCGGTGCGTTCGCTCGGCGTGTAGACGCCGCGAATGCGCCATTCGGGATCGTAATCGAAAGCGGTGACGCCGGCGTCTTCCAGACGTGTGGCCTCAAGCGGGTCGCGCACGCGCACGCCGAAAAGCGGCTGGCCGTCATGCGTCGTGCGCAGAAGCGTTTCCACCTCGTTGCGGCCGAAATAGACCGGAAGGCTGTCGCCATGACCATAGGTCTGGTTGCGGCCCGGAATGATCTCCACCGGGCCCGTGGGGTATTCGCCGTCCACCGACAGGTTCGGGCCTTCGGCGGGCGGGGTGAACATGATGCGTCCGTCTTCCACCGACCAGGTGCCCGGCAGAAGGTCAAAGGTGACGCCCTGATCGTCTTTCTCCAGCCAGTACTGCGCAACCAGCGAAGTCCAACCATACGGGCGGAACATCTTGGCGACGTGGGCATAGCGCCACTCGCGCCATTGACCTTCCAGGTGTTCTGTCGTGGGCATGTTCATCTTCCTTTCGAAGGATTCAGTTGTCTGCTTGCGCAAAAGAAAGTGGATGGACCGGCGCTTCAGCCGGCCGGGCGTGTGAGCTCGTCGAGGAATGCGAGGACACCGCGCCAGGAGCCTTCATCCGCCCGTGCGTTGCCCGATGGCGTGCCGCCATTCGTGTAGGGCACTTTCGAAACCGGGTGCTCGCGGCTCAACTGGGTTGAGGGCACGAAGGGCAGGTTGATCGCATGGCCGGCGTCATCGAAATCGAGGTGACGAACGAGGTGCGGGTGGTCGTGCCGGTTGAGGGTCGAAACCACCATCTTTGAGTAGAGGCTCGATGGCCAGGCGCGGTCGTCGCGGCCCGAAACGAGCAGGACGGCGGCCTTCGTGTTCTCGATCGGAATGCGCGCGCGTGCGGCCAGATCGGTGTCCTTCAGGCCCTCGAAGAAGACGGAATGATGCCGGGTCGGTGGTGCATCGCCGCCCCAGGGGTGCCAGTGCACGGCCTTGTTGTCCTGCCAGAGATGGGTAAGCGGCTCACCACCCCGGGTCCAGGTCACGCCCTGCCAGCCGCCACGCGCGGGATCGCCGGCACCCTGTGCGCCATGCACCATGGCGCCCGGCACATAGGCGATCACGGCGGAGATGAGATCGGGGAAGGTCGAGCCGAGAAGCAGGGAGAGTTCGCCGCCGCGCGACTGCCCGGCCACCGCCACGAAACCGTCGCGCGGCTTGAGCGTGCGGTGCGCCCAGTTGAGGCCGGTCTCCAGATATTCGAGCGGGGTTTCGGTGATGAAGGGCGACAGGCCCGGAGCCTTGAAATAGCCGAGCGCAAAAGCCTGATAGCCATGGGAGGCGTAAAGCGCGCCGCGCGGCTCGTTGATGCCGCCGCCGGAACCATTGAGCACCACCACGACGGGATGCGGGCCGGGGCCTGCGGGTGTGAACAGCGTGCCGACCAGTCCGTCTTCGCGGATTTCCTGCCGTTCCACGCCTTCCGCTGCGAGACGCTGGAGAAGCGCACCCTCTGCCTTGACGCCAGCGGCGGTTTCCGCCGTCAGCGCCGTCTTCAGCGGCTGCATGACGTCGTCGGGGAAGAGCTCCTGACTGTTGCTGTCGACCGGCTTCTGGCTCCAGATGAGGCCCATTGCCGAGATTTCCGCATAATCGCCGCCAACGGGCGCATCGCGGGTCAGATCCACGACGCCATCGGCATCGGCCATGAATGTCGCCTGGCTGTACCAGACAACGCCGCCCGCCCGCACCGTCCGCGCGGAGATCGCGACGAGTTCATCGGGCGCGAGGCCCGAGACGACGATGCGGCGGGGCTCGTCGATCAGGCCGTCAGCGGGGGTGACGGAAACAACGGGCGCGGAAGCAGGATTTGTCGTCATCTAGAGCACCATTTCTGCAAGAGGGGTGGTCAGCCATTTCCGGGCATTGGCGCGCAGAGGGGCTGAGCCGGAGGCACTCCGGCCGTGTCGGGAAAGGCGTGGCATTATCGGTTTGCCTCACCTGTCATGCGTGCGAGCTGAGCATCGAGGCGTTTGGCAAAATCATAGCCCAGCGCGGCTTCGGGCGAGCGTGCGCCGCCGCGCGGCCAGTGACCGCCGCTTCCGGTCCAGTCGCTTTTGAGGGCTGCAAGCCGGGCCTGCCAGTCGATGCTGTCTCCGGCTGCTTCAGGGTCGAAGGCGAGCAGGAACACGCCCCGGCCTTTCGGATCGTCGCGGCCACCGCCGGCGACACCGGCCAGAAGTTCGACCACGAGGCCAAGCAGAGAGCCAACCTGTCCGCCGCGCGGCAGAAGTGCGGCAACCTCGGAGGCGATTGTGGTCGGCTGCCCTTCACCATTCAGCGCAATACCCTCCGGCAGGGGAGCGCCGGTGCTGCGGGCGTTGCGGATGTCGGCCATGGTGGCGGTGCTGCTTGCCACGTCGATCACCACGCGGTCCGCGCCGGTGCCCATGGCGAGGGCGAACGGATTGGTGCCGATGACGGCGCGCGTGCCGCCATGGGCGGCGACGAAAGGCGGGCCTTCGGCCCCGGCGATCCCGACAAGGCCGGCATCGGCGAGATGGCGCACGAAGGGAGCAAGCCGGCCGAAGCCCCTGACGCCACGCAGAAAGACGGCGGCGATGCCCTTCTCGCGTGCGGCATGGTTGAGGTCCAGCGTGGCGCTCGCAACGGCAAGCGGTGCAAAGGAGGCAGAGCAGTCGAGCCAGCTTACGGTCTGCGGGGTTTCGGCAGTAGGGACGGGCGCGGCGTCGGCCGTCCACTCATCCAGCATGGCAATGCCGAAGCGCGACAGGTTGAGCGCGTCGGCCTCGATCAGTGCTGCTGCGGCAAGTTTCGCTGCCGGAGTGTCGCCAAGCGCTGCCGAGAGCCGCGCAACTGCGTCGGGAAATGCGATCATTCGTCCATGCCCCGCGCTGCATTGCCGATCTGGACTTCGCCAGCGGACAGATAACCGAGCGTCATCAGGCGTTCGATCAGGAACGCCCGGCTGCTCTTGATGTGTTCGGCCTCGATGGCGGCGGCCCTTTCGCCATCGCCGGCCTCGATGGCGTCGACAAGCGCCGTGTGCTCGTCCGAGTGCTCGCCGATCTTGACCGAGAAATCGATTGCGAAGCGCAGAAGGCGTTCAAGCTCGTCGAACAGGGTTTCCGAGAGAGCGACAACGCGCTTGTTGCGGCTGCACTGCGCGATGGCGACGTGGAAGCGCCGCGCCACCTGCTGCATGGCCCCGATGTCGAGCGGCGTTGCATATTCGGCAACGATTTCGCGCAGCTCGGCGATGTCGGCCGGAGTGGCGTAGCGCGCTGCCTGCCGTGCGGCATGCGGGCCGATGGCCGCGCGCAGGTCCAGGATTTCGTGGACGGCCTGAAACGTGATGGTGGCCACGCGATAACCGCTGCGCGGAAGGATCGTCACGAGCCCGTCGGCCGCGAGCTTCTGCATGGCGTCGCGCACCGGCGTTTTCGAAACGTCGTAGTCACGCGCAATGGCGTTGGTGTCGAGCGTGGTGCCCGGTGCGAGTTCGCAGCGCACGATTTTCTGCCGGAGCGCAAGATAGATGCGCTCCGAGACGGGTGTGTGGGCGTTGGGGGCCGGGCCGGTGTCGACGGTCATGAGCCTCTTTTCCTCAGCCGATCAGTTCTTCGCCCAGGCTACGAAGTGCCGCTCCAGCGCCTCAAGGGCGAGGATGGTGAGATAGCCCATGACCGAAATCACGACGATGCCGACGAACATGCGCGAGACCGCAAAGGTCTGCCACGATGCCCAGATGAAGAAGCCGACGCCGCTGCGCGCACCGAGGAACTCGGCGGCTGCGATGATGATGTAGGACGAACCTGCAGCAAGCTTCAGGCCGGTGAAGATGCTTGGCAGCGCAGCCGGGAAGGCGATGCGCGTGAAGGTCTGGAACCGGCTCGCGCCTGCGTTCTTGGCGACATCCATGTAAATCTGCGGGGTCTGCAGGACGCCGCCCATGGTGTTGTAGAACATCAGGAAGAACACGCCGATGGCGATGACGACGAATTTGGATGCATCGCCGACGCCGAAGATCAGCAGGATCAGTGGGAGGATGGCGATCTTCGGCACCGGATAGAGTGCCGAGAAGATCGGACCGAGGATGCGGCGGGCAGGCTGGGACAGGCCCAGAATGAGGCCGAGCGTGATGCCCGGAATGGCGCCCATCATGTAGCCGATGCCCACACGGCGCAGGGTTGCGCCCATATGCTCGAAAAGCTCCAGGCTCACGATCATGCGCCAGGCGGTTTCGGCGATGGCGCTGGGAGCCGGGAAGAAACGGCGGTCGATCAGGTTGAACTGGCTCGACAGTTCCCAGATCAAAAGGAGCAGAAGCGGGCTGAAATAGGACGCGAAGCGGAACAGTTTTTCACGCCGTGCCGGCGCTTTGAGCCGGCGGAGTTCGTCTTCTGTCAGTATCGTGGTCGCAGTGCTCATCTCATGCCTCCGCAGGAGAGGCCAGCAAGCGCCAGACCTCGTAAGTCATATCCCAGAAACGCTTGTCGCGGCGCATCTCCACAACGTCGCGCGGACGTTCGAAGGGGACACGCATGTCGGCGACCAGCCTGCCGGGGCGCGGCGACATGACGAGAACGCGATCCGCCAGCGTCAGCGCTTCATCGACACTGTGCGTGATGAAGACCACGGTCTTGCCGGTTGTTTCCCAGATACGCAGCAATTCCTGCTGGAGGACCAGGCGCGTCTGCTCATCCAGTGCGCCGAACGGCTCATCCATCAAGAGGATGTCGCGGTCGTCGACAAGCGCGCGCGCCACGGAGACGCGCTGCTTCATGCCGCCGGAAAGCTGATGGGGAAGGGCGTTCGCGAAGTCGGTCAGGCCCGTCAGCGTCAGCATTTCGCGCACACGCGTCTCCTGCTGTGCACGGGGCGCGCCTTTGAGGCTCAGAGGGAACGCGATGTTCTGCGACACGGTCAGCCAGGGCAGCACGGACGCTTCCTGGAAAACCATCGCCGGCGGCGTCGAACTGTGCAGCTTCACGGAACCGCTCAGCTCGTCCTCAAGGCCGGCGAGAATGCGAAGAACCGTGGTCTTGCCGCAGCCACTGGGGCCAACGATGCACACGAATTCGCCGCGCTCGACCTCAAAGCTGACGTCGGAGACGGCCACGGTCACGCGGTCGTCCTGGCTGTCGTAGAACGCTTTGGTCAGATGGCTGACCTCGATGGCCGCTCCGGCGGTCTTCGCCGGAGACGGACGCACTTTTTCCTGCACGGCCTGCATCACTTCTTGCTTGCGAGGAGTTCGTTGGCACGCTGCAGAAGATCGCGGCGATAAACGCTGTCGATGTCGGAATTGCCCTCATATTCGAGCGCGCCGCGCTGACGGAAGAACTCTTCCTGTTCACGCACCGATTCCATGTCGATGGCGCCGTCTTCGGAGCGGACCGTATAGGGAATGCCGCGCAGGGCGTCGGGCTCGGTGCCGGTGTAGTTCGACACGATCTCGAGGATCTTGTCGTCTTCCCAGCCGCCATTGTCGAGCTGGCGTGCAGCTTTCAGATAGGCTGCCATGAAACGCACAACCGCGTCCTCGTTCTCTTCGACGAAGTCCTGGTTGAAGGCGATCAAGCCAAGCTCGGTGCCAAAGGTGTGATCCTCGACCAGACGGCGGCCAAGACCCTGCTTTTCAAGCTGGTGGGCGAAGGGCTCGATGCTCCAGCCCGCTTCAAGCCCGCCATTGGCGAAGGCGGCGGCGGTCGCGGGCGGCGGCAGGTAGACCGGCTCGACGTCGTCGATGGTCAGGCCACCCTTTTCGAGCGCCTTTGCGACCGAATACATGCCAAAGCCGCCGGGGCCGGGAATTCCGATGCGCTTGCCCTTGAGGTCGGCAACGGTGCGGATGCCTTCATCCCAGGCCGTTTGCGACACCATGAAAGGCGACGGGGAGGGAACCGTGTTCGGCATGCGCGCCGAGGTGGCGATGATGGAAACCGTGGCGCCGCGATCAAGCGCGTTGAAGAGGCTGGAGGCCCAGGTGGCGGCACCCGCTTCAATGTTGCCGGAGGCGAGCATCTGGATGGTCTCGGCCGTGTTGCCCTTCGGCGAGAGCGTCACGTCGACGCCGAACTCATCGAAATATCCCAGATCTTCCGCGACGAAGAAGGGCGCATAGTCGGCAAAGGGAGAATAGAGGAACTCGATCTCCGGCAGGTCTTCGGCCTTTGTTGGCAGGGTGGCTGCCGGTGCCAAAGCGACAGCAAACGCGGCTGCCATGAGAACACGACGACTGACTGAGGGCATGCGTGAGACTCCTCCTTCTCCGCAAGGAAAACTGGCCGGCGCCTGACATTTCCGCCCCTGTCCGAAGCCTTTCCGGGCCGTGGGCAGGGAGAACGTCATGCCGGAAATGAAACCGTACAACTGATACATCAGTGGCGCAACCTGATATTTTCATTTTGGTACTGTTGTATCGATTGAAGCAATTTCGCCTGTGCCGGGCGGGGTAAATCGGGGGAGGTGCCTAGCCGAAACGCCGGGCGCAATTGCAGAACTCCCTGAGCAGCGGGTTCTGGTTCGCCGGCGACCAGAAAAGCGCGAGCTCGTGGTCTGGCAGCGCCGGCTCGGTGGGCTTCAGAACCAGTTCGGGGCTCATGGAGAGCGTGTCCGGCGAGATCAGGCAGACGCCGACACCCGCCGTTGCAAGCGCCATCTGGGACTGCGCGGTGCTGACCTGGGTGTGGACGATGCGCGGCGTGAAGCCCAGCGCATGAAGGCCGGCCATCTGATAATCGTAATGCGCGCGGTGATAGTTTCGCGGCGCGAGAATGATCTCCAGATGCGCCAGATCCTCCGACAGGCGCGGCGGCGTCGGAATGGTCAGGAAGGCAGCGTCCAGCTCGCCTTCGTTCAGCTTCTGGCTCAGCTCTTCGGCGGAAAGTTCGGTGAGGAAGAAATCGCTTGCCGGATGGCTTTTGCGAAACCGCTGCAGCAATTGGGTGGTTGCCGGATAGGACATGTAATTGGGAATGCCTATCTTGAGCTCCCGCGCATTGCGCCGCCCTTCGAGTGTTTCGATGGCCTCGCCGAAAATGTCGAGCACCCGCTGCGCCTGTCCGAGCAGAAACTGCCCTTCCGGCGTCAGCCTCAGCAGCCGGTTTCCGCGTTCGACGAGACGCACGCCCAGTGTCGTTTCAAGCTGCGAAATCTGCTGGCTCAGCGTGGGCTGGCTGATGGCGAGCGACTTTGCCGCGCGGTTGAAGCCGCTCAGGCGGGCCAGTTCGTCGAAATAGATGAGCTGGCGCAGGCTCACATTGCGCATGCGGCGCAGAATGGACGGTTCGATGGGATTGCCGGACATGCCCTGACACTTTCGCGTTTGATCACGGCACCCCGCCTATAGGTTTTATCTATCAGTCGGATGACATTCGAATTGAACTGTCATGCAGGTGAAATGCAGCCGACTTAACCGTCGCCGCCATCGCGTTTCGGTTCAGGCGGTTTTTGTGTCACTTGCTCTAAAAGTTCTGGGTTCGTCGGGTGGGTATCCCGTGCGGGGGCTTCCCTGTTCGGGTTATCTGGTTACGGCCGATCAGGAAAACATCCTTCTCGATTGTGGTCCCGGCATCGCAACCGCTCTGCTTGCCGATGGCAGGCATTGCGGGCTGGATGGGGTGGTCATCAGCCATCTGCATCCCGATCACGTTCTGGATCTCGTGCCGCTTGCCTATGCGCTTCTGGCCGAATGGCTCGTGGATGGGCGCACCGCTCCGCTGCCGCTTTGCATTCCGCAGGGCGGTTTGCAGTTTCTTCAGCGGTTCTCCGACCTGTTCGGTCACCGCAACTGGCAGTTCCCGAGCGATGTGGACGAACCCGGAAAGCGGGCGCTTGCCGCCTCGGTTCAGGAGCGGCACGACTGGCTTCTGACGGTTTTCGATGTTCGTGAGTATGCCATCGGAGACACGCTCAGGCTTGGCGCGAACCTCATCGAAACGCATGCGGTGGATCACAATGCGCCGACGGCCGCGATGCGGATCGAGAAGGACGGCGCGCGCATCGTCTACTCGGCAGATGCGCGTTTTGACCCGACCCTGGTGGGTTTCGCCGCTTCCGCCGATCTTTTTCTGGTGGATGCGCATATGTCCGGCCCGCTTGCCGGCGGCGCGCATATGAGCCCTGTCGAGGCGGGCAGGCTGGCCGCTCTCGCAAAGGCCCACGAACTGGTGCTCTGCCATCTCGCAGCGCCTGAAGACGGGCCGAGCGCGCGCGCCGCGGCAGCGCAGCATTTCAGCGGTGCAATCCATCTCGCCTTTGAAACGCGTGAGTATCGCCTGTGACCGTTTCTCCCGCAGCGCTTCTGACACCCATTCCGGCAGCGCCCACAGGCATCGGGCAGCGCATTGCGCCCTATCTGCTGGTCGGCCCGCTGATGTTGCTCCTGTTCGTCTTTGCGATCCTGCCGTGTCTTCTGACGCTGCTGCTCGCCTTCTTCGACGTGGACATTCTGGCCGGTACCATTCGCTTCGTCGGGTTCGAGAATTTCACCCGGGCTGCCGCGCGCGGCGAGGTGCTCAACAGCCTGCGCGTCACCTTCACCTACATTCTCCTGACCGTGCCGCCATCGATGATCCTCGGCCTTTTGATCGCGCTCGCGATCAACAGTCTGCGGCGCGGGCGCGCATTCTGGCAGGCGGTCTACTTCCTTCCGGTCGCGGCCACGCTGGTTGCCATGTCGATCGTGTGGCGCTGGATGTTCGTCGGGCGTCGCGGCATCGTCGACCAGACGCTTGGTCAGATGACCGGCCTGGTCGACTGGCTGAACTCGCCCGTGCTTTCCCTGCCGGCGGTCGCCATTGTCGGCAACTGGCAGCAGGTCGGCTTTGTCGTCGTTCTTTATCTCGCGGCGCTTGCCGCCGTGCCGCGCCACCAGATCGACGCCGCGCGGGTGGATGGCGCGGGTGCATGGCACCGCTTCTGGCACGTCACCTGGCTGCCATCGGCCCGACCACGGTGTTTGTCGGCATCATCACTTCAGTCAATGCGCTGCGGGTGTTCGACACGGTTTCGACGATGACCGGCGGCGGCCCTTCGCGCAGCAGCCAGACGCTCGCTCACCTCATGTGGGAACGGGGCATCTACTTCTTCGACATCGGCGGGGGATCGGTGGTCACGCTCGTTCTTCTGGCGCTCGCCATCGCCGCAACCGCGCTCCAGCGCATCATGACCGCACGGCTCGAGAAGGCTGGAACGCGATGACCCAATCAATCGACACGACCCGCGCCCGCCTGGTTGCAGGCGGCACCCATCTGGCGCTCGCTGCAGGCGCGGTTTTCATGCTGCTGCCTTTCTGGCTGATGCTGCGCACCTCGTTCACCGCGCCGGATCAGGTCTTTGCCGGGAACATTCTGGCGCTCAGTGATTTCAGCCTCGAGAACTATCGCCGCGTTTTCGCGGAAGTGCCGCTGCTTCGCTATTATCTGAACGGCATTTTCGTGGTGACCGCCATCTTCATCGGGCAGGTGATCGTCTGCGTTCCCGCAGCCTATGCGCTGTCGCGGCTGCGCTTTTCCGGGCGCGAAGTCGGGTTGTGGCTGGTGCTGGCCGCGATGATGGTTCCCTATCACGCCACGGCCATTCCGATTTACGTGCTTTTGTCGCGCTTCGGCATGATCAACACGCATGGCGCGCTCATCCTGCCGTTCATCGGTTCGGCCTTCAGCGTTTTTCTGCTGCGGCAGTTTTTCCTGTCGATCCCGCAATCGGTTTTCGAGTCGGCGCGGCTCGATGGCGCGTCCTCGCTGCGCACGCTGGTGCACATCGTCTTCCCGATGGCGCGGCCGGCCATCGTCACTTTCGGCATCCTCAGTTTCGTGTCGCACTGGAACGACTATTTCTGGCCGTCCTTCGTGCTGCGCAACGATTTCGCCGCCACGGTTCCCTTCGGCATCGTCAAGTTTCTCGATCAGGAGCTTGGTGCGGATTACGGGCCGCAAATGGCGGCTGCAACCCTGACCGTCCTGCCTCTTCTCGTCGGTTTCCTCATCGCCCAGCGGCAGCTCATCGCCGGCATCGCGATGACCTCCGGGCAGGTCGACTGACATCATCTCACATCACATCTGGAGCCAATTCATGAAACGCCTTCTCACCACCACCGCACTTCTCGCCATGATCAGCGCGACGCCTGCACTCGCCCAGACCGAGCTGCGGCTGGTCTCCGGTCAGGAAAAACAGAACGGCGCAGTTCTGAAACAGGTCTTCGAGGCCTTCAACGCCGGCCAGAAGGACGTTTCGGTCAATCTGGAACTCGACAACCAGTCAGATCTCGACACCACGCAGAAGGTTCTGGCCGACATCGTTGCCGGCTCCGCTCCGGATGCGGTTCGCGTGACCGGCGCCGTGCTGCGGGCCTATGTGGATTCTGGCCGCGCGCAGCCGCTGGACGAATGTCTTGCCTCGGCTCCCGAACTGGCGGCGCAGCTCGACAAGGGACTGGTCGACAATTTCCGTGTCGACGGCAAGCTCTATGCCATGCCCTGGTATGTCACCCTGCCTGCGCTGTTCGTGAACGCGGATGCATTTGTGGCCGCAGGCCTCGACCCGCAGAACCCGCCGCGCAACTGGAGCGAGCTTGAGGCCGCTGCCGCCAGGCTGAGCGATGGTTCAGGCAACCGTTTTGGCGTTCTGATGTACATGCCGAACACCTATGTCTACGAAAGTCAGCTTCTCTCGTCGGGCGGCGGGATGGTCGATGGCGAGGGCCGGTCCGGCGTTGCCAGCAAGGCTTCGGTCGAGCTGATGGCGTTCATGCGGGGCCTCGTCGAGAAACAGCAGATGCCCGCGCTGGCGCCCTCGACCTTCTGGGGTGAGGCTTCGCGCATGTTCCAATCGGGCGAAGTGGCGATGCTTCTGAGCTCGTCCTCCGCCTATAACAACGTCTCCAGCAACATCGCGTTCGATCTGGCGGTTGCACCGATGCCGGCCCGTGACGGCGAGGAGGCGCTGACGGCGGCTTCCGGCAATGGTTTCGTGATGCTCGCGACGGACCCGGAGCGCCAGAAAGCCACCTGCAAGGCGCTCCTCTCACTCGTTGCGCCCGAGAGCGTTGCCGCCACGGTGAAGGCGACGGCCTCTTCGCCGATCAATGTCACTGCGGCGCAGACGCCGGAACTGCTCGGCGACTTCTATGCGGAAAACCCCGCGCTCATGGCTCTGAACGGCCAGGAAAACCGCCCCTGGTACACGCTGCCGGGCCGCGCCAACAATGAGTTCCAGAGCAATTTCGGCGATATCCAGCACCAGATCCTGACCGGCGCTGTCGAACCGCAGGAGGGCATGAGCCGCCTTGCCGACATCATGAACGAGCTGAACGAAGCCCAATGATCGCACGCAACGGATCGGCCCGGAAAGCAGGCCCGCAGGCATGGGGGAGAACCCCATGCCCGTCGCGGTTCGCAATCTCACAAAGCACTGGCCGGGCGCGGAGCGTCCGGTTTTCTCCAGTCTCGATATCGACTGCCCGGCAGGCGGCATCACGATCATCGTCGGCCCTTCGGGCTGCGGGAAGACAACGCTGCTGCGTTGCCTGAGCGGGCTTGAAACGCCCACATCGGGCAGCATTCTGTTCGGTAAGCAGGATGTCACGCAGGTGGATTCCCAGCATCGCGGCGTGGCCATGGTGTTCCAGAACTATGCGCTCTACCCGACCAAGACGGTGTTCGAGAACATCGCTTTTCCGCTGCGCATGGCGCGGCTTGATGCGCAGAGCATTCGCACGCGGGTCAGGGCCGCAGCCGCATTGACGCGCATGGAGCCATATCTTGACCGCTACCCGGCGCAGCTTTCCGGCGGCCAGCGGCAGCGCGTGGGCATTGCGCGCGCCATGGTGCGCGGCCCGGCGGTTCTGCTGATGGATGAGCCGCTGTCCAATCTGGACACCAAGCTGCGGATCGAGATGCGGGCGGAACTGGGCGCGTTGCAGCGCCAGATCGGCTCCACCACCGTCTATGTGACCCACGACCAGACGGAAGCGCTTGCGCTTGCCGACCATCTGATCGTCATGCGCGATGGCCGCATTGAGCAGCAGGGCGCGCCGGAAGACATTTTCACGAGCCCGGCAAACACCTTCGTCGCCGATTTTCTTGGCTCCATGAACCTTGTCGATGTGACACGTTCCGAAGACAGGGTTTTCGTCACATCGGGCGCGGTGCGGCTGGACGGGCTGCCGAAGGCCCCGCTCTCGCCAATGTTCCGCCTCGGCTTCCGCGCCGAAGACGTGCAACTGGGACCGGTGGACGGCGAGAAGGCCACATTGCCGGTCACCGTCAGGCGTTCGGAACTGATGGGCTCGGAACGCCTCGTTCATATGGAATGCGGCGGGCTTGCACTGCGCGCCCGGCTGAAAGAAGTGGTGCGGCCGGACGATCGGCTCGAACTCCACATTCCGGCCGGGGCGCTTCACTATTTCGATGAGACAGGAAAACGCGTGGCGGGTGCAGTATGAAAAACAACCACGTGATCTGGGACTGGAACGGCACTCTGCTGGACGATTTTGCCATCACGGCGCAAATCACCGCCGATGCCCTTGCAGAGCTTGGGCGGCCGGGCGTGACGCCCGAAATGGTGCGGGAACATTACCGGCGTCCGTTGTCGGAGTATTTCAGTGCGCTTCTGGGGCGGATTGCACGTCCAGACGAGCTTCGCCATCTTGGCGAGGCCTATGAGCGCAATTACGATCCGGCGATGCACGGACTTCCGCTCGCCATCGATGCGCTGGACGCGCTCTCCACACTGGCAGAACGCGCCAACCAGTCGCTTCTGTCCATGGCGCCGCATGGCCAGATCGAACAACTGATCGAGCATCACGGCCTCGGGAGCCATTTCACGCTCGTGGAGGGCTTTACGGGAACCGGACACCCGACCAAGCGGGAGAGCCTCGAACGTCATTGCGAGACGCTTGATGTGAACCCGCGAGCGTGCTGGCTGATCGGCGACACGGTTGACGACTTCGCGGCGGCTGCGCCGCTCGGCGTCAGGACCGCGCTGGTGACGACCGGCATGCAGGGGCGGGATGCGCTGCTTGCAACGGGCGCGCCCGTTTTCGACAGTCTGGCGGACGCCGCCGAACATATTCTGAATGCCTGAAAAGAGAACGAGTTTCATGCCGCATAGCAAACTGATCGCTGACCTCGAAGCCGCCTTCGAGGCGCATGACGACAGCAGCGACAACAGCCACGACATCAACCATGCACGCCGCGTGATGCGTTCCGCTCTTGAGATTGCTGCGGGGGAAGGCGGCGGCAATCAGCGCGTGATCATCGCCGCAGCCTATCTCCATGACTGGATCAACCTACCGAAGAATCACCCGGATCGCGCGCGGGCCTCCGCCCTGTCGGCCGAGGCCGCACGGCCCATTCTCAAATCCCTGGGTTTTGACGAGGCCGAACGCGAGGCTGCATGTCACGCCATCGTGGCGCACAGTTTCTCGGCGGGCATTGCGCCGGAAACGCTGGAAGCGAAGGCGCTGCAGGATGCAGACCGTCTTGAGGCGCTGGGGGCCATCGGCCTTGCGCGCACCTTCGCCATTTCCGGCCAGCTCGGCTCCAGCCTGTTCGACGGAGAAGACCCCTTTGCCGTCAATCGCCCGCTCGATGACAAGCGCTACTCGGTGGATCATTTCGAGGTGAAGCTGCTGCGCCTTCCCGAGACGATGCAGACCTCCATGGGGCGTCAGCTCGCGGACCGGCGCGCCGATGTGCTGCGCCGTTTTCTGGCGGATCTGGCGGAAGAGCTTGGCGCTGCCCTTCCTCAGGGTGCAAGGGGCTAGTCTGCGTTCGCGCGGCCGGAAGGCTGCAATCCCGGGCGTCGCGGCGTTCTGCGGCGCTCAAAACATGTTCATCCACTTCCAAATGCTCAGAGTGTGGAAATCCAACACGCATGGGTTGAAATTCAAATTCGCCTTGTCGGATGGCGGATAAGCGAATATTTCTCCAGTCGAGTTCGCTTCGATACTGCTTTTCCGGGGCAGGTCTACTGAATTCTCTTTCTCGATGAGGGATGATGCCGCGCCAGCGTGTGCGGGGTCTTTCATCGTCAATGCTTTGAGTAAAACGGCGACGCGGTTTTTGCGTCGGGGGGAAATGAAAAGGGATGAATTTTTGAGTACGGTTGACGAAAAACTTGAGCCTATTCTTGCAGACGTATTACGCCGTAGCGCAGGAGAAACGGAATTTCACCAGGCAGTGGTGGAAGTTCTCCAGAGCATTGGCCGGGTGATCGCGAAACACCCGGAATATGCCGACAACGCGCTGATCGAGCGCATCTGCGAACCGGAGCGCCAGATCATTTTCCGCGTTCCATGGGTCGATGATGCCGGCAACGTGCAGATCTCCCGCGGCTTCCGGGTTCAGTTCAACTCCGCACTCGGCCCCTACAAGGGCGGTATCCGCTTTCATCCCACCGTCAATCTCGGCATCGTCAAGTTTCTTGGCTTCGAGCAGATCTTCAAGAACGCACTGACCGGTCTTCCGATCGGCGGCGGCAAGGGCGGTTCGGACTTCAATCCGCGCGGTCGTTCGGATGCGGAAGTGATGCGCTTCTGCCAGTCCTTCATGACCGAGCTGCACCGTCATATCGGCGAGTACACCGACGTGCCGGCCGGCGACATCGGTGTCGGCGGTCGCGAGATCGGCTATCTGTTCGGCCAGTACAAGCGTCTCACCAACCGCTATGAGGCAGGGGTTCTGACCGGCAAGGCGCTTTCCTATGGCGGCTCGCAGGCGCGCAAGGAAGCGACCGGTTACGGCGCGGCCTATTTCGTCGACCGCATGCTGCGCACCCGCAAGATGGATTTCGAAGGCAAGCGCGTCAGCGTTTCCGGTTCGGGCAATGTGGCCACCTACGCGATGGAAAAAATCATCGAGTTCGGCGGCGTCATCGTATCCTGCTCGGATTCAGGCGGCTACATCGTCGATGAAAACGGCATCGACCTCGATCTGGTCAAGGAGATCAAGCAGAAGCGTCGCGGCCGTATCTCGGAATATGTGAAGCTCAAGGGCGCCGGTGCGCACTTTGTCGAGAAGGGCTCCATCTGGGATGTGCCCTGCGATGTCGCCATGCCTTCGGCCACGCAGAACGAGCTGACCGGCAAGGACGCGCAGACGCTGGTGAAGAACGGCCTCATCGCCGTTGGCGAAGGCGCAAACATGCCGTCGACGCCCGAGGCCGTGCGCGTGTTCCAGGAAGCCGGCATCCTGTTCGCCCCGGGCAAGGCGGCCAATGCAGGCGGCGTCGCCACCTCGGCGCTGGAAATGCAGCAGAACGCATCGCGTGCCAGCTGGACCTTCGAGCGCACGGAAGAGCGCCTGGCCGAGATCATGGCGCATATCCATGACACCTGTGCCGAAACCGCCGATGAATACGGCTCGCCCGGCGACTATGTTCTGGGCGCTAACATCGCCGGTTTCGTGCGTGTTGCAGAAGCCATGGACGCGCTTGGCGTCATCTGACGCCCTCTATCGGCATTCCAGAGAAACGAGCCCGCGCGACCTGTTTCGCGCGGGTTTTTCGTATGGGTTTCCGCTTTTTGGGGCTCAAAATCTGCAAACGGAGGAAAATCGCAGCCGGATCAAGTGCGGATTTTGCTTGAAACTGAAACATGAATCATTATTCATGTATGTCATGGCAGAACCGAAGACGAAACGCGGCCAGATAAGGCGCGCCAAGATCCTTGCAGCAGCCGAGACGGTCATGGGCGACCAGGGCTTTTCCGCCGCGTCCATTGCCGAGATCACACGGCTGGCGGATACGGCGCTCGGCACATTCTACGTGTATTTCACCAGCAAGGAACAGGTTTTCCGCGAGCTGGTGCTGGAGATGGGGCGGATCACGCGCGCGATCGTAGGTGAGGCGATCAGCGATGCGCCCGACCGTCTGAGCGCGGAGCGGGCCGGGCTCGAAGCCTTTTTACGCTTCGTCGCCGAAAGGCCGCAGCTCTACCGGATCGTTGAGGAGGCGCGGTTCGTCGATCCGGAGGCCTATCGGGACTATTTCTGGCATTTCGGGCAGGCCTACACGCTTGGCCTGCGCGAGGCGCAGAAGCGCGGCGAGATTTCTGCGGGCGATCCGGAGGTGCGGGCCTATGCGCTGATGGGCATCTCCAAGGCGCTCGGAGACCGTTACGTGCTGTGGGAGGAGACACCCGACATTGAGCGGGTGGTTGAGGAGGCGCATAAGATGATCTGTCACGGGCTTGCCCCATGAGTTCGCACGAACCCTCGTTCGTCCGAACTGAAATTCGCAGCGCGCCCGGCGGGTGCGACTGTTTCGTGATCACCCTGGCCGCGCCCCGCGCCAATGCGCTGGAGCCGGATTTTCTGGCCGCAATTGAGGCCGCTCAGGAAGATTTCGAGGATACCGGCCTCCGCCGTGCACTGATCTGCGGCGGACGCAATTTTTCCACTGGCGGCGATGTCGGCCGGTTTCTGGAAGCGGCCTGCGACGGGCAGGCGGTAGCCTATGCCGAGCGGGTCGTGCCGCTTTTACAGCGCTGCGTGCTGCGGATGATCGGCCAGAAGGCCATTGTCGCTCTGGCTGGCCGGGGTGCGATTACCGGCGGATCCGCCGGTTTCCTGTTTGCTTCCGACTTGGCCGTTCTGGCTCCTGATGCATTCGTGCAGCCCTATTACGGGGTAATGGGCTTTGCGCCTGATGGCGGTTGGACGGCCACGCTGCCGGAGCGGATCGGCGCGGGTGCCGCACAGGACTGGCTCCTGAACGACCGGCGGTTTGGAGCGGAGGAACTCATGGCGCGCGGGCTCGCCTGCGCCGTCGACCCTGATCCGGAAAATGCTGCGCTCGCCCGGCTGGCCGCGCTCGACATCGATATGGCGCTCGCCGGCAAGGCGCTCATCTGGGATGCCGCAAGACGGGCGCAGGTGGAGGCGCGGCTTGCAGCAGAGACCGAAGCCTTTCGCACCCTGATCCCGCTTGAGGCGACACGGGCGAAGATGGCGGCATTTCTTGGCAAGGAGGCTTGAGATGTTCGAGACCGTTCCCGACATGGCCTGCAAACGGGCCGAGATTTCACCCGATGCACTGGCCTTTCGCGATGCCGAAACAGGCCGCGCGTGGACCTTTTTCGATGTGAATGCCGCAGCCGATGGCATTGCCGAGGGGCTGCGCCGGGCCAGATTGGGCGAGGGCGACCGGCTGGCGATCCTCTGTCTGAACCGGGTGGAGTTCTTCCTCACGCTGTTCGCCTGCCAGAAGACAGGCATCATCCTGTGTCCGCTGAACTGGCGGCAGCCGGCACCCGAACTGGTTGAAACGCTGGAGCCGGTGAATGCAAAGGCCATCCTGCATGATGCGATGCATGCCGGTCTGGCGGCGGATGTGGCCGCGAAGATCGGCGCGGCGCTGTTCGGTTTCGACGATGCGCTTCATGGCTGGATCGCGCAGGGTGGTCCGGCGCTGCGCGCGGCGGTGCCCGCGACGCGCCCCTGGTATCTCCTGTTCACATCGGGCACGACCGGACGGCCCAAGGCGGTGATCCAGACTGCGCGCATGGCCTGGGCGAATGCGATCAATATCGGGCAGGCCATCGGCCTTACGGCAGAGGATCGTTCGGTGAACTTCCTGCCGCTGTTCCACACGGCCGGGATCAATCTCTACACGCTGCCGGTCTTCCTGAACGGCGCAAGCTCGACGGTCCTGCCGAAATTCGATGCCGAAAGGCTGCTCGCCATGCTGCGCGCGGGCGAGCTGACACAGGTATTCGGCGTGCCGGCCATCTATCAGGCGTTGTCGCTCATGCCGGGCATCGAAGACGTCGACTGGACCGCCATTCGCTGCGGTTGCGGCGGCGCGCCGCTGCCGGAACCGCTGATCCGTTTCTTCGCCGAACGCGGGGCTTATGTGTTGAATGGTTTCGGCATGACGGAAACCGGGCCCACCGTGTTCCTGATGGATGCCGCCCGCGCTGCCGAGAAGATCGGTTCGGTCGGGCGGGCGCAGATGATGACGGATGTGCGCCTTGCAGGCGTCCCCGATGGCGCGCCCGGTTCCGGGGAGATCCAGTTGCGCGGCCCCAACATCACGCCCGGCTATTTCGAGAACCCGGAAGCGACGGAAAAGACTTTCACGCCCGATGGCTGGCTGCACACCGGCGATGTGGGGCGGCGCGATGCGGATGGCTATTACTTCATCGTTGACCGGATCAAGGACATGTTCGTCTCTGGCGGCGAGAACGTGTATCCCGCAGAGGTCGAGCGTGCGCTCAACGCGCATCCCGCCGTGCTGGAGGTGGCCGTTGTGGGCTGCGCGGACGAGAAATGGGGTGAGGTGGGCGTCGCCTTTTTGGTTCTGCGCCCCGACGCCGAGCTTGATGTCGAGACGCTGCGGCCATGGTGCCGCGAAAGGCTCGCCGGTTACAAGGTGCCGGTGCGCTTCTGCGTGCTGGAGGATTTTCCACGCACTGCCGCCGGCAAGGTGCGCAAACCCGATCTCAGAGAGTTTTTGACCGATGCTTGACCTGTCCGCCCGCTGGTTGCCCAGCCAGGAGGAGTTCGACGCCTTTGCTGCGGTGTCGGGTGACGACAACGCGATCCATGTGGACCCCGAATTCTCGGCCCGCACGAGCTTTGGCCGCACCGTCAGCCACGGCATGCTGATCTATTCCAAGCTCTGGGGCCTGTTGCAGAAGGCTGAGCCCGGCGCGCGCCAGGTCAGCCAGACAATGATGTTTCCCAACCCCGCCTTTGCCGGTGAGGCGGTTGCGCTGACGGTTCGTGAAACCGCGCCGGGAACGCTTGAAATGAAGGCGGTGCGGGTTGCAGACGCCGCAGAACTGCTTGTCGGGGAGGCAAGGATCGCATGATGGAGACCGGACAGAGCGCCACCGTGCGCCGCACCTATTCCGCTGCCGATCTTTTGGCCTATGCAGCGCTTTCCGGCGCGGCCCCGGAAAGCCAGGTGCCAGAACCGCTGATCGCGGCGCTGTTTTCCTATCTTCTGGGCGTAAAGCTTCCGGGCTCGGGCACCAACTATCTCAAGCAGGAACTGGCTTTCAAGGCACCGGCGCCGCTCGACACCGAACTGACGGCGACAGTCGAGATCACCCGTCTTCGGCCGGAAAAGCATCTGGTCGATCTATGGGCGCGCTGCACCGCACCTGATGGCACGGTGATCTGCGAGGGCCGTTCGCTGGTCAAGGCAAAGGATGTCGGGGCCTGACGGTTCAGGCGTTGAGGCCTGCAGCGAAATCGATAATCGCCTGCGCGAAGGCCTCTTCTTCTTCCAGATGCGGCGAGTGGCCCGAGGCTGCGAAGACATGGCGCTTCGCGTTCGGGGCCGTCTGCGCAATCCAGTCGGAGGCCGAGGCCGGGTAGACCCGGCTTTTTGCGCCTGAGCAGACGAGCCATGGCAGGTTCAAATCGGGTGCCAGTGCGCGCGCATCCATGGCCACGAGATCATCCCACATGGTGCGCATCTTCTCCGGATCCTGACTGAGGATCACGCTGCGCGCGTCTTCACGCGAAAAGCCGGGTGCGCCTTCGGGTGTGGCAAACATGGTGGCGGCGATGCCGTGCGTTGCGCCATCCCAGTCGGTGCGGAAGCGCCGGGTCGACTGCGCCACGCTCTCAGCCGTCTGCCCTTTCAGGCCGTGCGGCCAGTCCGCAGCCGGCACGATGTGTGTGCTCATGTCGACGGTGACCAGCCCGCCGATCCCGGCGCTGCCATGGCGCGCGAGATAGCGCCAGGCGGCGGCTGCCCCCATCGACCAGCCCACCACCAGCGGTTTCCTGTCCGGCAGGGCGTTGAGCGCCTCGCCGATCATCTCCGCGCAGGCATCAAGCGTCGGCGGCAGGTGGGCGGCTCCGGCATGGCCGGGCATGTCGGGTGCGTGGCAGTCGAAGCCCGGGCCGATGCGGGCGATCAGCCGGTCGAACACGGCTCCGCGCATCGTCCAGCCATGCAGGAACAGGATGGAGCGCGTCACGTTCAGCGTCCGGCCCGCAGCCTGCCGACAATGCCGGTGGGGAAGAAGTAGACGCTGAGAATGAAGAGGATGCCGAGCCACAGAAGCCAGCGGTCGGGGTCCAGCAGCTGCGGCAGAAGCGGCACGCCGCCCGTTGCCTCAGAGGCCGCGCCCATCAGCGTCTGCAGATAGTTCTGCGCCAGCACGAAGATGGTCGCCCCGATGACCGCACCATACATGGTGCCCATACCGCCGATCACCACCATCAGGAGAATGTCGAGCATGATCTCGAAGGAGAGCGTCGTGTCGGGGCCGACATAGCGCAGCCAGATCGCAAACAGGCTGCCGGCCACGGCTGCCGTCGCGGCGGAAAGGCATGTGGCGATGGTGCGGTACCAGACCACATTGTAGCCGATGGATTCGGCGCGGAAATCATTCTCGCGAATTGCCTTGAGCACGCGCCCGAAGGGCGAGTTGACGACCCGCAGCATCAGGAGGAAGAGCCCCAGAGACGCGAAGAAGACGAGATAGTAGTTGAGCACCTTGCCATTGATGCGCACGCCGAACAGTTCGCCCAGCCGGAAGGCCGGCGTCAGCTCGCGCGGGATCATGTAGTTCAGGCCGTCTTCGCCGCCGGTCACACCGGACATCTGCGACACCAGAACCGCCACAGCCGAGGCAACGGCGAGCGTGATCATGGCGAAGAAGATCGCCCGAACCCGCAGCGAGAACATGGCGATCACAAGCGCCAGAAGGGCGGCCGCCAGGGCTCCGAGAACGGTGCCGGTCAGGAGCGCGTCATAGCCGCGCCCCATATGGATGGAGGCGAGCGCCACGCCGTAAGCGCCAAGCCCGAAGAACATCGTATGAGCAAAGCTCACAATGCCGGTATAGCCCAGAAGCAGGTCGTAGCTCGCCACCAGCACGATGAAGATGCAGATGCGCGCCGCCGTTTCCAGAGACCGCACGCCGGGAAACAGGAACGGGGCAAGCGCCAGCGCGACGAGGATCGCCAGAAGGATCAGGGTCAGCGCCAGCGAGCGGGGTTTGTCACCGGAGAGAAGCTTGACGAGCATCTTATTTGGCCTTCACGACGGGCAGCATGCCTTGCGGCCGCCACATGAGGATTGCGGTCATCAGCGCGATGTTCGACACCAGCGCCAGCTTGGGCTCGAGAAAGGCGACATAGTTCTGCAGGAGACCCACCAGAAGCGCACCGATGAAGGCTCCTTCCACCGAGCCCAGCCCGCCGATGATCACCACGATGAAGACGAGGATCATCAGTTCTTCGCCCATGCTGGCGGTGATGACTTCCTGGTAGAGGCCCCACATCACGCCGCCGAGACCGGCAAGCGCCGAACCGGCGATGAAAACGCCGATGAAGACGCGGCTCAGGCGATAACCCAGCGCCTCGACCATCTCGCCATTCTCGACGCCGGCGCGCACGATCAGGCCGATCTTGGTGCGGCGGAACACGAGCCGCATGGCGACGAAGAGGCCAAGCCCCACGGCCACGGCCAGGATGCGGTATTTCTCGAGCGCGGCGCCCCAGAAGGTGAAAGCGCCCTTCAGCGTTTCGGGACGGGAGAAGAAGATTTCTTCCGGTCCCCAGACAACGGCGATGAGCTGTTCGATCACGATCAGCCCGCCGACGGTGACGAGGATCTGCTTGAGATGCGCGCCATAGACGGGGCGCACGATGACTTTTTCGAAGGCCCAGCCGAGACCGCCGGTCACGATCATGGCGGCGATCACGGCCAGAAGCACGACCAGAAGGTTGAGCAGGAGCGAAGGCGCGCCGGCCCAGCCGCCAAGCGCCAGAAGCACGGAAATGCCGACGAAAGCGCCGACCGAGATGAACGCGCCATGGCCGAAATTGATGACATCCATCAGGCCGAACACGAGCGTCAGGCCCGAAGCGATGATGAAGATCATCATGCCCATGGCGAGGCCCGATACGGTGAGCGTCAGCCAGCTCGACGGATTGCCGATGGCGGCAAGCCCGACCAGAACCAGAAGGGGCACCAGAAGAAGCGGTGTGGCTTTCGCCAGCCGCTCCGACAGCGGAATGTCGGCGAAGGTGGGTTTGTGGGTCGGTGCAATGGTCATGTGCGGGCCTCGCAGGATCGAAGCGGTTTCTTCGCGGCGCAGGACGGCTGATTGAGCCGCTGCCGGAAACGGGCGGGCAGTTGCGAGAGAACGGTCTTCATTGCATTTCCATGCTCAGGCCCATCAGGCGTTCCTGAAGGGTCGCGTCGTTGGCCAGTTCCGCCATGCTGCCGGTCCACACGATGCGGCCGTCATCCATCACCGCTGCGTGGTCGCCCAGCGCCTTTGCGACGGCGAAATTCTGTTCCACCATCAGGATCGAGGCGCCCTGCGCCTTCAGTTCGCGCAGCGCTCCGACCATGGTTGAAATGATGGCGGGGGCGAGGCCCTTGGTGGGCTCATCGATGAGATAGAGCGTGCGGCGTTCCGCCATGGCTCGGGCGATCGACAGCATCTGTTTCTGGCCGCCGGAGAGATTGCCCGCCGCCGCGTTCCAGAAGGTGCGCAGCGGGGGGAAGACGGAAAACAGCCAATCGCGCCGGGCCGCATCGAGCGGGCCGCTGATGGCGGCGAGGATCATGTTTTCCTCCACCGTCAGGTCGGCGAAGATGCCCATGTCTTCCGGCACGAAGCCGATGCCCGCGCGGGCGCGGTCGGGCACCGGCAGGCGGGTGATGTCGTTTCCGTCGAAAGTGATGGAGCCGGCCCGCGCCTGCCAGTGGCCGATGATGGTGCGCAGCGTGGTCGTTTTGCCCACGCCGTTGCGCCCCAGAAGCATCGTCACCGAGCCGCGCGGCACGTCCAGATCGACCTTCTTCAGGATGTGATACTGGGCGATGTCGGTTTCGACGCCCTTCAGTTTCAGCACGGGCTCAGACATCTTCCAGCTCCCTGCCCATATAGGCTTCCTGCACGATGTCCGAGGCCATCACCTCTGCGGGCGGGCCGTCGGCCACCAGCGCGCCGTTGTGCAGCACGATGATCCGGTCGGCGAGGGTGCGGATCACGTCCATCTTGTGCTCCACCAACAGAATGGTGCGGTTGGTTTCGGCTTTCAGTTCGGCGATGAGATCGAGCACCACGGGCGCTTCGTCCACACTCATGCCGGCGGTGGGTTCATCGAACATGTAGACCATCGGGTCGAGCGCGATCAGCAGCGCCACTTCCAGTTTGCGCTGGTTGCCGTGGCTGAGTTCGGCGGCGGTCTGGTCCTTCCACGGGTCCAGCCGCACCCGTTCGAGGATCGCCATCGCGGCCATCGTGATTTCAGTGTGGCTGTCGGCCATCGAAAAGAGGCTGAAGCCCTTGTTCTGCTTTGCCTGGATCACCAGACGCACATTCTCCAGAACCGAGAGGTCGGGAAACAGGTTGGTGAGCTGGAACGCCCGTCCAATGCCTTTCTTGCAGCACTCGGCGATGCCCGCGCGGGTGATGTCCTCGCCCATCAGCCGGACCCGGCCGGCCGTGGCCGTGATCTGACCCGAAATCAGGTTGAAATAGGTCGTCTTGCCGGCCCCGTTCGGCCCCACAATGGCGGTGAGCTCTCCGGCATGGAAGCTGCATGTCACGGCGTCCACCGCGACATGGCCGCCAAAGCGCACGGCAAGCCCGTCGGTTTCCAGAAGTGGCTGGGTCATCAGGAAGGTCGCTCTTGGTCGAGAAAGGTGACGGGACGGTTTTCGCCGCCCCGTCCGGGGTCAGCGCATCAGTTGCGGACAGGGATGTTCATGTCCTCGATGCCGATCTCGCGAACGAGAACCGGAACGCCGTAGTCCTTGTCTTCCTGAACCTCGGTGCGGAAGTGATACATGGTCTGCAGCGCCTGATGGTCTTCCGGGCGGAAGCGCATCGTGCCTTTCGGCGTCTCCCACTCCATGCCTTCCATCGCCGTGATCAGCGCTTCGGTGTCTTCAGCACCACCGGCCTTGCGGATGGCCTCGACGATGGCCATGCCGGCGGACATGCCGCCTGCGGTGAAGAAGTCCGGCGGCGTGCCGTAGCGCTCGAAATGGGTCTTTACGAGCCACTCGTTCACCGGGTTCTGCGGGATCTCGTAGTAGTAATAGGTCGCGCCCTCCATGCCCGGCAGCTCCTTGTGGGCGGTCAGCGCTGCGAGGATATTGCCGCCGGTCGCGATCTCGATGCCGAAGCGCGACGGGTCCATGGCGTTGATCTTGCCCATCGGGTTGCCCCCGCCGGCCCAGATGATGAAGAGCTTCTTCTCACCCTCGATGTCACCCATGGCCTGGAAAATGCGCTCGGCTGCAGCGGTGAAATCGGTGGTGTCGGTGGGCACATATTCCTCATGCGCCACGGTTGCGCCGGTGGCTTCCAGCGCTTCCTTGAACGCCGCCACGCCATCGCGTCCGAACGCGTAATCCTGCGCCAGTGTTGCCACGGTCACGCCTTCACCGCCAAGGGCAACGGCGTTGGAGATGGCGTCCTGCGAGGAGTTGCGCCCGGTGCGGAAGATGTAGCGGTTCCAGTTCTCGCCCGTGATCGAATCCGCCACGGCGGGCTCGACGATCAGCAGCCGCTCATATTCCTGCGCCACCGGCAGCATGGCCAGCGCGACGCCGGACGAGACGGGGCCGACCGCGATATGCGCGTCATCGTCGCCATAGGCCTCGGCCAGAAGCGCCTTGCCGATATCGGGCTTCAGCTGGGTGTCCTTCTCGATGACGACGATTGGCTCGCCGTCGATCTCCATCGTGCCGTCGGTGGCGTATTCGAGGCCCAGCATGAGGCCGTCATGGGATTGCTTGGCATAGGCCTCGAGCGGCCCGGTCTTGCCATAGACATGCGCGATGCGGATTTCCGCCGCCAATGGCGTCGCCGCCAGCGAAGCGGCCAGAGCCAGAGCGATTGTCCGGTACATGAGAATGATCCTCCCGATTTTCTCGTCTGGCAAATATGAAACCTGAATCAATATTCATGTCAAGCGCGAGTTCTGTCACAAACGCGCAATAGCCTCGGGGCTCGGGGAAGGTGGAGGAACATGGAGATCACACCATTTTCGATGTGCTGCTTGCATCGCCCGTTACGGGGATGCCGGACGTTCTACTGCACTGAAGCTACGGGTGACCCTGAATGTGTCAAATCTCGATTGCCATCGACATCCCCTGTCTGGGGGTCAGGACCCATTAATATGGCCGCAATGGTCGGTCACATTAACGGGGCCTGACCCTCGGGGAGCGGATCGAAAAGTGGAATCCGGCTTTCAGGCTGTTTCGACTTTCCATCAATCATTTGGACCACCTTCACTCCGGCTCGGCGGTCGAAGCGGATTTCTCTTTTGATTTCTTCGCGCTGCCGTTGCGTTCGCCGAGGTGATCCTTTGCCGGCGTGAAGCTGATGATGCGGTCATCGATGGAAGGCGTGTTGGCCGCGTCGCTTGCGAAAACCATTGCGCCGGAGGGCTTTACCCACAGGAGAACGATTGCGTCTTCCGGGCGGCTTTCCAGATAGGCGTTGTAGTCGAAGGCCTCGGTCAGCCGGGTCGCCTGGAAAGTCCAGCCCTGCCAGTGCCGTTCGCGCAGGGTGCGGAACTCCAGCCCGTCTTTGGTGAGCGGACGCCCGCCCAGCGTGAAGTTCAGGGACATGCGTTTTGGCTGATCTCCGCCGCGTCCGAGCTGAAACACGTGAGAACGGCCGAGTTCCGGCGCAAAATCGGTGCAAACGAGAGAATTGTAAGCATCGTTGTCGGTGACGGCGATGAGGTTGGAGAACCGCTTGGGATCGATCGTGTGATGAGCCTCTTCCGACAATATGTCTCCGAAGAATACGGGAATGTCGGCAAGCCGCGCTTCTGCGATGTGATTCCAGTTCGGATCGGCGATCATCACCGGAACTTCAACGCTTTTGAGCTTCTTGGCGAGATCGATTGCCCAGCGCGGACCGCCAACGATGAGAAGGCCGGGCTTCTCTGAACTCTTGAGCTTTAGAAGCGAGGCGAGGGGGCCGAGCGTAAAGCCGTGCAGAACGATTGTGGTGACAACCACCGCAAAGGTGAAGGCGACCATGCGATCCGCATCGATGATGCCTGCTTCTTCAAGAGCAGCGCCGAACAGGCCTGAAACCGCGACGGCGACCACGCCGCGTGGCGCGATCCAGCTTGTCAGAATGCGCTCGGGCATTGTTGCGCCGGAGCCGGTGGTGGCGATCATGATGGCCAGCGGGCGCACCACGAAGAGAAGCGAGGCGACGAACAGCGCGGCGCGCCAGTCGAGGCTTCGGAAATCCTCGATGGTGAGCGAGGCGGTCAGCAGGATGAAGATGCCCGAGACCAGGAAAACGGTGATGGTTTCCTTGAAACGGCGCATCTCCGCGAGGCTCGCAATGCGGGTGTTTGCAAGCACGATGCCCATCACGGTGACGGTCAGGAGCCCGGCTTCTTCGAGCACCAGATTGGTGAGCGCATAGGCCAGAAGAACGGCGGCCAGCAATATGGGGGCTTTCAGGAATTCGGGCACATAGCCGCGCACGAACGCCCACTGGATCAGCTTGGCGGCGGCAAAACCGCCGGCGACGGCGACCACGAAGGCCGCAACCACCACATAGGCCAGGCTGCCGCCCTGATGCAGGCCGAGAAAGACGAGAATGACCTCGAAAGCCACCACAGCAAAGAGCGCGCCGATGGGGTCGTTGACGATTGCCTCCCATTTGAGCAGCGAGGCGGGCCGCGAGGCAAGCTGCGCCTGGCGCAGGAGCGGCGTGATGACGGTGGGGCCGGTGACCACGAGAATGGCGCCGAGCACTATGGCTGTCGGCCAGGTGAGGCCGCCGACATAATGAGCGGAGAGGGCGGTCATCACCCATACGAGCGGTCCTGCGATCAGGATGATGCGCCGCACGGCGGTTGAGGTTTCGCTGATTTCCTTGAAGTTCAGCGTCAAACCGCCCTCAAACAGGATGATTGCCACGGCGAGCGACACGAGCGGGCGATAGATTTCGCCAAAATCCATTTCCGGATTGATAAAGCCGGTGGCCGGGCCGGCGACCATGCCCGCGATCAGGAGCAGGACGATGGCCGGCAGGCGGAGCCTCCAGGCAAGCCATTGCGCGCCCATGCCCATGACGCCGATAAGCGCGATCTTCAATCCGATGTCATGCATGCAACATATCCGTTCAAACGTTTCGGCGTTTTGCAATGTGCCGCGTGGGAGCAATTGGGTTCGCGCTTCAGCGGATCATCCAGTTTTCGGGCTACAGAAGCGGGAGCCTGTTGAAAAGACCTGTGGTTGTGAAATCTGCTTGATTGTCGCGCGTGTAGCGGCAAAGCCAGTGTCCATGAACCGCAGGGATGTCGCGAAAACGGACGATGTTCGCGGACGATCAAGGGAGAGGACAAATGGCTGAACGCGACTGGGCTGCGGCGGAGAATGCTGCTCTTGAAGGGCTCGGCATCTGGCCGGCCGATGGCCCGGGCGGCGTGGTGCTTGGCATGGAGCGCGGCACGATCCGTTTCGTCGCTTCTGCCGGGCATGCTGGCGTCGGAGGCGCGCCACTTGGCCCGGACAGCGTGTTTCGCTGGGCGTCTGTCACCAAGCATGTGTTTGCGGCCTGTCTTATCGAAAGCGGTGTGTTGCCGCTCGACATGACGCTGGGCGAGGCGCTGCCGGAACTCGCTGCGGCCCCGGCATCCGTAACGGTTGCGCAGGCGCTTGCCATGCAGGGCGGCTTGCCCGACCCGCGCGAGAGCCTGACCCTTCTTGGGTTCGGATCGCACACGCGCACCGAGGCCGCGCCGCTTCACCACTGGATGGCCGGCTTTGACTGGTTGAACGCCAGGCCCGGCCATGAGGTCGCTTATTCCAATGGCGGCTACCGTCTTCTGGAAACGGCGCTGGCGCGGCGCGATTTCGTGTTCTCCGAAATGGTGTCGGATCACGCACGAAGGCTGGGCATCGGCATGCGGGCGTCCGAATACTGGACTGATCCGGTGGCGGGGCTTGTGCCCGGCCATGAACCCGCATCACCCGGCTGGTCGGAGGGCTTTCAGGGAATGCATCTTTCCGCAGCGGGATCGCTTTCGGGCTCGGCGCGGGATCTGGCGGTCTGGCTATCGGATCTCATGGCGCGAGACGTTTTTGCGCAGATCGCCCGGCCTCTGCCGCTCGGTTCAGGCGAGGCGACCGGTTACGGGCTTGGCATTGCGCTGACGCAGATCGGCGCGGAGCGCGTGCCGGGCCATGGCGGGGCGCAGGCCGGCTATCGCGCGGGCTTTCTGTGCGCGCCGGAGGAGGGCATCGCGCTCGTGGCCCTGAGCAACCGCGACGATGGCGATGCGACCGGGCTTGCGGCGCGCGTGTGGGCGCGGCTGCGTGGCGTGCCGCAGGCGCAGATGCCGAAACCCGCCGGCGATTGGGCTCCGTCCGGTCTCTATGTGGCGGAAGAGGGGGACCTCTGGGCCGAAGTGAAAAAGAACGCCATCGTGGTGCGCGATGCGGAAGAAGCGCTCTTTGCAGGCGATGACGGGCGGTTCGTCTCTGCAGCGCCGCATGCGCGTATGCGACTGGCGTATACGGACGGAGCGCTGAGCGGCGATCTGTTCCATCAGCCCGTCCGGCTGTTGCCGGTGAGGGGTTGCGATGAAGAGCCGGAGTTGGACGGGCGCTGGATGAGTGACGGCGCGATTGTGACGATCCGGGGCCGAACACTCCATTGGGGGGCGGGGCCGCTTCAAACCGAAGCGACCCTCAAGCCGCTTGGCAATGGACGCTGGCTGTTCAACGCGATGGGGCGTCGCATCTGCCTTCAACGCCTTTCGCCGGATCGTTTCATTCTCTCTTTGGCAAGGGCGCGCGGCGTCGAATACCGCAGGCTCTGAACAAGAGCCCAGCTTCCGGAGAAGCGGGACCCGAACTCGGCGCTTACATGAAATCGCGGGGAATGGATTTCTCGTAGGTTTTCGAGAACAGGGGCTGGCCGTTCTCGAAAGCGCTCACGCGTGCGCTGACAAGCCATTGATCGCGCGTGCAGGAGAGTGTCGACGTGATCTTCGTGACGGCTTCCCAGCCCGGCCGCGACTGGATCGTGGTCCATTTGATGTCGGCGCGCATGGATTGCGGATCGTCAGGCGAGATGGACCAGTCCTCGTCGCGGATTTCCTGCATCTGAAGCCCGTGGACCGGATGCACTTCCGCGCCGGTGTCTTCCTTGAGCCGGTAGTGCGTGACGCCGGCAATCAGATCCCTGACCACTTCGCGCCTGCTCTGTGCCGGGGAGGGCATGTCGTATTTTGGCAGGGGATCGGGGTTGGCCGGTTCGGGCAGGGTGATGCGCTCATGCGCGCCGAGAAGGGGCATGGAAAGACGCAGGCTGCCCGTGTCGATCGTCAGGCCCGGCGCATCCGGCGAAGGCAGGATGAGCGGCCAGTACGATGTCGAGAGTGCAATCTTGATCCGGTGGCCGGGGCCAAAGCGATAGCCCATATTGTCGAGCTGCATGCGGATGCGGGTGGGCTCGTCATGCGGCATGGCTTCCGGCGCGGCATTGCCATTGCGGTGGGCAAGATTGAGAACGCCATAGCACACACGGGTTTCCGTGCCATCGGGATGCACGTCGATGATCCGCGCGGCGAGGTTCTCCCAGTCGGCGCTGCACCGCACGTCCAGAACGAGTTCCGGCATGCCGAGATAGACCGCCTCTTCCTCAAGCGGCGCAGTCTCGAAGCACAGCGAACCGCCATTGTCGGGCCGCTGATCGCCGGCGAGCTCCGGGCCGGGCGCGGTGGTGAACCAGTCGCCGGACGCAGTGCCCGTGTCGAGCGGGGAGCGCAGGAAGTGCAGGCCCGTTCCCTCGTTCTCTTCGCCGGGCGCAAGGGCGCCGCCAGCCGAGACGCCGTAAAGGTCGTTCTGAGGCGTCTCCCAGCGTTGCTTGGCGACCCAGAAACCGGGGTCCACTTCGCGGCGCAGCAGCGGGCGGGCGCCGTCAATGATGTAGGCGCGCATCTGCGGCAGGGTCTCCGCACCCGTGTCGCCATCCTCAAGCCAGTGTTTCCACCAGGCGATGGCCTCGGCGTGGAAATCGACGCGGGGTCTGGGCCATGCGAAGTGCGGGTATTTGTGAACCCAGGGGCCGATCAGCGCCTTGGCCGTATCGCCGATGCCCTCGATCGCCTTGAGCGGGGTGTTGCGATACCCGTCGGCCCAGCCGGCGATGACCAGCGAAGGAACGGTGACGTCGGCAAAATTCTCGCAGATGGAGCCCTGCTGCCAGTAGGCGTCGCGGCGCTGATGCGCGAGCCATTCGGCCATGAAGAAAGGTTCGTTCTCCAGCCGGTCCAGCCACATCTCGCGCCAGCTCTCGCCGGCCACGGCAATGTCGGGCGAACGGGACTGGTAAGCGAGCATGGTTCCCGCCCAGGAGGCCTGCGCGGAAAGCTGCGTGCCATTCTTGTAGTGGATGTCGTCGTTGTAGCGATCCGTGGTGGAGGCAATGGAAATCACCGCCTTGAGCTGCGGCGGCCGGAGCGCTGCGACCTGAAGGCCGTTGAAGCCGCCCCAGGAAATTCCCATCATGCCGACATTGCCGTTGGACCAGGGCTGTGCGGCGATCCATTCGAGGATTTCGCAGGCGTCGGACAGCTCGCGCGGCGTGTATTCGCCGTCGATCACGCCTTCGGATTCGCCGGAACCACGAATGTCGACGCGCACGCCGGCAATGCCTGCTGCGGCAAAGACCGGATAGGTGGATTCATCGCGTGCTTCCGTGCCGCCCCGCTTGCGATAGGGCAGATATTCGAGAACCGCCGGCACCGGGCGGTCCTGCGCGCAATCGGGCATCCAGATGCGGGTCGCCAGACGCGTGCCGTCCCTGAGGGTGATCCAGTGATCTTCGGATGTTGTGAAGCCTTGTTGCGACATGATGAACCTTCTTGAGTTGGGTATGCGTGTCGCCCGGTGATCTCCTTGATCGCCCGGGCGACGGGTCAGTTGTCGGCGCTCTCGATCTGACGGGTGGAGAGCACCTCTTCGAGCCAGCCAAGCCGCATCTCCGGCACGGATTTGAGCAGGAGATCGGTGTAGGCGTCGAAGGGAGGGCTGAGCGCCCCGGATTTCGGTCCGAAGCGGACGAGGCGGCCGCGATGCATCACGGCGACGCTGTCGGCGATGGCGCGCACGATGGCGATGTCATGGGTGATGAAAATGTATGACAGGCCCCGTTCGCGCTGAAGCCCGGTCAGCAGTTTGAGGATGCCGTCCGCCACCAGCGGATCGAGCGCCGAGGTGGGCTCGTCACAGATGATCAGGTCCGGTTTTGCCGCCAGCGCACGGGCGATGGCCACACGCTGTTTCTGCCCGCCGGAAAGCTCTGCGGGATAGCGGTCGATGAAGCCCTGGCCCATCTCGATCTGATCGAGCAGCTCACCGACGCGCCGGCGCTGCCCGGCACCGCGCAGCCCTTCGTAAAAGCGCAGCGGACGGCCGATGATCTGACCGACGGTCTGGCGCGGATTCATGGCCGTATCGGCCATCTGGTAGATCATCTGCATGCGGCGCAATTGCTCGCGCGTGCGGTGCTTCAGCTGCGGCGGCAGTGTTTCGCCATCGAAGCGGACGTCGCCCGTATTCGGGGCGAGGAGGCCGGTCGCGACACGGGCAAGCGTCGATTTGCCCGAACCGCTCTCGCCAACGATGGCGAGCGTCTGCCCTCTGGGCACGTGAAGGGACACATCATGCAGCACGGGTGTCGGGCCATAGGCGGCGTTGATGCCCGCCATTTCGAAGAAGCGGTCCGACTGCTCCGCAGCCTCGGTGTGACGCACCGCACGCACATTCACCAGATCGCGCGTGTAGTCTTCATCCGGGTTCTCGATGATCTTGCGCGTGTCGGCATGTTCCACGGTTTCCCCATGGCGCAGCACCATGATGTCGTCGGCCACCTGCGCGACAACGGCAAGGTCGTGCGTGATGTAGAGGGCCGCCGTGCCGGTCTGCTCTATGGCGCTCTTGATGGCAGCAAGCACGTCGATCTGGGTGGTCACGTCGAGCGCCGTGGTGGGCTCGTCGAACACGATCAGTTCCGGCTCGGGGCAAAGCGCCATGGCTGTCATGGCGCGCTGAAGCTGACCGCCGGAAACCTGATGCGGGAAGCGGTTGCCGAAGGTTTCGGGTTCCGGCAGACCCAGCAGGCCGAAGAGGCGCACCGCACGGGCGCGCGCCTCGTCTGCGGTGGCAAGGCCATGGCGCAGCGTGGCCTCGATCACCTGATCCATGAGCCGGTGGGCCGGATTGAACGAGGCTGCCGCCGACTGCGAGACATAGCAGACCCGCGCACCGCGCACGCCGCGTATGCCCCGGCGGCCGAGCCCCAGAATGTCTTCTCCATCGAGAAGAACCCTGCCGCCGGTGATCTTCACGCCGCCGCGCCCATAGGCGAGTGCGGCGAGGCCGATGGTGGACTTTCCGGCACCCGATTCACCGATCAGGCCAAGCACCTTTCCGCGTTCCAGATCGAAGCTCACGCCCTTGACGATCTCGATTTTGCGCGGCGGCTCGCCCGGCGGGTAAGCGGTTGCGCCGATGCGCAGATCGCGCACCTGCAACAGGGGCCTTTTGTCGGTTTCGAGGGGCTTATCCATCGCCGCGCCCTCCTTTCAGGCTTGATGTGCGCTTCAGGAGCCAGTCGACCACCAGATTGATGGAGACGGTGAGCACGGCAATCGCCGCGCCCGGCACGAGCGCTGCGGAGACACCGAAAATGATGCCATCCTTGTTGTCCTTGACCATGCCGCCCCAGTCGGCGGTTGGCGGCTGAATGCCGAGACCGAGAAACGAGAGGGTGGAGATGAACAGAACCGCAAAGGCGAGCCGCAAACCGAACTCCGCCAGAAGCGGGGTCAGGGCATTGGGCAGGATTTCGCGGAAGATGATCCACAGCGTGCCTTCGCCCCGCAGCCTTGCGGCCTCCACGAAGTCCATCGTGGAAAGATCGAGCGCCAGCGCGCGGCCGAGACGGAAGACGCGGGTGGCGTCGAGCACGGCCATAACCAAAATGAGAACGGTCATGTTCTGGGGCAGCGCGCTCAGGACGATGAGAGCGAAGATCAGCGTCGGGATCGACATCAGGAGATCGTTGATGCGCGACAGGCCGACATCGACCGGGCCGCGCATGGCGGCGGCGGCGAAGCTCAGGAACGAGCCGAGCGAGAAGGCCAGCACCGTGGAGACGAAGGCGACGAAGAGCGTCGTGCGCGCGCCGTAGATCAGGCGGGACAGGAGATCCCGACCAAGATTGTCGAGCCCGAGCAGATATTCCGTACTGGATGGGGCCCAGGGATCGCCGACGATCTGGTTTTCGCCATAGGGCGCAAGCCACGGCGCGAAGAGGGCGCAGATCACGGCAACGGTGATACCCGCCATGCCGATCCACGCGGAGACCGGAATAGAGCGCAGCGTCTGTTTCATCGCGGGTGCCTCAGACGGGGATTGGCGAGGACTGAGAGAATGTCCGCGGTCATGTTCAGGAGAATGTAGATGGCGGCGAACACCAGCCCGCAGGCCTGCACGACGGGCAGGTCACGCACGGTCACGGCATCGACCATGTATTGCCCCATGCCCGGGTAGACGAAGACCACTTCGACCACCACAACACCGACGATGAGATAGGCGAGGTTGAGCGCCACCACATTGATGATCGGCGCAAGCGCGTTTGGCGTTGCGTGGAGCAGGATGGCGCGCCAGTGGCTGAGCCCCTTGAGCGCGGCCGTTTCCATATAGGCCGAATCCATCACGTTGATGATCGCTGCGCGGGTCATGCGCATCATGTGGGCGATGACCACGAGCACCAGCGTTGCAACGGGCAGGGCGATGGTCACGAGTTTCGCGCCAAGCCCCATGCTCGCATAGACGGTCGCGGGGAAGGCGGCGACGGGGTTTTTGACCACCAGCCACAGGATCAGCAGATAGGCAACGAAGAACTCGGGCAGCGACACGGCGGCGAGCGAGAACAGGTTGATCAGCCTGTCGATGAGGCGGTCGCGATAAAGCACGGCGATGAGGCCAAGCCCGATGGACAGGGGCACCGCGATGATAGCGGCTGCGCCGGCGAGCAGCAGCGAGTTGCTGAGCCGGCTGCCGAGCTGCGCGCCGATATCCTGGCCACTGGCCCAGGAGTGCCCGAAATCGCCATGCAGAAGGCCGGCGACCCAGTCGAGATAGCGCGCATAGGCGGGCGCATCGAGGCCCAGTTCCGCGCGGATATTGGCCACGGCCTGCGGTGTTGCGGCCTGTCCGAGATAGGTTGTTGCGAAGTCGCCGGGCAGAGCTTCAATCCCGCCGAAGATCAGCAGGGAGCTGGCCACGAGGAGGACAAGGCTCAGAAGGAACCTTCCGACGATGCGGGTTGTCAGCGGATAGCGGCCATGCAGCCGCGCGAGGGGAAATACCGGAATGTGATCATTCATGTGTCTGATTGGTCGGACGCGCGCAGGCTGCTGGAAGGAGCCCGCGCGGCGTCTCCGTTTCAGGGATTAGGCGGCAAGCCAGAGGCGGCTGGCGATCTGTCCGTTGGACAGGTCGTTGCCCAGATCGTCGACCCAGCCCTTCACGTTCTTGGCCTGCGCGTTCAGATAGTTGTTGAACACGGGCAGGATCAGACCGCTGTTGTCGCGCACCATCATCGCCATCTCCTGGTAGAGCGCGGCGCGCTTTTCCTGATCGGTCTCGGCGCGCGCCTCAAGCAGCTTCCTGTCGAAATCCGGGTTCTTGTACCGGGTGTCGTTCCAGGTGGAGGTGGAAAGCTGCGTGGTGGTGTAGCGAATGTCCTGTGTCGGACGACCGCCCCAATAGGAAGCGCAGAAAGGCTTCTTGTTCCAGACATTGGACCAGTAGCCATCATCGGGCTCGCGCTTGATGTCGAGCGTGATGCCGGCTTCCTTGGCTGTCGACTGGAAGAGCACGGCGGCATCCACTGCGCCGGAGAAGGCTGCATTGGAGGTGCGCAGGCTGATGGGGCCTTCGTGGCCGGATTTCTTGTAGTGGAACGCGGCCTTCTCGGGATCGTATTCGCGCTGCGGGATGCCCGTGGGCGAAAGCGCGTAGGCGTCGTTCACCGGGTAGTCATTGCCGAGCGTGCCATAGCCGCCAAGGATGTTGTCGAGCATTGCCTGACGGTCGACGGCGAGCTTGAGCGCCATGCGCAGGTCGTTGTTGTCGAACGGCGCGGTGTCGCCATGCATCAGGAAGGAATAGAAGCCCTTGCCCGGTGTGCTGAGGGTTTCGACATTCGGCGCGCGCGACAGGAGCTTCATCGTCTTCGGGTCGAGCGAATTAATGAAGTGTACCTTGCCAGAGGAAAGCGCTGCAATCCGCGCCGTGTTGTCGTTGATGACGAGTATCTCGACACTGTCGACGAAACCGCGGTCTTCATTCCAGTCATCTTCGTTGCGGGTGAAGGTGATGCGGACGCCGGGCTCGAAACTCTCCAGCTTGTAGGGGCCGGTGCCGATCACGTTCTCCGGGTCGTCCATGCCGCCATTCTGCTGGATCTGGAGATGGTAGTCGGTCAGGAGAAGCGGCAGGTCGGCATTGCCGTTCTTGAGGGTGATCACCAGATCGCCATTCTGCTCTTCGATCCGCTCGATGTCCTCGAGAAGGCCGAGGGCGGCGGATTTGGAGTCCTTGTCGGAATGGCGGCGCAGCGTCTGCACCACGTCGTTCATCGTAAGCGGGCTGCCGTCATGGAAGCGCACATCCTGGCGCAGTTTGAAGGTCCAGACTTTCGCGTCTGCGGACGAGCTCCAGCTTTCAGCAAGCGAAGGCAGCGCCTCGCCGCTCTGGGGATCGGTGGTCACCAGACGGTCGCCCCAGGTGAAGCCGACCACGAACATGGTGCTGCCGGAATAGGTGCCGGGGTCGAGAATGTCGGTGGTCTGGCCGCCGTCGAGGCCGAGCTTCAGATGCCCGCCGCGCTGGGGCTTTTCATCGGCGGCACGTGCGTTTGAAGGCAGAAGGAGGCCGGAAGCGCTCAGCACGAACCCTGCAGCGGCAGCAGAACCCAGAAAACGGCGTCGGCCGAGGTCTTGCACGTTGTCGTGAGATGTCTTGCAGGTGGCGGGTATGCGATTTTTCATCCGAGCGATTTTCCTTCGTTTTTCTTGTCGTCGTGCGGTCCCGGCGGCGATTTTCATGGCAAAACCGTCCCCGGTGCATGAAATGCGGACGGGGATTCGCGCTGGGATTGTTTGAGGTGGGACGTGTGTAGGAGGGTTGCGATTGCGTCTCAATTTCGTATGTTGACGCTAACTGACGCTAGTTGAAGCTATTTCGCCTGTTTATGTTCACTGACCGTACCAATTTTGCCGCGAACCTGCGCTTCGCATGCAGCACGCATCCATCCGTTGCGGGCGTGTGCCGCGAAATCGGGATAAACCGGCAGCAATTCAACAGATATCTTTCGGGCCAAACCCTGCCATCTGCGTACAATACGGGCCTTATCGCGCGTTATTTCGGCATTTCGGCGGAAGATTTCGAATTGTCGGAATTGCGCTTCAGGGCCATGTTCGAGTCCCCCGATGGCGCCGGTCCGCGCGCGGCGGACACGCCTCTGAGCGAGGCTTTTCCGGGTGACATGCGCCTATTGCGCGCATATCTCGGTTATTACGAACTTTTTCACAAAAGCCTGTCCTGGCCGGGCAAAATCGTGCGCAGTTGCGCCCGGCTGCGTGAGCGCGACGGTCAGGTGGAGGTGAAAACCGTCGAGCGCATGTACGATCAGGAACAGGAGTTCCGGCAGGTCTCCAAATATCTGGGACAGGCCGCTTTCTGGCGCAACCGGCTGTTCATCGTGGAACGCGGGCTGGGGCAGCAGCCCATTGTCTGCGAAACGATTCTGATGCCGTTCGGCGAATATCAGCGCAACTATCTGCGCGGGGTTACCATCGGCGTGTCCTGGCGGCGCGAAAACCTGCCTTATAGCGGGCGAACGATCTGGCGTTCCGTCGGCTCCGACCCGGATCTGCGGCGGCTGTTGCAGAGCTGCGGTGTCCTGTCGGAGAAATCACGCAAGCTGCCGCTTCCCGTCCGGCGTTATCTCAACGAAGTGGAAAACGAGGCCGTGACTGCCTCCTGAGGCTGGGCGGCTAGAGGCCGGACAGAGCGAGAATCTCCTCGGCTGTCGCTTCATTCGTGATCAGGCAGTTTACCAGCCTGCCGCGTAGCGCGGCGCGAATGGCCGTAACGCGGCTTGATCCCGCCGCCAGACAATAGACGCGCCGTCCCTTCCGTCTTGTGAGCGGCACACTGTTCACCCGGTCATTGGCCAGACCCTCGATCAGGCGGCCTTCCGCGTTGAAGATCCAGCCGGTCATCTCGCCCACCGCCCCGGCCGCGATGTAGCTGTCGACCTCCTTCTGCGACATGAGCCCGTCGACCAGAAGCGGGGCATCGGGGCCGATATTTCCAAGCCCGACAAAGGTGACTTCCGCCTCCCGTGCAAGCCGGTGTATCTGCTTCACCGTATCGAGCTCACGATAGACTTCACGCTCCCGCGCCGAGCGGGCATAGATGGGGAGCGGCATGGGGTAGTGCCCGGCATTGATCCGGTCTGCCAGCCGCACGACCACGTTGAAGCGGGTCGAGAGGCCGCCGGGCATCATGTGCCCGAGCAGGGCCACCACTGTGTGGTCCGGGCGGTTCATCGGCGTCAGCTCTTCCACGCAGGCGCGCAGGGTGCGGCCCGTGCCGACGGCGATCACCCGCCCGCGCACGGCGGAGAGTTCGCGCTCCATGGCCCGCGCGCCGGCTTCGGCCAGTCCCGCAACCGGGCTCGTCTCGCCGGGAGCGGAGGGAACCACGTCGCAGGCTTCCAGCCCGAAGGCGCGGGTCAGCCGGTCCGCCAGTTCCATGCAGCGCATGATGGGATGTTCCAGACGAATCCGGATCAGTTTTTCGCGCAGGGCCATGGCGACGAGACGCTGTGCCGTCTGCCGCGAAACACCCATGGTTCTGGCGATCTCGTCCTGCTTGTAACCGGCGATGTAATAGAGCCAGCCGGCCCGCGCGGCGTCGTCCAGCCGTTCCGAATAATTGTCGCCTGTGGAATTTCTCATTTTGAAAAACGCAGCCTTTTCAATTCTTTGGAATGCGTCATCGGCCGCACGAAGCAGCTGGTGAGCATTTGCCCAGCATGACCGACAAATGTCTCAGGCCTGTAACAATGGACGCCTAATTCCTCGGCCATGTCGCTGCCCGGCAAACCAGCCACCGATGTTCTGGGGCGCAAGTGGCGACGTCACCAGATCCCGATGGAGAACGACATGCCGACCTTTTTCCGAACCGCAGCCGCCCTCGGCCTTGCCGGGCTGCTGACCACAGTGGCCCAGGGCGCGCTCGCTCAGGACAAGACCTCGATCGAGTGGTGGTACGCCAATGGCGGCCGCATCGAAGAGGCCATCCAGACGATGATTTCCGACTTCAACGAGAGTCAGGACCAGTATGAGGTCGTCGGCGTCCGCAAGGGCAATTACGAGGAAACCTTTGCTGCGATGATCGCGGCCTACCGGGCAGGCAAGCATCCGGCGATCATTCAGGCGACCGAGCGCAGCGTTCTGACCATGCTGCACTCCAACGCCATCGTGCCGGTGAACACGCTGATGGAAGACAATGGCATCGACATGAAGAAGGATGATTTCCTTCCTTCCGTCGCCGCCTATTACGTGGTCGACGACAAGGTGAACGCACTGCCGTTCAACTCGTCCACCGGCATCATGTGGTACAATGCAGACCACTTCAAAGCCGCCGGTTACGACGCCCCCGCCGAGACGTGGGACGCCTTCGAAGAGCAGCTCTACGCCCTGAAGGACAAGGGTGTCACCGAGTGCGCGATGGTTCTGAACTCGGATTATGTCTGGTCGCTGATCGAGGCCTATTCCACCATCAACGATCAGCCTTTCGGCACGCAGGCCAATGGCCGCGACGGGCTCGACACCGAGTATGTCTATAACACCACCATGGTGACCAAACAGGCCGAGCGTCTGAAAAAGTGGGTCGATGACGGCATCGTCCAGCTTTCGGGGCAGGGCGCATCGCCAAGCCAGCTCTTCAACTCCGGCACCTGCTCCACCTGGTCCGCTTCCACTGCAAGCCATGCAGGCGTGGAAGCCGAGGCGCAGTTCGACTGGAGCGCGACGATGCAGCCCTACGAGGCCGGTGTCGAGCCGAAGAACTCGAACCTTGGCGGCGCTGCCCTGTGGGTTCTGAAAGGCAAGGAAGACGCCGAATACGAAGCGGCGGCTGCCTTCCTGGAATATGTCGCACAGCCTGACACGCAGGCCTGGTGGAGCGCAACGACCGGCTACATTCCGGTGACGCATGCAGCCTATGACAAGCTGAAGACGGACGGCTTCTTCAAGGAGCACCCGACCCGCGAGATCGCCCTCTTGCAGCTCACGCGCGGCGGTGAGCCGAGCGACAATTCCTGGGGCATGCGCTTCGGCAATTCCAACCAGTGGTGGGCGGTGATTCAGGAAGAACTGCAGGCTGCCTTCACCGGCCAGAAGACCGTTCAGGAAGCGCTTGATTCCTCCGTTGAACGCGGCAACAAGATCCTGCGTCAGTACGAGCAGCTCAATGCCGGCGTCAATTAATCCGGCACATCAAGGAGGGTGCCTTGCGGCGTCCTCTCTTCCCGCCTCGCGGCAGCTGCTCGCCCGGATGCTCCGGGATGATGGTACGGGGCTGAAGAAGGCGCATTACACCCAGACCTGGCTCGCCGGGCTTCTATTGTCGCCGCAGCTTCTGATCCTGCTGTTCTTCTTCTTCATCCCCTCGTTCAAGGCGCTGTCTCTGGCCTTTGTCCAGGTCGACCCCTTTGGCGGGCGGGAGATCTTTGTCGGGTTGCAGAATTTCGTCGATCTCTTTTCCGACCCCTCTTATCGCAAGAGCGCCTGGCTGACCCTCTGGTTCACCATCGTGCAGAACATTGCGACGCTCGGGATTGCTGGCGTTCTGGCTTTCGCCACGGACCAGATCATTCGCGGGCAGGTCGGTTATCGCAGCGTGCTTCTTCTGCCCTACGCCATTGCTCCCGTGATTTCCGGCGGCATCTGGGCCTATCTGTTCAATCCGGCCATCGGTCCGGCGGCCTCGGCCCTGCATGCGATGGGCGTGCCATGGGACCCGAATCTGCGCCCCAGCGATGCGTTGATCCTGATCACCATTTCGGCGGTGTGGAAACACATCTGCTACGACTACATCTTTCTGGCCGCCGCAATGCTCGCCGTGCCGCAGAGCCTGCGCGAAGCCGCCGCCATTGACGGCGCGGGGCCGCTCGAACGTTTCCGCACGATCAGCCTGCCGCTGATTGCGCCGGTGGTGATGTATCTCTTCATCATCAACATGGTCTACGGCCTGTTCGACACGTTCAGCATCATTGATGCGGTGACCGCCGGTGGACCCGCTGGCTCGACCTCCACCCTTGTCTACAAGGTCTATCAGGACGGCTTCATCATGATGAATCTCGGCTCTTCGGCCGCGCAGAGCATCGTGCTCATGGTGCTGGCGGTGCTGTTCACCGTGCTGCAGTTCCGCGCCATGGACCGCAAAGTCAATTATCAGGTGTGATCCATGATCGAACGCAATCCCGTTCTGAACGTCATCTGCCACCTTATCCTGATTGCCGGCGCGCTGATGGTCTGCGCGCCGCTCTACTTCGCCTACGTCGCAGGCTCGCACACCGGCGCGGAAATGGCGCAGGTGCCGCAGCCCATGCTGCCGGGCTCCAGCTTTGTGGATAATCTCGTCACGGCCTGGGAAAAGGCGGATTTCGGCCGCGCCTTCGTGAACACGCTGATCGTCACGATGGTGATCGTCGTGGGCAAGATCGTTCTGTCGATCCTGGCCGGTTTCGCCGTCACCTATTTCCGCTTTCCCTTCCGCATGACCGCATTCTGGCTGATCTTCATGTCGCTGATGCTGCCGGTGGAGGTGCGCATCGTGCCGACCTATGAGGCGGTTGCCGATGTGGCCGGTCCGCTGCGCTGGTTCCTCGATGTGACGGGGCTTTCCGCGCTCATCAACTGGACCACCGGCATCGAGATCAATGCCGGCCTGGATTTCAGCATGATCGACACCTATGCGGGCCTGACCCTGCCGCTGATTGCCTCGGCGACGGCCGTGTTCCTGTTCCGGCAGTTCTTCCTTACGGTGCCGGACGATCTGTGCGAAGCCTCCAAGCTGGATGGGGCGGGGCCGATCAAGTTCCTGTTTGATGTCGTGCTGCCGCTCTCGGTGCCCAACATCGCAGCACTCGCCATCATTCTCTTCGTGTTCGGCTGGAACCAGTATCTGTGGCCGCTGCTGTTCACCACCAAGACCGAAATGACGACCGCGATCATCGCCCTGAAGGGGCTTCTGCCGGGGCCGGACGATCCGTCCGACTGGTGGAGCTACGCCATGGCGGCGTCCTTCATCGTGATGCTCCCGCCGACCGTCGTCATCCTCACACTGCAACGCTGGTTCGCACGCGGACTGGTGGATGCCGGGAAGTGATCCCGAACAATTCCTGAAAGGACAAATCATGACTGGACTGATCGGCCACCGGGGCGGCCGCAATGTGTGGCCTGAAAACTCGCTCGACGGTTTCCGCAGGCTTCTCCATGTGCCTGTCGAAGGTGTCGAGTTCGATGTTCACCTGTCGGATGCGGGCGAGCTTCTCGTCATCCATGACGCCACGCTGGACCGCACGACCGAGGGCAGCGGCCCCTCCCGTGCGCTGACGCCGGAGGCGCGCGCCACGCTGCGTCTGCGCGACAGCAATGAAGGCGTGCCGGTGCTTTCCGGAGTGCTGCAAATCTACGCCGACAGCACGCTCGATCTTCACGTCGAGCTGAAAAATGACGGCGAGGGAAAGGCGTATCCCGGATTGCCGGCTCTTGTGCTCGCCGAGATCGACCGGCTGGGTCTGCGCGATCGCTGCTGCCTGACGAGCTTCGATCTCGATGTGCTGCGTGAATGCCGGGATCTCGCCCCGCAGATGCGCCGGCTCTGCTCCGTCAATGACAATTCGGCGCAGAAGCTTGGCGTGCGGGAGACCATCTCGGCAGCGGCTGAACTGGCCGATTATGTGGCGGTTCACAAGGACATGCTCTCCACGCACTGGGACGCGATCACCACGCTGGTTCCGCTCTCCCGGCTTGGCGCGTGGGTTGCCAACACGCCGGAAGAGATAAACCGCTGGCTGGAGGCCGGCCCTGCCTTCATCACCACCGATGAGCCGGTGCTCGCCGACCGGCTGCGCCGCGCGCGTCTGGATGCCGGTGAGGCCGCGCAGGCATGATCGACCGCAATCGACGCAGTCTGATCGCTGGCGGGCTGGCCGCCGCCGCGGTGTGGCCCGGCATGGGCCGCGCCCGTGCGGCGCGGTTCGAGGCGTACCCGTTTTCGCTGGGCGTCGCCTCCGGTTGTCCGCTGCCGGAGGGCGTGATCCTGTGGACGCGCCTCACATTCCCGGAACCACCGCCACCGGCCGATCCCTTTGCGCCGCTGGAGGTGATCCAGCGCGCGCCGGTGGACGTTTCGTGGGATGTGGCCGAGGACGAGCATTTCACCCGTCCCGTGCGTTCCGGAACCGTGCGGGCCGTGCAGGAATTCGGTCATTCGGTGCATGTTCCAGTTACGGGGCTGCGCCCCGGTCGCTGGTATTTCTATCGGTTCCGCGCAGGCGATGCGGTGAGCCCGGTGGGGCGCACCCGTACAGCGCCCGCGCAGGAAACCATGGCCGACAGGCTTCGTTTCGCCTTCGCCTCGTGCCAGCAATATGAGCAGGGCTATTACGCTGCCTACCGGCATATGGCCGATGAGGACCTCGATCTCGTCGTGCATCTCGGCGATTACATCTATGAGCGCAGCTGGGGCGGAAACCTTGTGCGCCACCATGGAAGCGGCTGGCCGGCGCGGCTTGACGAATACCGCGCGCGCCATGCGCTCTATCGCTCTGACCCGAACCTGCAGGCCACCCATGCGCGGTTTCCCTGGCTGGTAATCTGGGACGATCATGAGGTCATCAACAATTATGGCGATGATGATGCACCCGATGCGCCTGCCGGAGAGCGCTTTCTTGAGCAGCGCCGCGCCGCCTATCAGGCCTGGTATGAGCATATGCCCGTGCCGCCGCATGGCGGTGGGGACTTCAGCGAGTTCCGCATCTACGGGCAGCATGGTTTTGGCCGGCTGCTGGGCATCACCCTTCTGGATGTGCGCCAGTATCGCACGCCGGCAATGGTCGCCGGGCAGGGGGCAGCGCAGGCGGATGCGAACTCGATGCTTGGCGCAGAGCAGGAGCGCTGGCTGGAAGAGACGCAGCCGGGCGCACGCGCCAGATGGAACGTCATCGCGCAGCCCACACTTCTGTCCGAGCGTGATCTCAAGCAGGGGGAAGGCACGCGCTACAGCCTCGATGGCTGGGACGGATACCGCGCCTCGCGCCGGCATCTGCTTGAGAGCATCGAGGCGGCGCGGCTGGAAAACCCGCTGATCATTGGCGGTGATCTTCATGCCTATTTCGCTGCCGACGTGAAGCGCGATTTCGCGCAGCCGGAGAGCGAGACCGTGGCGACCGAGTTCGTAACCGGAGCCATCTCCTCCAATGCGCCAAGCCAGAAGAGCCTCGATGTGGCGCTTGCGGAAAACCCGCACCTCAAGCTGGCCTCACGCGCGCACGGCTATGCGACCATGACGCTGACGCCCGATGGCGGACAATGCGACTTCGTCACCATCGAAGACCGCAAGAACCCGGCGTCGCCTGCTGGCACCACCTACAGTTTCGCCCTGACCTGCGGGCAGCCCGGAGTGAACCGGATATGAGCACTTTCGACCTTGTGATCTTTGACTGCGACGGCGTTCTGATCGACAGCGAGCCGCTGGCAAGCCGTACGCTGGCCCGCGCCATGACCGCTGCGGGCATGCCCATCTCATCGCAGCAGGCGCTGGTGGATTTCACCGGCAAGAGCCTTGGCGACATTCGCCAGACACTGCTCGAACGCGGGCTTGAGGATTTCGACCGCCTGCACCGGGACTGGCAGGCGGAGCTTTTCGGCAGTTTCGCCTCCGATCTGCGCCCGATGGCGGGCATTGAAGATCTGCTCGAGCGGCTGGATGCGCCGATCTGCGTGGCGTCAAACTCCGGGCATGAGCGGCTGCGGGCAAGCCTTGGCCTGACGCCGCTCTGGCAGCGCTTTGCGCCTCGGGTCTTCAGCGCTGATGATGTGCCCCGGCCAAAGCCCGCGCCGGATCTGGTGCAACATTGTCTGGAGCGTTGCGGCGCGCGGCCGGAACGCAGCGTCATGATCGATGACAGCGCACATGGCATTGCCGCCGCCCGCGCCGCCGGTGTGCTGCCGATCGGGTTTGTCGATCCCGCCGACATTCGCCCCGATCGCGCCGAGCGGCTGGCGGAGGCCGGTGCGCACCACATCGTGACCGGGGCAGGCGCGCTTTCGGCGCTGCTCGATCCGATGATCATCGCTGAAAGAAAGGTGGCGAGTCCCGCCTGATNTGGGATACACCTTAGCTGACTGTCCGATTTTCCGGGACCACTTCAGGTATCGATGACCGCTTGATGCGCGCGGATGACAGCCGCGCCGTGGTGCATCGCCGGTTGGATGAGATGAGCGAGCGGCTTTCGCATGTCGAGGGCGAGGTCGAAGCGACGAAGAAAACGGTCGATCAGATCCAGCCAGTGGCAGACGACATGGTGAAGCTTCGCACTCAGGCTGTCGGGGCGGGCACTGTGGGGCGTTGGCTCATCCGCATCGGGATCGGGGTGGTAACGCTCGCGAGTTGGATCGTTGCCGGCTACACTTGGCTGACAGGGCGTCCGCCCCCTTAGTGCAGCGGTCTCGTCGCTCGGTCTTACTGCGACCGATCTTCTTGAAGCATTGCTGCTTCCAGGTCTTCGACGCGTACCAGATTTAGGCTGAGCGCCCATCTGATCAGTGCCTCATTGACAGCCTCGTCCCGCGAAACGCCTTCTTGTTCTGCGTAGCTGTCCATGAATGCCGCAACGCTGTCTATGAGGATTGCGATTTCCTGCTGGGAACTCGAGTTGTTAAGCAAAAGCGCTGCGCGGTATAAGAGTGCGCGCGTCTCGGATTGCGAGAGATCCTCGAGGTTTTCACAGGCGTCAAAAAGTTTTGTGGAAAAGTTCTTTTTCATAACCTTACAAAATTTTGAATTTCCGAACGCCTAAATTGTAAATTATTTGCGGTGTCTGATTCTGAATTTGTGGAAATTTACTTGTTTTTCTTAGCTGACCAACTGTCACTGTCACACTCAATGGTGTGATGACGTAGGTGCATTGGAGGCTCTGGCATCGGTGCCGTCGGCCAGCATTCCGGCGAACGAGCGCTGTTGCTTCACGCAGCCAAACAAGCTGTACCCGCAAACATTACTATCCATGTATGGCGAGGCTGATAAATGCATATGGTTTTGAAATCTCAGCACGGTGCTGATTGGAATTTTTGAAGCGATGTTTCATCTGGAGGGCGGTGGCCAGAGCTCAATCCTGGCCTTATTTGCCTTCCATCGCCCGAATTGCCGCCTTGATCTGCTCTTCGATCCCCTCGGCTACATATGCCAATTCNATCGCGCCGAGCGGCTGGCGGAGGCCGGTGCGCACCACATCGTGACCGGGGCAGGCGCGCTTTCGGCGCTGCTCGATCCGATGATCATCGCTGAAAGAAAGGTGGCGAGTCCCGCCTGATCCTAGGGCTGAGACTCAATCATAGCCAGAATGCGACGAGTGTTGCGAGGGCGACGGCGGACAGGAAGTTCCTGGCGAGTTTGTCGTAGCGAGTTGCGACGCGTCGGAAGTCCTTCAGGCGGCAGAAGGCGTTTTCGATGAGATGGCGGCTCTTGTAGCGTCTGG